>CASFRF010000040.1 GCA_949297015.1 uncultured bacterium
TGCGCAAACCAATTTAACCCGAAACACAACAGGGGGGCTTATGGATTTGACGATGTTTATCAATGCGGCGCTGAGCGCGGCGGGGGGCGGCGGGGTTGTCGGCGCGCTGGTGCTGGCCCTCTACAAAAACAGCCTCAAAAAGGAGGAGGAGCAGCGCGAGGCGGAGCGGCAGGAGCGGAAAGAACTGTCGGAAAAACTGGAAATTCTTGAAAAAGAAAAATTTGCAGATCTTAAGCGAGAGTTCGATGAACACGTCAAAGAGGCCAGGCCCGGGGAGCTCGCACTGCAGCTGAAATATCTCGCCGAGGCCCTGAAGGAGAACACCAGTCTGCAGCGGGAAAACGCGCTTCAGATTGCCCGGATCGACAAGAACTGCGCCGCCGGTCACGCGGAGCTGCTCAAGGAGATCGCCGCCAGCAAAATCTGGCTGGCCAATCTCAACGACTCGGTACAGAAACATATTACCAACGGGAGGATCCACCGTGGAAACTGAAGTTGTTTTCATTCTGCGCCAGGCGATTCTGATTGCCGTGCGCGACTCATACGGGCCGACGACGCTGGAACGGGCGATGCGCCATTCTGAACTCTTCGGAGCCGAACCTTCCGCCGTACTGCGCGAGTGGCGGGAACTGGAAAAACACGGCTATCTCGAACCGCTGCCGGGTTCATCCGGCAAATATCTGCGACTGACTGAAAAAGGGGCCGCCCAGGCGGAATACCATCCGGGCGCGGCCGACCCGTTCATTCACGGGATCAAAGCCATGGGGTGAGGATATGGGCGGACCGCGAAGCAATTTGACGTATCATCCGCCGGAGATCCGCCGCCGGGTCTACCAGCTCCATTACGAGGGGCGGACCGGCGCGGAGATCGTCGCCGATCCAGAGGTGGCAGAGAGCATCCGCCGAACCGGCTACCGGCTGCACGGCAACACGTTGACCGCCGCCTGGCGGAGCGACGACTATCAGGAGTATCGCCGCCGCCGCGAGGAGACCGAACAGCGTATCGGCAAGGCCCGTTGGGCGGCGGAGGCACTGCGCGACACCGCCGGGATCGGCAGTGTCGCCGACATGACGCAGATGGCGCTGCTGGAACAGCTGCGTGAACTGGCGGAAAAAGGTTCCGGCGATCCGTCCGAACTCTTGAAGCTCGTGACCGCCGTCACCCGGATCAAGGCGGCGGACAGCGACGAAAAAAACGCCCGGCTTTCCCGGCAGCTTGAGGAACAGCGGAAACGTTTTGACGCGGTGGAAAAGGCACACCGGGCCACGGTGGCGGAACTGGAAAAGGAGATCGCGGAACTCGAACTCCGGCTCCGTGAGGCGGGGGAATCCCGGAAAATCGCGACCGGCCTGAGCGACGAGGCAATCAAACAAATCGAGGAGCAGGCAGGGCTGTTGTGACCGGTCCGACCAGTCGGACAGGTCCAATCAGTCCGACAAGGAGAAATAACATGGGACGAGCGAAAAATCTTCCGGCGCGCGACGTGCTGCTGCTGCCGTTCCAGGCGCGGTGGGTGAACGATCCGGCCCGGCTGAAAATCATGGAGAAATCGAGGCAGATCGGCATCTCCTGGTCGAGCGCGTACAGCCTGACCAGGCGGAAAGCGCTCTCCGGCGCGACGCTGGACGGCTGGGTGTCGTCACGCGATGACATCCAGGCGCGGCTGTTTCTGGATGACTGCCTCAAA
>CASFRF010000041.1 GCA_949297015.1 uncultured bacterium
CTACCGCAAGGGGGCCGCGACCGTCTGGAGCGACGGCCCCGCCCTGCCCTCGATGTCCGCCGCTCTGTGGGCCGACCGCTGCAACATTCGCGACGAGGGAAACAACGGCGGGCCGCAGGAGACCAACCATCTGCCGGGGGCTTGGCCGGCGGGCGGCAACATCGGCTGTCTGGACGGTTCGGTGCGCTGGCTCCGGGTCTCCACCTACGATAATCAAAATCCGAACGTCTGGATTTTCAACGGCGGCTATGTCGGTGGACACATCGCGCTGCCGCCCAACGCCATCTTCATGAACACCGGCGAGACGCTCAACTTCGACGGGAAGCTGGTCATGGGCCGCTGGGGGTCGGGCACCACTGAGGGGTTTTTGTAAACTTGAAAATATGGAGTAAAGGATTTAGGCTGTTACAACATCCGAAACAATGCAGTATCCAAAAAGCTGCCGGCGGAGGAATGCTCCCTCGGCAGCTTGCTGCGGGCAAGAGTCCGATTGAGCAAACCATCCCCGCCGGAGGGCGGGAGGACAATCGGGGTGATAGAGCCAAGTGCTCCAGGCATGCTGCGCAGAGAATCGTCTTGTCTGTATGCGGAGACTTCCCGATTTTGCGGGAAACTCTTCCGCGATTTATGTTGGGAGAAACATCTGTAGCTTACAAAGGAGCACCATGAACCGTTGTTCATCCGCATCCGTCCGGCGCCGTCCCGGCCGCCGGTGGCGCCAAACCTTGATCGCTGCGGCCCTGTGCTGCACCGGCCCGTTTCTGGCCGCCACCGAAACCGAAAACCACGGCTTCCGGCTGCTGCCGGCCCCCGGCGCAGTCAACCTCGACGGCAAGATCGACGACTGGGATCTCAGCGGCGGAATCTTCGCCTGCGGCGAACTGGAGCATCTGCGCGACCAGTATTCGCTCTGGCTCCACGGCATGTACGACGCCGACAACCTCTATTTGCTGGCACGCTGGAACGATCCGACGCCGTTGAACAACCCGGAACTGCGCGGCGGACACGGCTTCAACGGCGACTGCCTTCAGGTCCGGTTCGTGATGTTCCCGGATACCGACCAGGCGACCACCAGCTGGTGGGACTTCTGGCGCGACGCCTCTGGCGACTCGGTCATCGGCCGCCAGTGGCCGGGCCCGGTCAACGGGGTCCCGAACAATCCGCTGCCGGAGTTTCGTCAAGAAACGACCGGAGCCCGGCAGGCCTTTGCGGTGAACGCCGACGGCAAAGGCTATGTGCAGGAACTGGTCATCCCTTGGAAGGAGCTCAGTGTGTCGGGAAAACGCCCGGAACCCGGCTCTCAATTCCGCTTCACCATCGAACCGAACTTCACCGCCGGAGCCTTCGGCCGAATCTCCATCAAGGATATTTTCAGCGACAAAACCGCCGCGCCGGACCGGATCTTCACCTTCCGCGCCTACAACGACTGGGGCTTTGCCACGCTGGAAAAGAGCGGCAAGGTCGAGCCGCAACCGGTCCGGGTGGCCGACGGCCGCACCTTCCCAACCCATCTGGAAAACGGCGCTCCGGTGGTCGACTGGACCGGTCTGATCCGGAACTTTGAATGGCCCGGCATGCGCGAAATCGTCTTCGACATGCCGTTCCGCGGCTACGTCTCGCTCAACATCTACGACCGGAACGGGAAAATCGTCCGCCATCTGCTCAACGGCGAGCTGCGCGAAGCCGGACGCCAGACCGTCAAGTGGGATGGTCTCGACGACGCCGTCTACCGCACTCCGGGGCAGCCGCTCCCGCCCGGCGAATACACCTGGAAGGCGCTGTTCCACCCCGGCATCAAACTCACCTACCGGGGAGCCGCCGCGATCGGCGGCCGCGCCCCCTGGCAGTCGCGGCCGGATGACTTCTGGCTCGGCGACCACGGAGTCCCCACCGCCGTCCGGACCGACGGCAAACGGATCTACCTGGCCTGCAACGGCGCCGAGGGCGGCCGCCATCTGGTGGCCACCGACTTTGCCGGAAAACACCTCTGGAGCCTCCAGAACACCACCGGCGCCGCCGATCCGAACTACATCGCCGTCGGCAACGACACGGTCTATGTGCTCCACCCCAAAAACGACTGGACCAAGGGTAACAACAGCGGCAGCATCAGCCGGGTCAACGCCGAGACCGGCGGGTACCTCAACTGGCAGGGGAGCAAGTCGCACATTCTGCCGCTGGAGAGTTTGTGGACGGCGGAACTGCCCGGCTACGATGACTTCACCGGCGTGGCCGCGGGCGGCGGCAAACTGTTCGGCTCCATCGCCCCGGCCCGCTTCTTCCCGAACGACGTCGCCGACTGGAAGGCGATGATCCGGCTGCTGCAGACCGATCAGCCGCCGGCCCGGGAACTCTACGCGCAGATCGACCCGCGCACCACCGGACGGCTCAAGGACTTTCTGGCGGGAAAAACCCCGCAGGAGGAGGCCTTCCGCACCTGGAACGGCGGTCCCCGGTTCGACGTCGAAGTCACCCGCGCGCTGAACGGGCTGCTGGACTCGACGGAGCTGGTCGAGAAGGCGGAGCAGATGACCGAAGCAGAGCTGGCCCGGGCCAACTTCCGGGAACTCGTCCGGATCTTCGGCGAGGCGCTGCGTCCGTTCCCCGAAGATCGCGTGGTGGTGCTCGACGGCGCCACCGGCAAGCCGGAACGGGCCTTCGCCGTGCCGCAGCCGGGACCGCTGCACTACGTCAATGATTCGCTGCTCTATGTGATCTCCGCGGGTCGGCAGGTGCTGGTGCTGAACCCGCAGACCGGAGCGTGCAAACCGGTGGTCACGAACGGCTTCAATCTCCGCGGCGTCACCACGGATGCGGCCGGGCGCATACTGGTCAGCTGCGGCGCGCCCGCCATGCAGGTGGTGATCTACACGCCCGACGGCAAGGAGGTCGGACGCATCGGCCGCCCGGGCGGACACCCGCGCATCGGCCGCTGGCAGGCCGACGGCATGATCGACCCGCTGGGGCTGGCGGTCGATCCGCAGAATCAGCTCTGGGTGGCCGAGGCTTACGAACACCCCAAGCGGGTCAGCGTCTGGAATCTGGAGAACGGCAAACTGATCCGCGACCATCTGGGGCCCACCCACTACGGCGCCAGCGGCGGCGCGATCAATCCGGTCGATCCGAATCTGATGGTCGGCATCGGCTGCGAATGGCGGCTGGATCCGAAGACCGGCGTGGCCGAATGTCTGGGCGCGTTCGACGACACCTATCACCAGTTCGCCACCTTCCGCAAGGGGCCGAACGGTCGGCTCTACCTGTTCACCAACACCATGCGCTACGGCGCCGGCAAGCTGCAGGTCTGGGAGCGGCGCGGCGACGGGGACTACCGGAAACTCTTCACGCTGGACAACCAGTGCGGCGCCCGCGAGGGCAAGGAGACCCAAACCGAATTCTGGGTCGACCGGAACGGCGACGGCGAGCGTCAGGAGCAGGAGCTGGCGGTCTTCGAGGCGCCGCTCTTCCCCGCGGGCAGCAACAGCTGGTCGCTGAACGTGGGCCCGGATCTGACCATCTACGCGCTGAACACCCGGGACCACCGGCTCTACGCCTTCCCGGTCCGGGAATATCTGGACAACGGAGTCCCGGTGTACGAACCGACGCACTTCAAAAAGATGCCCGAAGCGATGAGCGCCGGAGCGCAGCGCAACTACTACTGTGCCGTGCCCAGCGCCGACAACCGGACCATTCTGACCAATCTGCATGTGCCCGACCATCCCGCCGGCGACCTGTGGACCTGCTTCGATCTGGCGACCGGCGAACAGCTCTGGACCTACCCCAATCCGTACTTCCAGGTGCACGGTTCGCATCGGGCTCCGGCGCCGGATCCCGGACTGTTCCGGGGCGCCTACGGCCCGATCGGCTGCGTGAGCACGCCGGAGGCGGGGGACTTCTGGATCATCAACGGCAACCTCGGCGAATGGAACGCCCTGACCGCCGATGGCTTCTACCTGACCCGGATCTTCAACGGCAACGTCTTTGAGTGGAAGTGGCCGGAGGAGGCGCGGCCGGGGGCCGATCTGACCATGCTGCCTCCGGGCAGCGGCGGCGAGGACTTCGGCGGCTCCGCCACTCTGGCCGATGACGGGAAGATCTATCTTCAGGCCGGGAAAATGGCGTTGTGGAATGTGGAGCTGGAAAATCTCGATCAGGTCCGGCGGGTGAACGGCTCCGGCAAGCTGGTGCTGACCGAGTCCGATCCGGCGCTGGCGCGTCAATTCCGGGAACAGGCGCTGCAGAAGCTGGCCGGGACCCGGAAGGTCACGATCAAGCGGGGAACGCCGAACTTCACCGGTCATCTCAACGCCGACTTCAAGGGCATGAACATCCTCGACTACCAGAAGAATCGGGAGTCGAAGGTGCGGACCGCGCTGGCGCACGACGGTGAGAATCTCTACCTCGGCTGGGAGGTCAATGATCCGACTCCGTTCATCAACGGCGCCCGGGATTTCTCCCAGCTGTACGCCACCGGCGACACGGTGGACTTCCAGTTCGGCGCCGATCCCGACGCCGATCCGGCCCGGACCGAGCCGGTGGCCGGAGATCTCCGGCTGAGCATCGGCAATCTGAACGGGAAACCGACCGCGGTGCTCTACCGGTTCGTCTCCGAAAAGAAGAATCCGCGGGTCTTCACCTCGGGCGTGGTTCAGGGCTATCAGGTCGATCTGGTGGAACAACTCGACCTGCCGATTGAGCTCCGGAAAGAGAACAACCGTTACACCGTGGAGGTCAAGATTCCCTTTGCGCTGCTGGGCGTCAAGCCGGGAGCCGGAACCGTCTTCCACGGCGACTTCGGGGCCACCCACGCCGATCCGGCCGGGGAGCGCACCAAGCTGCGCACGCACTGGGCCAATCAGCAGACCGGACTGGTCGACGATGTGGTGTTTGAACTTCAGATCACGCCGAAAAACTGGGGAGAACTCACGTTCGAGTAATCCCGGTCCGAGAAACCAAACCATTCACCCACAGCAAGGGAGGTAGTATGACCCTGAAACGCCGTTTGGCCTTAGCCTGCGGGTTCGCGCTGACCACACTGTCGGCGGCGGAATTCGCGCCGGAGGATTTTCTGATCCTCTCCAACGCCCTGTCGCCCGAAGTAAAGATGGCGATCCAGGAGGAGGGCAAAAACTATGTGGTCCGGCTGGAAGCCGAAAACCCCTACGCGGCGCTGACCATCCGGCTCGGCGCCGACGCCGGGAAGACCGCGCTGATCCCGGTCAAGGAGTTCCCCGCGGAGGTCACGCTGACCCCGGAGCAGATCGGCGGCACGAAACCCCTGCGTCTGGCACTGGAGGCCAGCTGGTTCGACCGCGGAGCCAAACTGCGCCAGCGGGAGATCTTTCTGGCGCCGTCGCTGGGCACCCGGTTGCCGGCCGCGGACGTCTGGCCGGTCTTCGACTACGCCGCCTACCGCAAGGAGGCCGACGACCGCAAACAGGAGATCCACTTCACGGTGGAGCAGCCGATGTCCGGCAAGCTCTCGGTGGTGATCGAGACGCCGGAGGGGAAGCGGGTGCGCAATCTGGTCTCCGGCCTGGAGTACGGAGCCGGGAAACAGACCCTGGTCTGGGATGGCCGCGATGAACTCGGCAATCTGGTCGCGCCGGGGAAATACCGCTTCCGGAGCGCCTCGCATCCCGGCATCGTCCCGACCTTCCGCATGCAGTACGCCAACGGCGATGAGAAGGTCTTCTCGCCCTGGGGCGCCAACCACGGCACCATGACCGCGCTGGCGGTCAACGACCGCTACGTCTTCGCCGCCGCCTCGATCACCGAGGGCGGCAACGCCATCGTGGCGCTGACCCCCGAGGGCAAGCTGGTGCGCGGCTACCACCAGGTCGGCGGAGCCGGAATCGAGGAGGTGTTTCTGGCCGCCGATGACAACCGGCTCTATGTGCTGAACGACGGCGGCGCCTGGAGCGGACGCGGCAATGAACCGGCGACCACGCTGACCGTTTACGACATCGAATCGGGGAACGTGATTCCGCCGAAGGGCGGCAACGCCCAGTACTCGATCCTGTACCGGGGCGCGAAAAAGGAGTGGAAACCGGAGGACCGGAGAACCTTCCCGCTGACCGGGGCGGCGCTGGCCGACAGCGTGCTCTACGTCTCGAACCGGGAGCAGAATCAGGTCATGAAAGTCGATCCGGAGACCGGCAAGGTCACCGGCAATTTCGCGTTGCCCGAACCCGGTCCGCTGGCCTGGGACGGGCAGAAACTCTACGCCGTCTCCGGCCGGAAGGTCGTGACGCTGGACCGGCAGAACGGCAAAGTCGCCGCGCTCTTCACCCTGCCCTACGCGCCGCGCGGGCTGTACGTCCGCAATCAGGAGTTTTTCGTCTCCGGCGCGCCGGACTCGACGATCAAGGTCTACGGTCCCGACGGCCGGGCCCGGCGCACGGTGGGCAAACCCGGCGGCGGCTACGCCGGAACCTGGCAGCCCGAACGGCTGGTGGAGCCCGTGGGCGTGGCGGTGACCCCGGCCGGAGAGCTCTGGGTGGCGGAAAACCGGCAGAATCCCAAACGGATCAGCCGCTGGAACGCGGCAACCGGAAAGCTGCTCTATGAAAAGGTCGGCTGCCCGGCCTACGGCAGCCCCGGCGGCGGCGTCGACCCCGCGAACGGGGAGCTCTGGGTGGGACACCGCTGTCTCTGGGACGTCGATTACGAAAAAGGCACCTCCGCCATCCACAGCGTGATGCAGCTGGAGGGCGGGCATCTCAAGGGAAAGATTCCGGAATGCTTCAACTACCGGTTTGTGCATCAGGACGGCCGGACCTTCCTGCTGGGGCTGGGCAAAGCCGGCACCATCTCCGAAGTGATGCCCGACGGCAGCGTGCGCGATCTGGCGCTGGTGTCGACCGTGCACCAGCTGTTCTTCGCGCTGAACTGGAAACGGGTTCCGGTCTTCAACGACTTGGTGGAAAAGACCTTCGACCGGGCGCGTCCGGATCAGAACTACGGCGACCCCCAGTGCCGCTCGGTCGGCGTGCTGTGGGTGGACAAGAACGGCAACGGCGATTTCGACGAGGGGGAATTTGAGTTTCTGCCGCCCCACACCGTGGCGCCGGAAAACGGCGGCTGGGGCATGCGGGCCCACGACCTGACGCTGCATCTGCCCTACCGCAACGAAAAGGGTGAGTTCCAGCTGCTGACGCTGAAGCCGGACGGCTTCAATCAGGTGGGAGCCCCGAACTACTCGTTCCGGAAGGCGCTGGCCAATGCCGTGCCGATCCGGGAGGAGCTGCCCAGCGGCGTCCGCACGATCACCGAGGCGGTGGTCAACGATTCGCAGGGCCGGGCCATCGTCAACTCCGACCCCTTCATGCTCGCCTTCCGGCCCGACGGCACCATCGACTGGCTGCTGGAGAACCGCTGGACCAACGTTCACGGCTCGCACAACGCGCCGCTGCCGCAACCCGGAGAGATGCAGGGCAACCTCTTCGCGCTGGGCTGCGCGCCGCTGGACGATCAGGGAGACGTGATGGTCTGGATCGGCAATCACGGGCGGCTGTTCGTGGTCACCAGCGACGGGCTCTATCTGGATGAGATGTTCTCCGACTGCCGGGTGGCCGAAGTGGTCGGACCGGGGCTGATCGGCGGCGAACCCTTCGGCGGCAACTTCGAGTACGACCGCAAGCATCGCCGGTATCTGCTGACCGGCGGCACCAGCGGCTACCGGATCTACACGCTGGCCGGACTGGATCAGGTCAAACGCGGCCAGGGGGAATTCACCGTCACGCCGGAGATGATTGCGGCGGCAGAACGGCGCACCCAACGGGCGGCCGAGAGCGAGGGCGCCAAAGTCGCGTCGGTCTCCCGGGTGCCCGACGGCAAGATCAATTTCGATCAGCTTCCGATTTCGGCCAACTGGTCGAGCTCCAACTGGGAGATCCGGGCCAAGGCGGCGTTCGACAGCCGGAACCTCTATCTGGAGTATCTGGTGACCGACCTCTCGCCGTGGGTGAACAACGGCAAGGACTGGACCCGGCTGTTCAAGACCGGCGACGCGGTGGATTTCCAGCTCGGAACCGATCCGAACGCACCGGCGGCGCGCGACGGCGCGGCTCCGGGGGACCTGCGGCTGTCGATCGCGCCGTATCAGGGGGGGAATCTGGCGGTGCTCTACCGCTACCGGCTGACCGATCAGACCGGCGCGAATCCGGTGGAGTTCGCCAGTCCCTGGCGCAGCGAAAAGGTGGATGACGTCAAACAGCTGAAATCGGCCCAGATCGAGGTTCAGCGCTTCGACTGGGGCTACCGGGTGCGGGCGACCGTTCCGCTGGCGGAACTGGGTCTGACCGACCCGGCGGGCAAGAGTCTGCGCGGCGACTTCGGCGTGATCTACGGCGATCGCGACGGGACGATCAACCTGTCGCGCCGCTACTGGTCGAATCAGGCCACCGGGCTGGTCAACGACGTCCCCGGCGAAACCATGCTCGCCCCGAAATTCTGGGGCACCTTGAACTTCGGAGAGTGAAATCATGGGCAAAAAAGAACTTCTGACGCTGGCGCTGCTCGCCTCCGGCGCCCTGAACTGGGGTGCCGCTTTGCAGCTGGAAAGCATCCTCGGCAATTCGGGCGAACCGAACCGGCCGGTCAAATTCGGCGACACCACCAACCTGCGCAACGTCGGCATCGGCACGGTGTACGACGCCGAACGGGGGCTGCTCTTTGAGCGGGTCGGGCGCAAGCAGCTGAACGCCTATACCCTGGATGGCCGGCTCTACGCCACCTACGTTCTGCCGGAAAGCGCCTCGCATCTGGATGCGATGGTCCGGGCCGGCGATTATCTGGTCATGCTGCTCCAGAATCGGCTGTACCGGCTCAAGCTCGGCAGCGCCGAGGGAGCCGCGGCGGAGCCGATTCCGGGAGAGCTGAAGGAGCCGGTGGCGCTTTCAGCCTCGGCCCGCGACGGCAAACTCGCGGTGTTGACCAAGCCCGGCAAGCTCTTTCTGCTCGATCCGGCCTCCGGCAAGACCGAACCGTTCGGGGATCTGGGGCGTGAGATCTGGTGCAGCGGGCTCGACTTCGACGACCGGGGCGACCTCTATGTGATGTTCGACCGCAGCGCCCACCGGGTGGAGAACGGCAAACTCCTGCAAAACGAACTCTGGCCCCGCCGGTACATCGGCGATCGCGAGGGAGGAGCCGACCGGGCGCGCTTTCTGGACGGAGCCTGGCTGGGCGGCGCCTGGCACGGCACGGTCAAGCGTTTCAACCGCGAATTTGAACCGGCGCCGGGGGTGGTGCTCGGTGGCGGCTCCGGCCACTTCATCGGGTACGTCAGCTGCAACTACGACGCCGAGAACAGTCCCGGCATCGCGCTGGTCAAGCCCGGATTGTTCGCCATCAGCGGCATGAATGGCGTCATTCAGCTGGCCGAATACCAGCCGCAGCTCAAGCGGCTCAAGCTGCTGCGGCGGATCGGCGCCTTTCCGGACGGCCAAACGCTGGCCATCGACAGTTCCGGCCGGGTGCTGGCCAGGCAGTTCATCTGGAACCCCGGGCGCGACGCCCAGTCCCCCGCCGACGGCAGCGTGGTCTTTTCGGGCACCGGTCCGGCGGCCTACTTCGACGCCGACACCGTGCTCTACCCCTGCAACATCTACGGCGGGTTCGGGCTGGCCCTGGGCAAGCTCGACGACCGGGAGCTGGTCTGCGGCAACGCCGGAGCGCTCAAACTGCCGGAGAACCTGGTCGGGCTGGCCCTTTACCGCGCCCGCGAGGACGGTACCGGCGAGTGGAATCTGCTCGCGCTCGGAGCCGACGGCAAAGCCACGCTGAGCGAAGTGGCCCAGGACCGCAACAGCACCTGGCGCAAAGACCTCGGCGAAGTGAAACTGATCACCGCCCGGCCGGTATCCCGCTATACCGGGCTGACCGGAGCCGGTCCTCAGAAACTCTACGCCGCCGGCGACGGCCGGATCATCGAATTCACCCGGGCCGGCAACAACTGGCAGGAGGTCCGGCGCTTCGGAAACGATCTGGGTCCGGAGCTGAAAATCGCCTGGAGCAACGGCAAACTGGCGGTCTCGGATCCCGCCAAACAGCGGATTCGAGTCCTCGATGAAAAAGGCAATCAGCTGGCTTCGACCCGGCTGGAAACCCCGGGCAACCTCGCCTTCAACGGAACCACGCTGGTGGTCCACGATCCGGCGAATCAGCGGTTGCTCAAATTGAAACTGGAGGAGTAGCATGAAGTTTTCCCGGATTTTCGCCGTCGGCTGTTCGCTGTTGGCGCTGGGCGCGGCGGCGGCGGAGAATATGATCGGCCGTCAGACCCAGAACGAAGGTTTTTTCGCGGTCCCGGTCAAAGGCCCGGTGACCATTGACGGGGATCTTTCCGAGTGGGATCTCTCGGGCCGGATCTGGAGTTTTGCTGACACCGCGGTGCGGGACCGGTTTTCGGTCAAGACCGCCGCGATGTGGGATCCGGACAACCTCTATTTGTCCTTTTACTGGAAGGATCCCATGCCGCTCAACAGCAAGATCGATCCGGATTTTGAACCGGGTCGCGGCTGGCTGGCCGACGCGGTCCAGTTCCGGATCATCGCCGATGAAAAGGTGGCCTGGGCCACCGCCTGGAGTCAAGGCAAAGACCGCCCGGCGCTGGAGGTCTCCTACTGGCTGGATCCGGCCAGTGAATTGAAGGGTACCGACATGGTGGTCTACTGCGACAAACCCGGCGTCACCAAATTCAAGGACGGGGTGGAGTCGGCCTATCGCGAACTCCCCGACGGCTCCGGCTTCGTCCATGAGCTGAAGCTGCCCTGGAAGGTCATCTACCGCAAACCGAAACAACTGCAGGCCGGGGACTCGCTCAAGTGCGGGCTGGAGTTCCTGTGGGGCGACCCCACCGGCATGACCTGGCCGATTCACCGTTACGCCGACAACATGGCTCCGGGCAAGACCTCGCGCGAATTTTTCTGGAGCGCCAAGGACAGCTGGGGCACGCTGACGCTGCGCGCGGATTCGCTCCCGGAGGAGCGGCGCTACGTCTCCGACGAGGCGAAAATCGCCGGTACCATTCCGGTCACGGCGGAGATTCCGGCCGACGCCTCGCGCTTCACGCTGGTGATCGAGGACGAACAGGGCAACCGGATCCGCAATCTGGCCGGCGATCTGCCGCCCGCGGAGTACGCCACCGGCGAAGCCCGGAACGGCAAACTCCCCATTCAGGTGCTCTGGGACGGCCTGACCGAGGACGGCAAACTGGCCGCGCCCGGTACCTACCGGGTCCGCGGCTTGACCCATCAGGGGCTGGGCGCCGAATACGAGGGGTGTTTCTACAATCCGGGGACTCCGCCCTGGGCCACGCCCGACGGCACCGGCGCCTGGGGCTCGGATCACTCGCGGCCCGAGCTGGCGGAGCGCTCCGGCGAGCTGGTGATTCTGGCCTGCCGGGTGGTCGAAGGCGGCTACGGCATCTGGGCGATGGGGCCGGACGGCAAAAAACGCTGGAGCGAAAAGCGCGCCGCCGATCAGCTGACCGCCAACGACCGCTACGTCTTCTTCGTGCCGAACTTCTGGGATGCCAAGGAGCCGCTGCTGATCCGGCTGGATGCGAAGACCGGCGCCTATTCGCCGTTCACCAACGACCTGCCCTTCCCGCTGCCGCTGCGGGTGGTGCTCAAGGAGGAGAAAGCCCCGGCGGTCCGGGCGCTGGCCGCCTCGCCCGACGATCTCTATGTGCTGCTGGAGGATGACCGGCTGCTGCGGCTCGATCCGGAATCCGGCGCGCTGCGCGAGACGCGCAAGCTGCAGGCCGACCAGATCACGCCGGAGCTCCCCGGCACCACGGCCACGCCGACCACGCCGCTGGCCTGGCACGATGGCGGACTCTGGTTCTTCCGCGACGGGAAGCTCCGGCGTCACGATCTGAAAAGCGGCGCGGAAAAAGTTCTGGAGTTGACCCCGGCCCCGGAACGGCCCGGCGCCCTGGCGCTGGACCGGAACGGGAATCCGGCGGTGGCCGACCACGGCAAGGATCTGCAGATCAAGGTCTACGGTCCGGACGGCAAGCTGCGCTGCACCGTCGGTCGGCGCGGCGGCCGGGCGTTGCAGGGCAAGTTCCAGTCCGACGGTCTGCGTGAAGTGATCGACCTGGCCTTTGCGCCCGACGGCCGGCTGTGGGTGACCGAGGGCTCGGACTACCCGCGCCGGGTCTCGGTCTGGAATCCCGACGGCAGCTGGGCGCGCGACTACATCGGCAACACCGGCTACTCCGGGACCGGCAGTTTCCTGCACGATCAGGATCCGACGCTGGCCTATGTCGGCCCCAATCAGCTCAAGCTCGACCGCCAGGCCGGAACCTGGCAGATGGACGAAGTGCTGTGGAATCCGCCCGCCTCGGCGGAGCCGACCTATCGGCTCTCGACCAGCGATCACGGCCAGGGGCACATCTTCCGCAGCTCCGCCTCCGGGCAGGAGCACGAGTACTACTTCGTCCCGCCCTACTGGGACTGGATGGGGTCAGTCATTCTGATGAAGCGCGCCGACGGCTGGAAACCGGTGGCGGCGCTGACCTCCGTCGGGCGGCTGGCCGGAACGCTGCGGCCGGACGGCTCGCAACTGATTCCGAATCGCGCAGAATTCGACCGGTTCAACGGCTATGACGGCTTGATCTGGAACGATCTCAACGCCGACGGCACCGTGCAGCTCGAGGAGTGCGAAATCATCCCGGCCCTCAAGCCGAACACCGACCGTGAGCGCGGCGTAGCCTCGATTCCGCTGGCGGGCGGCTGGGGGCAGCGGATGGATCCGGCGGATCTCTCGTTCTACGGCACCGACCGCCATCAGCGGCGGCTCTGGAAGATCACGCCCGTGGGCTTCGCTCCGGACGGGGCGCCGCGCTTCAGCCGGGATTCGATCCGGCAGATCTCCGAACTCGCGGCGGACGAAGCGGTGCCGGTGCCGGGGGAGGACACGATCCTGACCTTCGCGGGCATCGACAACGAAACCTATGTGGCCGGACTGGATAAGAAGACCGGCGCGCTGCGCTGGCGTTACCGCAGTCCCTATCATCAGGTCCACGGTTCGCACCGGGCCACCATGCCGCGTCCGGGGCTGCTGATCGGCCCGCTGAAGATCACCGGCGTGATCGACCGCTGCGGCGAAGGCGGAAACGTCTTCATGATGCGCGGCAATCTGGGGCAGGATTTCTATCTGACCACCGACGGGCTCTACGTCGGCGCCATGTTCCAGGACGGGCGGCTGCCGGGGACCTCGCTGCCGCCCACCGAAGAGCAGCTGCGGGGCATGCCCATGGAGCTGTTCAGTCAGGGCAGCGAACCGTTCAACGGCTGGTGCGGCCGTCAGAGCGACGGGGTGGTCCGGATGACCTGCGGCATTCCGGGTCAGGCGGCGATGATGATGACGATCAAAGGGTTGGAGAATATCCGGCGCTTCAACGCTCCGGCGCTCACCGTCAGTCAGGCCGATCTGATCAAGGCCGATCAGGCCAACGCCGCGCGCCGGGCTGCCGGGACCAGGGTCGAACCGATCCGGATCACCCGGGTGGAAGCGGCGCCGGACTGGTCGCAGATCCCGGCACTGCGCATCGCCCGGACCGGGCAGCCGGTGGAGGGCAGCTGCCAGCTGGCCTATACGCCGCAGGATCTCTACTGCCGGTTCACGGTGCAGGATCCCTCGCCCTGGAAGAACCACGGCAAGGAGTGGACCCGGCTGTTCAAGACCGGTGATGCGGTCGATCTGCAGCTGTCGGCCACGGCCAACGATCAGCGGCAGGCCCGGGCGGGTGACTTCCGGCTTCTGGTGGCGCCGTTCGGAGAGCAGCCGCTGGCGGTGATGATGGAGCGGGTGGCGCCGGGCGCCGCCGCCGGCGAGAAGGTGCGCTACCAGTCGCCGGTGGGCGTGGTGGAGTTCGACCGGGTGCGGCGGCTGACCGCCCCCGAGATCAAGGTCGAAACCCGGGATCAGGCGTACACCGTCACACTGCGGATTCCGTGGCGGGAGCTGGGGATCACCCCCGAGCCGGGGCTGAAGCTGCGCGGCGACGTGGGCTTCATCCTCTCCGATCCCAACGGCGAGTACAACACGGCGCGCGTCTACTACGCGAATGCGGACACCAATCTGGTCAGCGACATGCCGCTGGAGGCGGAACTCTATCCGGATCGCTGGACCACCGTGGAGCTGGCTCCGGCCCAATAGCCGCGTCCTGACTTCACCCCGGGCCCCGGCGGAGTTGATTCCGCCGGGGCCTTTTCATTGACCCTCGGCGTCGCGGTAGGCCCGCGGCGAGACCCCGCAGTCGCGCCGGAAACAGCGGGAAAAGTGCAGCGGATCCCGGAAGCCGCAGTGCTGCGCCACCTCCTTGATCGTGAGATTCCGCCGCCGCAGCAGCGTCCGGGCCAGCGCCATGCGCTTCTGCTGCAGATAACGCATCGGCGGCAATCCGTAGTACTGCCGGAACACCGCGATGAAACGCGGGATCGACAGCGCCGCCCGCCGGGCCGCCCCGGCCAGCGTCGGCGCCCCGGCGATCTCGCCGACCAGAAACCGCTCCGCCCGCCGGATCGGCTCCGGAATCTCCGGATCCGCGCCGCGGATCTGACGCATCACCTCGTAGACCAGCAGATTCAGCCACTGCTCCAGCGCGTATTCGTCCGGCTCCCGGCGGGCGTGCAGTTCGTCGTGCAGCAGCCGCCAGTACCGCCCGACCAGCGCCTCCAGTCCGCCGCCGCCCAGCGGCCGGTCCAGAATCAGCCGGTGCTGGGCGACAATCCGGTCAAAGGCCCGCCCCCGCACCCGCAGCCAGGAGTGATCCCACCCCTGCTCCGGGTGGCCGTAGCAGTAAACGCGGTCGCGCCCCCAGATCATCAACTCTCCCGCCGCCGCCGACATCCGGTCCGGAGTCCCCGCCCGGGCCGCGGAGTGGAAGAACATCAGCAGATACTCCCCCGGGTGCGCCGGATAGGAGATCAAGCCGGGGGCCATGCGCTCGTGGATGCCCAGCGCCGGAATCGCCAGCCGTTCCGGTTCCTCCGGTACCGCCCCGTAATAGAACAAACTCCGCTCAGCAATCATAAGATCCATATTTTCGATAATTTCCAACCTGTATAATATATTGACAGAAATCATTTTTTGCAATACAATATGCCCAGATATCCGAACCGGCCACCGGGTCGGCGGTCGGCACGATTCAACAGAGGAGAGAAGTATTATTATGGAAAAGCGTCTTGTCTTTACCGGTCAGGATCAGATTCTCCTGGAGTCATTCACGCCGCCGGAACTCCGGCCCGGCGAACTGCGGCTGCGCACGCTGGTCACGCTGATCAGCTCGGGCACCGAATGCATTGTCCTGCATCGCCGGTTCGACGCCGGAACCCACTGGGACAACTGGGTGAAGTACCCCTTCTACCCCGGCTACGCCGCGGTCTGCGAAGTCATCGCCTGCGGCCCGGAAACCAGCCGCTTCCAGGTCGGCGACCGGGTGGTCTGCCGCGCCGGACACGCCTCGGTGCAGACCCAGCCTGAAGCGAACTGCTTCCCGGCCCCGAAGGAGCTGGATCCGCGACAGGCGGCGTGGTTTGCGCTGGCCAAAATCGCCTCGATGGCGCTGACCGGAACCGGGAATCTCTTCGGCCGCAACGTGGCGATCCTCGGCGCCGGTCCGATCGGCCAGATGGCCGCGCGCTGGGTCGGGGCCGCGGGCGCGGGACGTCTGTTCGTGGTCGATCCGGTCGCCGGGCGGCTGGAGCTGATCCGGCGCGGTGTCGACGCCGAAACGCTGGCGCTGAAGAGCTCCGACGCGCCGGAGGAGATCGCCCGCAGGATTGGAGATCCCGGCATCGACGTGGTGATCGACACCACCGGCAACGCGGCGGTGTTTTCGGACGCCCTGCGCCTCGTGCGCCGTTTCGGGCGGGTGGTGATCCTCGGCGACACCGGCTCTCCGGCCCGGCAACACCTCAGCAGTGACGTGATGACCAAAGGCATCCGGATCACCGCCACCCACGACGGCCATGAGACGCCGGAGTGGAATTCGGCCAAGGCGATCGACATCTGGTTCCGCTTCATCGCCGACGGCCGGATCCGGCTGGACGGACTCAACACCCACAATTTCCAACCCGAAGCGTATGACAACGCCTATGCCGCCGCCTCCGATCCGGGAGCCGGGGCGATGGGCATCACCTTTGACTGGAGGAATCAGCAATGAAGTACCAATTCAGTGCCGCGAACTGGTGTTTCCGGCGTCCCGACGTTCCGCTCGACGACTACTACGCCGGACTGGCCGAGGCCGGTTGCGACGCCGTGGAAATGGCGCCGCTGGCGGACCTGCCCGCGATCCGGCGGGCCGGGCTGACACTGTTGAATCAGAGCGGGCCGGGCATGGTCGAGGGCATGAACAACCCGGCCAACCGGGAGCGACTGAGCTCCGAGCTGCGCCGGGCCATCGAACAGGCGGCCGACGCCGGGGTTCCCCAGGTGATTGTGTTCAGCGGGAACCGCTTCGGCGAGAGCGATGCGCAGGGGTATGAGAACTGCCGGGCCGGTTATTCCGAACTGCTGCCGTTCGCCGAACGGCATGGCGTGACGCTGGTTCTGGAGATGCTCAACCCGTTCGACCACCCGGGCTATCAGGCCGACCACTCCGCCTTCGGGTTCCGGCTGGCGCGGGAGTTCAACTCGCCGTACTTCAAGGTGCTGTACGACGTCTACCACATGTTCCGGCAGCAGCAGGATATTCTGGCCGATTTCGCCGCGAACATGGAGCTGATCGCCCATCTGCACCTGGCGGGAGCGCCCCGGCGCGATTTCCCCGGGCCGGAACAGGAGATTCCCTACCCGGAGATCATCGCCGCGGCCCGCCGCGCCGGGTACACCGGTTATCTCGGCATGGAGTTCGTCTGTGCGCAAGAGCCGCTGCGGCAGCTGAAAGAGTCGGTGGCGCTGTTCCGGAACTACTGATCGCGGAGCCACGGCAGCTGCGCATCAACCGGCCGCTTGGTTCTTTTTTGGAATATTTTCAAATTCCGAATTGACATTTGGCGGAACCGGTACATAATATAGTGGGAGTTTTGCCGAGGGAACACGCAAGGTCAAGGAGCGAAGATGGAGCGGGAACGACTGCCGGAGCAAATTCGCGGAAACTGGATCTGGCACCGGGAAGGGCTGGAGAGCAACGACTGTTTCATGTTGTTGCGCAAAGAGTTCATGCTCGATGATCCGGGGTTGGAAGCGCGGCTCTGGATCAGTGCCAATTCGGTCTATCAGCTCTTTGTGAACGATCGACTGATCGGCGGCGGCCCGCGCCCCCACACCAATCCCGACCGGGCGTATGCGGATTGCTACGAGGTGGGAGTCGCCCTGCAGTCGGGACTCAATCTGATCGGACTGGTGGTCCGTTACGATGCCCGGCTGCATGCGGGAACCCGCCGGACCCCGGGCGTTTGGTGCCAGCTGGAAGTGGATCATCGACCGGTGGTCTGGACCGGACCGGATTGGCGACTCCACCCGGGAGCGGCTCTGGCCGCCCCCCGGGGCCGGCGCGGAGAGCACCGCAGCTTCTGCGACTACCGCAATCTGATCGATTATCCCCGCAATTGGCTGCTGCCGACCTACCGCCCGGAGTCGGACTGGCTGGAGCCCGAACTGGTGCTCCACCCCGGCACCGGCGGTACCGCGTTGGAATTGCACCCGGTGGCGCCGCCGCAGGTGGAGGACCAGCTGTTCTTTGAACCGCGCGAACGGGGAACGTTCCGCCGCCCCGAGGCTTGGACGGCGTTGCACTTCGACGCCCTGCGGTCGCAGGGTGCGGGAACCTACGCCGGGTGCACCTTTTTGTTCAGTGAAAAACCGGTGACCTGGTCCTTGGTGCTGTTTGCCGACGATCCGACCCGGCTCTTCTGCAACAATCAGCTGGTTATGGCCGCGGACCGGAGCTTCGGCCAGCGGCTGGAGCTGCACCTGGTCCCCGGCTGGAACCGGCTGCTGGTCTTTCAGCAGCCGGCTGAACACGGCTGCGGACTGACCATGATCTTCCCGGAACTGACCGGTCACGATTTGCGGATTTATCAGGATACGCTGGCTGAAGCGCTTCCGGCTTGGAATCTGGCCGGTCCGCTCCGGCTGCCGATGAGTGACGCCACGCCGTCGCTGAAATTCGAGCGACTCCACAGTCAAACCTTCATTCCCCAGCTGGATCGACTGACCGATCCCGAAGCGCTGTTGCGTTTTTCGCAATTTCAACCCGCCGCCGGGGAGCGGAAAGCCCAAACCCTGGCCACCGGAGAGTACGAAGTGTTCCGACTCGACACGCTCCGGTACGGCTATGCCCGGGTGGAGCTTATGGCCGACGCCGGCGATGTGGTCGATTTCACCCTTGGGTTCCGCCGGGAGAAGAGCGGCTTCACCACCGCGGGCCGGGAACGGCGTTCCACCCACACACTGGTCTGTCGCGAGGGACTCAACCTCTTTTTGAACTTCATCCCGGATCCGGCGGAGTATCTGCTGATCACAGTCCGCCGGGCCCGTCACGGAGTCAGCGTGCAGCTGGCCGCCTTCGACGAACTGAGCCGGCCCTACCCGGCACAGACGTTCTTTTCCTCCGCCAGCGCCGAGCTCAACGAACTGTGGCGGGTCGGAGCCTCCGGAATCCGGCGCAGCACCGGGTTCATTCCGCCGCCGATGGCCGACGAGGAGCACGACCAGTATCTGCTCGATGCCTATCTCGACGCCATGAACGTGGTGACGCTCTACGGAGATTATCACTACTCCGCCGCCCGGTTGCGGCAATTCGTCGCCGCCCAGTATGAGAACGGGGATATTCCGCCGCTTTCGCTGGACGGGCGCCACTCTTCGCAACTGCATCAGCTCTTCTTCCTTCCGGCTTGGATGCTGTTCAACTACCGGTACAGCGGCGACCGCCGGGAACTCGCGGAGCTGCGGCCGCATCTGGATATGGCGCTGGAGTTCTTCGAGGCGCTGCAGGACCCGGAGACCGGACTGCTGCATCAGCTGGACCGCCGGGCGGCCCGGCGCGGCCGGTTGAGCGCCCAGCAAGCTGCCGGAGAGCCGACCTATTTGAACGCCCTGCTCTGCCGCTTTCTGCTCTCCTCGGCCGACATCTACGACCTGTTGAACAACAAGGGGACCGCGGTCCGCTGCCGCAAGCAGATGAAACGGATCGTCGCCGCGCTGCGGGAGAATCACTTTGACGCCGACGCCGGGCTCTTTACCGAAAATGCCCGGGATGCCAGCCGGAACGGACAGTCCGGCGCCCGGCTGTTCGCCAATCTGACGGCGCTGCTGGGCGGAGTCATGCCGCTGGAGAATTTTGAACACTTCTTCTTCAGCTACTTCAACTTCGATCCGCCCTTCGACCGCTACGCCGAAGCCCAGACGCCGTACTTCAACTTCCTGTTCATGGAGCTGTTGTTTTCGCTGGAGCTTTCCGACTGGGCCTTCCGCTACTTCATCGACTACTGGCGGCGCCATCGCTGTCCCGAACCGGCGGCCTGGAGTTTCGGGGGCGATCGTCGGGATCCGGCATCGATCCGCTTCAACAACGGGCTGCTGTACGCCCCGAACCCGGTCCTGTTGCGCGAAGTCGCCGGAATTCGACCGGCCGAGCCCGGATTCAGCGCGATCTACCTGCACCCGGCGTCGCAACTCACCGACTGGGTCGATGTGACGCTGCCGACAGTGAACGGAAGACTCCGGATCCGCTGGGAGAAACTGCCGGACAACGGACTCTCCATTTTGATCGACGCCAACTTCCCGCTGAAGGTGCTCCCCGAGCTCTCTCCCGAAGCGCTGCAGCAGACGGAATTTGAACTGAGCGAATCGGTGATTCTGCTCAAACCGCCGGCCGCCAAATGACGACTCGGACCGCGCTGAATCGCCTGCAGCTCTGGCTGCTGCTGGCCCTCGCCCTGGCCGGGAGCCTGTACTCCGGCGCGTTGTGGCTGAACAATCTGGTCTGGGCCGGACGCTTCTACCGGGAGCTGGCCCGGGGCGACTGGGTCGCGGCGGGTCGCGCGACCGGCATCTGGCCGGGCTTGGACTGGGCCAATGTCGATCTTTCGACGGTGACCACGCTGGTCCCCTTCCTCGGGCTGGTGCTGATCTCCGGCGGCCTGCTTCAGCTGATCAACCGGAAGCTCCGGCCGATGGCCGAATGGCCGTTCTTCCACCACTACGGACGGCTCAACGTGGCCCTGGGGCTGCTGGGCACGGTCTGGGGCATCATCATGATCGGCTTCTACCCGCCGGAGCAGGTGGATCTGACCAACCTGATGCACTGTCTGCATACGGCCATGTTCTCCACGCTGGTGGCGGTGGGCTGGGTGATGGTGGTGCTGCCGCTGATGGTGACTCCGCTGCTGGAACACTTCCACCGGGAACTTACCGGAGTCGCCCCCGATTCGCTGGACGGGGTGATCGATGAGTTCGCCGCGGCCGCGGTGCAGACCGCCCGCATGCTGCATGCGACCCGTGGCCAGCTTTCCCGGCTGGGCCGCGAACTCAAACCGTTGCAGCAGACCGTCTCCGAACTCGCGTCCGAACTGACCGCCGAAGTGCAGGCGGTCGCCACCGCCCGGCTGACTCAGCAGGAGTTGCAGCACCAGCAGCTGGAGCTGCAACGCGAACTCGGCTCGCTGGTCCGGGAACTGGGGAGCCGCCAGCAGCAGCTGACCGTGGAAAACCGGGAGTTGCGGCAACGGGGAGATGATCTCGCCGGAAAACTGGCCGCGGCGGAGTCCGAACTGGCCGAACTGCGCGCCGTCCGGGAGCAGCTGCGCCGACTGCTGGATCGCGGATGAAGCAGCGGATCTCCCCCCAGTTGCGCGCCCGGCTGCTGGCGCTGCTGAACGCCCGGTCGGAGGACGAGGCGGAGACCGACGAGCTCTTCTCCGTCCTGCTGCAACTCTCGCTGGCGGTGATGATGATCTTCATGATCGCCTTTTTCCTGTTCACCCTGGACATGCGCCCGAAGCTGGCGGCCACCGAAACGCTGCGGCAGGAGCTGAACGACTCCCGGCAGCAGCGACTGTTCGACGCGCTGGAGAAAGTCGAGCAAAGCTATGCCCTCCGCTACCGGTTGAACCGATTTTTCGACCTCGATCAGGACGGAAAATGGCGGCTGATCGACCGGCCGTTCTTCCGGGACGGAAAGTTCAGCGATCAACCGACGCTGCAGCAGGCCTTCGCCGAGGGCGGAGCCGCCGCCTTCAGCGATTTCGGCAACCTGGAGTCCCTCCGGCAGGCGTGGCACGAGGAGACCCTCGCCGCCGCCACCCTGCGCGAATCGGAATTGCCGCCGGAGTTGCAGAACTGGCTGGCCAGCCAGATTGAGATTCGGCTGGAGCAGCTCCGGGGATGGCTTTCGGAACTTCAGACCGAGTGCGCGGCCCAGCTGCTCGCCCGCTTCGCCGAACAGCCGCAGGAGGTTCAGGATTCGCGCATCCGCGAACTGCTGACCCGGGTCAATCAGGCGGAGCCGGCGATCCGCCCGGCGCTGCTGACCGAGCTTTCCGGGCGGCTCAAGCGCTTCGTCTATGACGAATTGCGCCGCCGCACCGATACCCCGCTGCTGATCGACCTGGGCGCTCCGGATTACGGCACCACCCGATAGAATTTTCCCGGAGCCCGTCGCAGCAGCTCCGGCCAGAGCTCCGCTTCCTCCGCCCCCACCGTCGTGGCCAGCAGAAAATAACGCTCCACCCGCGGCCCGATCCGCCGCTCCTGATTGAACCAGAAGTTCAGCTGCAGCCAATCCGGCTTCCGGCGCAGCGGCTCCACCCGCAGCGTCGCCGATTCGATCGGCTCCGGCGCCTGCACATAGAGCACCACCTGCCCCGGCTCCGGGGTGTCGCGCAGCGGCAGCAGTCGGTAGCGCCGCGCGGGCATCCGGTCCAGCCACAGTTGCTGCGCCTGCTCGGCGCCGGGAACTTTCAGCACCACCTCGTTCCCGTTCTGATCCACGCCGTTCACCCCGGCCGCGCCGCCTCCCTGCACCAGACTCCGCTCACCCGGCGCCGCGCAGGAGATCCGCGCCCAGGTGTCTTCCCCAAGTTCCGGATTGTTCCAGGCCATCGGCAGCGTCTCATTGCCGGTGTAGATCACCAGCGTCGTCGGCGGCAGCCGCCGGGCCGCCTCAAAACACCGTCCCCAGTGCACGGTGCTCCACTCCGGCAGCAGTGCCACGTAGCCCACCCCCCCCAGCGCCAACGGCACCACGGTCAGCAGCCGGAGCCGGGGCCGCCGGCCCAGCCAGGCGGCTGCAGCCCCCGCGCCCAGTGCCAGCGGCGCGACCAGCGGCAGATAGACCCGGGTGCCGCCGGCGCGGCTGAGCAGCGCCAGCGCCAGCGGCAGGAGAATGGTCAGCAGCACGCACCAGCCGCGCTTGGCGCGCAGCGCACCCAGTCCGGGCAACGCCAGCAGCAGCAGCGGCCACCAGGTCACGCCCGAGAGCGTCCGCCAGACGAACGCGCCGAACTGCACCGGAGTTTCGATCGCCTCGCCGAACGCCGTCTGTCCGGCCCGGAACTGCGTATAGTTGCAGGAAAAATAGAGGAGCGCAAAGACGCCCAGCACGGCGTAAGAGAGGAACAACGCCCGGTTCCGCCGCCGGGGCCACCAGTGGCAGAAGGCGGGAACCAGCAGAAACAGCACCGAGGTCGGCAGAGTCAGGATGGAGAGCGCCCCCAGCAGCGGAATCGCCCACAAACTCCAGCGCCGCCCCCGGTTGAACATCAGCTGGGCGCCGACCACGCCCAGCAACAGCAGCAGTTGATACTCGTACCCCCGGGCGCACTGCGCATACTGGGCGGCCGGGGCGGACCAGGCCAGAAAGAACATGCTCCACAAGGCGACGCTCCGGCGCCGGGTCAGCCGCAGCGCGATCCAGCCCAGCAGCGGCAGCGTGAGGATTCCGGCCAGCGCCGCCGGCATGCGCATGGAGATCGGCTGCGGCCCGGCGACCGAGGTCATGAGCTTGACGATCAACGAATTCAAGGGGTGGTTGTTGGGGGTCTCCAGCCGGGTGAAGATCTCGACCACCGATCCGGAGGCGTACTGCTCGTAGGTCCAGATCTCATCGTACTCCAGGGGATACCCCAGGTGCCAGAGCCGCAACCCGGCCCCGAGCAACAGGATCCCCCAGAAACACCAGCGTTGAAAGGCGATCCGTTTCAGCTTGGCACCCTCCCCTACAAAATCCGCCCGGAAAGTCCGCGCACCCGCACCGTTCCCCCCAGCACCGGCGCCAGCTCCCGGGCCAGTTTGCCCAGTTCCAGATCGGTGTAGGTCGGCCGCGGCCGCAGGTCGTCATCCATGATCTCCACCGGATTGAACTGCTGCAGCGTCCAGAGCCGGACTCCGCAGTCGGCCAGCTCGCGGGCCATGGTCTCGAGCATCTCCGGCGGCTGCAGAAACTGATGCACCGTCGTCCGGACATCCAGTTCGATTTCCGGGCGGCTCAGGGCCAGGCGCAGCGAGCGCTGCACCTTTTCGGCCAGATCGGCGGCCGGGACGTTGGTCACCGCCGGATAGGCCGCGGCGGAGGCCTTGTAATCGATGCCCAGCGCCTCCACTCCCTCGCCGGCCAGCAGCGCCTCCAGCCGTTCGGGATAGGTGCCGTTGGTGTCGAGCTTCACCCGGAATCCCAGTTCATGCACCCGGTGGATGAACTCCGCCAGATCGGGCTGCAGCATCGGCTCGCCGCCGGAGATCACCAGCCCCTCCAGCAGGCCCCGGCGCTTCTGCAGGTAGTTGAAGATCTCCCGCTCCAGCAACCGCGGCTGACTCTCCGGATCCAGCACCAGACAGGCGTTGTGACAGAACGAGCAGCGCAGATTGCAGGCTCCGGTGAACAGCACCGCGGCGATTTTGCCCGGATAGTCCACCAGACTGAATTTGTAAAAACCCCTGATCTCCATGGTTTCCTCCCGAAAAACCGGGCCTCCGGCAGCCGCAGACCGCCGAAGGCCCTCTCCGGTCAAACCGAACCGCGAGGGTTACTTGCTCTGCGCCGTCGCGCAGCCGGGGACGACGAAGGTCTTGCGATCCTTGAACTCCTCTTTCTTCCCCTTGTTCCAGTTGGAAACCGGACGGAAGTAGCCGCACACCCGCGAATAAACTTCGGTTTTCTCTCCGCACTGAGCCATGATGTTTTCTCCTTTGCTGTTCATGGTTATGATTTGATTCCGGCCCGACGCCGGGATACGCCACTCAATTTCTCGGGGCCCCCGCCTCCAGCGGGCACTCCGTATGTTCCCCCGGCACATACCCGTGAACCGGGCAGATGCTGAACGAGGGGGTCAGCGTAAAGTACGGGATCCGGTAGTTGGTCGCCATCTTGCGGACCAGCGAGGCCACCAGCGCCGGATCGTCGATCCGCTCCCCGATGAAGGCGTGGAAGACGGTGCCGCCGGTGTACTCCTTCTGCAGCGGTTCCTGCAAATCGAGCGCCTCGAACAGGTCGCTGGTGTACCCCACCGGCAACTGCGTGGAGTTGGTGTAGTAGGGATTGGCGTCGCCCGCGCAGATGATCTCCGGGAAGCGTTTGCGGTCGAGCCGGGCCAGCCGGAAACTGGTGCCCTCGGCCGGGGTCGCCTCCAGGTTGTAGATATGCCCGGTGGCCTCCTGCAGCTCGCGGATCTTCTTCTTCATGAAGGCCAGCACCCGGAGCGCGAAGTCCATGCCCTCACGGTCGCAGATGGAGCAGCCGAGGAAGTTCAAACAGGCCTCGTTCATCCCCACCAGTCCGATGGTGCTGAAGTGATGCTCCAGACTCGGCAGATAGGTCTTGGTGTAGGGCAGCAGATCCCCGTCCAGATGCTTCTGCACGACCTTGCGCTTGATCTCCAGCGACTCGCCGGCCAGGTTCATCAGGTTGTCCAGCCGGGCGAAGAACTCCTTCTCGTCCTTGGAGAGGTACCCCAGGCGCGGCATGTTGATGGTGACCACGCCGATCGACCCGGTCTGCTCACCGGCGCCGAACAGGCCGCCGGTCTTGTTGCGCAGCTCGCGCATATCCATCTGCAGCCGGCAGCACATGCTGCGCACGTCGCCGGGATTGAGGTCGCTGTTGATGAAGTTCTGGAAGTAGGGCAGACCGTACTTGCCGGTCACCTCGAACAACAGCCGGGCGTTGTCGCTGTCCCAGTTGAAATCCCGGGTCACGTTGTAGGTCGGGATCGGGAAGGTGAAGATCCGGCCGTCGCGATCGCCCTCGGACATCACCTCCAGGAAGGCGCGGTTGATCAGATCCATCTCGGGCTGGAACTCGCCGTAGGTCTCCGACTGCGGCTGGCCGCCGATGATCACCGGATGATCGCGCAGATCCTCCGGCACCACCCAGTCGAAGGTGAGGTTGGTGAACGGCGTCTGGCCCCAGCGGCTGGCGATGTTGAGCCCGAACACGAACTGCTGAATGTTCTGCTTGAGCTGCGGATAGGTCAGCTTGTCCCGCCGGACAAAGGGCGCCAGGAGCGTATCGAAGGAGTTGAAGGCCTGCGCGCCCGCCCACTCGGTCTGCAGCGTCGAGAGGAAGTTGACGATCTGCCCGGTCGCGGTGTCGAAGTGGCGGGCCGGCGCCGCGCTGGCCCGGCCGCCGCGGCCCTGGAAGCCGCGCTCGAGCAGGTCGCGCAGGCTCCACCCGGCGCAGTACCCGACAATGCCGCAGGAGAGGTCGTGCAGATGGAAGTCGCCGCTGGAGTGCGCCTCGGCGATCTCCTTCGGATAGATGTTGGCCAGCGTGTAGTTGGCGATCACCGCGCCGGAGACGTGGTTGAGCAGACTCGCGTAGGAGTATCCGGCGTTGGAGTTCTCGTTGACCCGCCAGTCCTCCTGCCCGATGTAGCTGGAGACCAGGTCCTGAACGTCCATCAGCAGCCGCCGGGCGTCCCGGATCTTCTCGTGCTGCTGCCGGTAGAGGATGAAGAGCTTGGCCGCCTTGGACAATCCGCGCTTGATGAACGAATGCTCCACCAGATCCTGCACCAGCTCGATGTCCGGAATCTGTTCGGCGCCGTTGTACCCTTTTTCCACCAGTTCGGCCACCACGTCGGCAGCGATGTGCCGCGCCACTTTGTCATTGCCGGTTCCGGCGGCTTTGAGCGCCTTGCCGGCGGCAATGGCGATCCGCTCCGGATCAAAGTCAACCACCCGGCCGTCCCGCTTGCGGATTTTCAGTATGGCACACTCCTGCTGCGACATTTTCCTCTTCTGCCCCCTGTGTTTAGGTTAAAACTCGGTTCAAACTTGGTCTTGTCCTAATTAGGATACCACACAATATTGATAATGCAAGCCAAAAAGACCACAATATCTTGTGTTTTTTTACTTTTTTTCCGTTCCCTGCTCAAACCGCTTGCATTCGCGCGATACGGTAGCTACATTAAGGAAGAAACGACAACCTGCAGAGGAGGGAAAATGATGAACTTGCCTTGTCGTCCGTTCCAACTCTCCCGTCGGGAGCACTTTCCGCAGTTGCCGCCGCGTCCTCTCCGCCCCCGGTGCCGGGGTCTGGCGCTGCTGGGCGCGGCGCTGATGACGCTGACCGCCCTGAGCGCCGCCGAATGGACCGCGCCGGACGGTCGGAAACTCCAGATCGGCAGCGCGCCGCAGTTTCAGAACGGCGACCGGGTGCTCTGGGCCGGGGACAGCATCACCCGCTGGCACTGGTGCTACTTCCGGTACATCGAAAACTTCTATCTGACCCGCTATCCGGAACGGAAGATCCACTTCTTCAACGGCGGCATCTCCGGCTCCACCGTGGAGTCGCTGGCTGCGCGGTTTGCCTTTGATGTGGCGTGCTGGAATCCGACCTACATCTCGCTGATGATGGGGATGAACGACACCGGGTTCCACCACTTCCTGCCGGACTACCGGGGCACCCCCGAGGAGAAACAGGCCCTGCTGCTGGAGCGGCGCGAGGCCTTCAAAGTCGCGCTGGATCAACTGCTCCGGCGCATGCTGGCCCTGCCCGGACTCCGGCAGCTGGTAATCGTCTCGCCGACCTTCTGGGATCAGTACTCGGAACGGGATGCGCTCTATCACCAGAAGCCGATGATCGGCCGCGACGACGAACTCGGCATCTACGCCGGGCTGGAGAAGGAGGCGGCCGCCGCGCATCACCTGCCCTTCATCGACTGGCGGAGCGTGCTGCTGGCCTACACCCATTTTCAGTTGAAGAATGATCCGGCCTTCAGTCTGGTTCCCGACCGCTGTCACCCGGGCGAGGACACGCATGTGATGCTGGCGCGCACCTTTCTGGCGGCGCAGAGGGTGACCCCGTACCGGGGCCGCATCACGGTGAATGTCGCCACCGGCGAGGCCGGGAGCCAAGAGTGCGCGCTGAGCGAGGTGAAGGCCACCCCCGACGCCGTGACGCTGCGCTACCGGGGCGAGGCGCTGCCGCTGATTCTGGAGGACAAGGTGAAGAACGCGCCGCAGCTGCTGAGCGGCTTCGACAGCGACTTCCGCGGGGAACTGGTGCTGGCCGTCTCCGGGCTGAAGACCGGGAACTACGAGCTGTGGGTGGATGGCGGCAAACTCGGCTCGACCACCGCCGAACAACTGGCCGCCGGCGTCGATCTGGTGCAGTACCCCGGGCTGCCCGACCGGAAGCAGGCGCAGGAGGTGATCGCGCTGAACGGACACCGGATCTCGCGGCAGCTGGATACCGGGCGGCTCTATGTGGACGCGCGGGCGCGGATCGATCAGCAGCGGAAGCTGGCGGCGCGCCAAGGGAAACCGCTGCCCGAGGACGATTTCGCGGCGCTGGACGAGCTGTTCCGGCGCGGTCCGGTCCGGGACGAGGGGCTGATGAAGTCGTTCTACGAGCTGGGCAAGCCCGAGGCGATCGCCGCCTGGCGGGCGGAATTCGACCAGCTGACCGACAAGCTCTATCAGATGAATCAGCCGCAGACCCATCGGCTGGAACTGCGGCGGGTGAACTGAGCCGGGCGCCGGCTCAATCGGCGGCGCCTTTGCGGAACAGTCCGCCGGTCCACTCCCGGCGCGACTTGCGGGCGAGCTCCTCGAAACCGAGCTCGCCGAACGCGGCCGCCACGGCGTCGAACTCCCCGTTGAGGATTCCGGCCAGCGCCAGATGGCCGCCGGGGCGGACCCAGCGGGCGATGTTGTGCCGGAACTTGATCAGCAGATGGCCCAGAATGTTGACCGCGGCCAGATCGTAGGGGCGCTCGGCCCGCCAGGTGGCGGCGTCGGCCTCGAAGATCCGGATTTTGTCGGCCACCCGATACTTTCCGGCGGTTTCGCGGGCCACCATCACCGCGTCGGGGTCGAAGTCGAAGGCGTCGATTTCGCGGTAGCCGAGCAGGGCGCCGGCGATGGCCAGAATGCCGGAGCCGCAACCGGCGTCGAGCAGCCGGGTCACCCCCGGGGCTCCGGCGAACTGGTCGATCACCTCCAGGCAGAAGGCGGTGGTGGCGTGCTGGCCGGTGCCGAAGCTCATCCCGGGGTCGAGCTCCAGAATCACCTGTCCGGGCCGGGGTTCGCAGCTCAGCCAGCTCGGCTTGACCACCAGCCGCCCGGTGATCGGCAGGACCTTGAAGTACTTTTTCCAGACCTCCGCCCAATCCTCCTTTTTCAGGGTGAACTCCTCCGGGGGGGCGACCCGGAAGCCGCAGGCCTCCCACTCCGGCAACAGGGCGGACAGCCGCTCGAAATTGGCGTGTCCCTGCTCCGGCGTCTCGGCGTAGACGGTGTGATAGATTTCGCCGGTCTCCCGGTTTTCCCAGCTGCTGAAGTTCAGCTCCAGCGCCTCCAGCCACTCGGCCAGAGGCTCGAAATTACCCGAACCGTCACACAGCTTACAGCAATACAGATAGTCGTTGACTTGCATGGTCACTCCCGGATGTTTCCCGGTAAAGTACTCCTTTTTTCGCTTTTAACAAGGTTCCGGATTTTCAAATTTGGAAAAATGTGCTATCTTATTGCCATAGAAAACAACCGAAGCAGCCAAGAGGTCCCATGCCGGAAAACATCATCGTTCTGGATTTCGGTTCGCAGTACAGCCAGTTGATCGCACGGCGCATCCGCGAATGCCACGTCTACAGCAAAATCCTGCCCTATCGCACCCCGGTTGCCGCGATTCTGGCGGAAAAACCGCGGGGCATCATCCTGTCCGGCGGTCCGGCCAGCGTCTACGCCGAAAACGCGCCGCGCTGCGACCCGGCGATCTTTGAACTCGGGATCCCGGTGCTCGGGATCTGCTACGGGCTGCAGCTGATGATCCAGACCCTCGGCGGCCGGGTGGAGCGCGGCGCGGCCCGGGAGTACGGCAAGGCGGAACTGGTGGTCCGGGAACCGGGCGAGCTGTTCGCCGGCCTGCCGGAGCGTCTCCAGGTCTGGATGTCCCACGGCGACAAGGTGGCGGCGCTGCCGCCGGGCGCGGCGAAACTGCTGGCCTCGAGCGGCAACACCGAATATTGCGCGGTGGAGTTTCCCGAGCGCAGACTGTTCGGCATCCAGTTCCATCCGGAGGTGGCGCACACGCCCCGCGGCGCGGAGTTGATCCGGAACTTCTGTCACCGGATCTGCGGCTGCCGCGGCGACTGGACCATGGAGGCCTTCATCGAAAGTTCCATCCGGGAGATCCGGGAACAGGTCGGCGACCGGAAGGTGATTCTCGGACTCTCCGGCGGCGTGGACTCCTCGGTGGCGGCGGCCTTGATCCACCGGGCGATCGGTGACCAGCTGACCTGCATTTTCGTCAACAACGGGCTGCTGCGGAAGAACGAGGCGGAGCGGGTTCGCAAGTTGTTCGGCGACAACTTCCAAATGAAGCTGGTCTACGTCGACGCCACGGAGCGGTTCCTCTCGCGGCTGCGGGGGGTGGAGGAGCCGGAGCGGAAGCGCAAGATTATCGGCCGCGAATTCGTGGAGGTGTTCAGCGACGAAGCCCGGAACCTCGCCGACGCGGAGTTTCTGGCGCAGGGGACGACCTATCCGGACGTCATTGAATCGGTCCCGATCGACGGCAATCCGGCGGCGCTGATCAAAAGTCACCACAACGTCGGCGGACTGCCGAAGGATCTCCGGTTCAAGCTGCTGGAACCGCTGTCGCGACTGTTCAAGGACGAGGTCCGCGAAGTCGGGCGCCAGCTCGGGCTGCCGGAGGACGTGGTGATGCGTCAACCCTTCCCGGGGCCGGGTCTGGCGGTGCGCCACCTCGGCGCGGTGAGCGAGGAGACGCTGCGGATTTTGCGCGACGCCGACGAGATCGTGGTCGACGAGATCAAGAAGGCCGGACTCTACTACAAGACCTGGCAGACCTTTGCGGTCTTTCTGCCGCTGCGCAGCGTCGGCGTGATGGGCGACGAGCGCACCTACGACTATGTGATCGTGCTGCGTTCGGTCGAAAGCTGCGACGGCATGACCGCCGACTGGGTCAAACTCCCCTATGAACTGCTTGCCGTGATCTCCAGCCGGATCATCAACGAAGTAGCGGGCGTCAACCGGGTGGTCTACGACATCACCAGCAAGCCGCCCGGGACCATCGAGTGGGAATAGGTCGCCATGCGGATCATCGCCGGCAGTGCCCGCCGCCTTCAGCTTGAAGTTCCGCCCGGACTGGGAGTCCGCCCCACCGCCGACCGGGCGCGCGAGGCGTTGTTCAGCAGCCTCGGCCCCTGCGACGGACTGCGGGTGCTGGATCTCTTCGCGGGCTCCGGCGCGCTGGGACTCGAGGCGGCCAGCCGCGGCGCCCTGACGGTCACCGCCATCGAACGCGACCCCGGCCACTTCCGGGTGCTCGAAGCCAATCAGGAGAAGGTCCGGCGTTCCGGCATCCCCGGCACGCTGCGGGCGCTCCGCGGCGACGCGCTGGCCTGCCGGTTCTGGCCTCAGCCGCTGGATCTGATCTTTGCCGATCCGCCCTATGCCGAATCGGCGGCGGCCTTCCGGCAGCTGCTGGCGGAACCGCTGTTTCCGCTGCGGGCGGCGGGGGCGCTGCTGATCTGGGAACTTCCGGACGGACCAGGCGCGGCGGGAGAGTTTCTGACCGCCGCCACCGGCCTGGCCGAAAGCACGGTGCGCCGCTTCGGCGGGACCGATTTTCTGCTGGCCCGGATCCCGCAAAAGGAGGGGTAAGTGATCCGCATCCGCTCCGGTGTCTGGCTCTGGCAACTGCTCGACGAGCAGCCGTTTCTCGACCTCGGGCGACACCCGGAGGAGCTGACGGCCGACACCGTTCCGGTCAAACGCAACGCGGTCCGCGCCGTCTTCCGCCGGAACGGATACTATCTGAAGATCACGGTACCCAACCGGCTCTGGTCCACCCTGCGCGAAGCGCTCGCGCCCAAGGCCCGCGCCGAATTCCGCACCGCGCAGCAGCTGGCGGCGGCGGGGATTCCGGTGGTCGAACACCTCGGATTCGGTTGCGCGGGCGGCAACAATCTGCTGATCACCCGGGCGTTTCCGGAGTCGGTTCCGGCGCTCGACTACGCGGTGCAGCACCTCTGGCGGAACACCGACGCCGCGCCGGAGTTCCTGCCCGGACTGGCCGCATGCTGGCGGAACTTTCTGGATTCCGGCTTCTTCCACCCCGATCTGCATCTGGGCAACCTGCTCTATCAGCCGGAGAGCGGCCACTTCGCCCTGGTCGATCTCGCCGGCGTGCGCCGCCGGCACCCGACGGCCGCCCGGAGGAGAACCATGTGCCGGGGACTGTTCGATCTGCGCGAACTTCTGGGCATGGAACGCTTCCGTACCTTCACCGCTGACTGCGGCCTGCCCCCGGCGGAGTTTGACGCACTCTACGCGGAAGTCCGGGCCCGCGCCGCCGCCGAGTGGCCGCGACGACGACGCCAGTTCCTCCAGGGCTACGAAAAATACGTCGCGGAAGGCGACGGGGTCCGCTGCTTCCGGGATCTCGACCGCGCACTCCGGACCACACCGGAAGCCCGGACGCAACTGGAGCTCCAGACCGGCACGCCGGAGGCGCTCGAACAACTGGCGCTGGCCGGATTCCGGCTGGACCTGATGCAGCTGCCGCACCCCCGGATCGCCGCGCTGGAGCCGAAGGCGGGCAAACTCTACCGCGAACCCTGGACGGCACTGCCGGAACTCGGGCCGGAACTTCGCCGCGAGCTCGCACTCTGGGGAATCCCCGAATCCGCGGTGCGACCGGTCCGGGACTGCCGCGGCCGCGAGGGCGTGCTGCCGCTTCACCCGGAGGCCTTCCTGTGAAGCGCCCGACGAAATCAGCCCCCCTGCTGGCGGCGGTGTGCTGGACCGCGCTGCTGACTGCCGGATCGGCGGCGCTGTGCTGTTGGCTGCTGCCGGAGACCGTCGAAATCGACGCCGCGCGTTTCTTCCCCGGGACCGTCCTGCGCCCGGAACCGGCGGAACAGGGGACCTATGCGGTGACGACGTTGCTGCTGCCGGTTCTGGCGCTGCTCGGAATCCTGCTCGGAACCCGCCGCCCGGTCCGCCGGCCACTGGAGCTCGCCGGAGGCTGCGCGCTGGGGCTGGGGGTCCTCGGCTTCGTCATGCTGTTCCATCATCAGGAGTTTCTCGAATTTACGCTGCAGCAGCTGCTGGCGGCGCCGTGGAGCTGGCCGGCGGCGGCGGGACTCGGCGCCCTGACCGCGCTGGCACTCCGCTTCGTGCCACCCACCCGGGGGCGCTGGTGGTGGCTCGGGCTCGGCTGGGGGCTGGCGCTGCTGGCGCTGCTGACCACCCGGCTCTACCCGGTGGAGCTGCTGCATGTGCTGTACACCCACCACTTCGAGCCGGTGGCCTACGCCGTGGCCCAGACCGTGGCCGGGCGCTGCGACGCGCACATGTACGGGTTCTATCCCCAGTTTCTCGCACCGGTCTTCCTGCTCTTCGGGCTCTCGGTGCGCACGCTTTCGCTGATCTTCGGACTGCTCTTTTTGCTGACCTTCGGACTCCTGATCTGGAGCGTGCACCGGGCGGTGCGCCGGAAACTGCTGACGCTGGTCTTCGCCCTGGGACTCTGCTTTTTCGGCGCCTGGTGGTCCATCTACTCGATGTTCGGCTTCGACCCCTACTACCAATACCACCCGATCCGCTCGCTGTTTCCGGCGCTGGCCGGAGCGTATCTGTTCCTGCCGTGGCGCGACCGCAACGCCTTCTACTGCGGCGCGGGGGCACTTTCGGCCCTGGCGTTGATCTGGAACCTTGAAAGCGGCGTGGCGGTGGCGGGGGGCTTTCTCTTTCTGCTGCTGCTGGAGCTCTTCGCCCGGCGGGGCCGGGGGCTGGGGCCGGCAATCGGGCGCTTTGTCCTGACCGGCGGCGGACTGCTGGGACTCTGGTATGTACTGCACTCGCTGCGCTGCGGGGCGTGGTACAATCCGGCCGCACTGCTGCGGGTGCCCCGGCTGTTTGTGGAACAGGGACTCAATCTGCTGCCGCTGCCGCCTTTGCCCGCGGCGTGGGGAGCGGTGCTGCTGTTCTATCTGGCGGGGGTGACCACGGGGCTTTACCTGGCCTGGAAACAGCCGCGGGCGATCTGCTGCGGCGCACTGCGCTTCCCGGTGCTGTGGAGCATCATGGGTCTGGGGCTGTTCAGCTATTACCTGGGCCGGTCGCACGAAGCGAACCTCGCTTCGGCCGGGTATCCGGCGCTGATTCTGGCGATCTGGTTTCTGGACCGGAGTCTGCACGACGGACGCCACCGGCGGCCGCGGTGGCTCTGGCTGGGGCTGTTCTTTCCCTTCTTTCTGCTGTTCGGTTTCACGCTGCTGGGGCTCGGGATCCGGACTCCGGTGATTCTGCGGCGGGCGACCACGCTGCCGGCAGGTTACTTCACGCACCGCGTCGGCCCCTTCCACGCCGACGCGGAGTTTGTCCGCCAATGCGCGGGAGGACGGGCCATCAACCTCTGGTGCCGGAATCAGGGCTTGCTTTATGCCGAAACCGGTCTGGCGGCAGCCGACAGTGATCTCTGCCAGTCGGAGGTGGTGCTGCCCGAAGATCAGGAACGGGTCTGGCGCGAACTGCGGGCGTCAACGGCGCCGTTGATCGTGGGGCCGGTGCAGGAACAGGGTCAGCCGGTCCCGGCCGAACTGCTGGAGACCTGCTACCGGCTGATCGCAGTCAGTCCGGATGGACGTTATCGCTATTACGAGCCGACGGCCGCGCTGGAGGCGGCCCAACCCGGAGAATAACCGAATGTTAGCGCAAACCTACTGTATCGCCGTAATCGGAATCGACGCCTTTCCGGTGGAGGTTGAAGTCAATGTTTCCGGGAAAGGGACGGAGGGGGAATCGCTGGTCGCCATCGTCGGGCTGCCCGACGCGGCGGTGCGGGAGAGCCGCGACCGGGTGAAATCGGCGCTGCACAGCAGCGGTTTTGTCCATCCCGGCGGCGTGACAGTCGTCAATCTGGCACCCGCCGACCTCAAAAAAGAGGGTGCGGCGTTCGATCTGGCAATCGCCTTGGGCATGCTGGCGGCGAGCGGCGGAATCGACCGGGCGGAACTGGCGCGGACCGCGGCGCTGGGGGAACTGGCGCTGAACGGAACCATCCGCCCGGTCCGGGGGGCGCTGCCCGCGGCCGCCTGTTTTTCAGGCATGACGGAGGTCAAACGGCTGCTGGTGCCCGTGGAAAACGCGGCGGAAGCGGCGCTGGCGGCCCGGGATCTGCCGGTGTTCGCGGTGTCGTCGCTGCGGCAGGCGGTCGAGCTGCTGAACGGGGCTCCCGCCGAGCCGGTGCACAGCGATCCGGAGGATTTTCTGGCGGGGGTGGAAGCCTCCGAACCGGATTTTGCGGAGGTGAAAGGTCAGCTTCAGGCCAAGCGGGCGCTGACCATCGCCGCGGCGGGCGGACACAATCTGCTGATGATCGGGCCGCCGGGAACGGGCAAATCCATGCTGGCGACCCGGCTGCCGGGGATTCTGCCGCCGATGACGCTGGAGGAGACGCTGGAAACCAGCCGCATTCACAGCGTGCTGGGGCTGCTTTCGGACGGGAGGCCGCTGCTGAACCGGCGTCCCTTCCGGGCGCCGCATCACACGGTCAGCGACATGGGGCTGATCGGCGGGGGGCGGGATCCGCGGCCGGGGGAGATCAGCATGGCCCACAACGGAGTGCTGTTTCTGGACGAATTGCCGGAATTCAAGCGCAATGTGCTGGAGGTGCTGCGGCAGCCGCTGGAGACCGGGAGCATCACCGTCTCGCGGGCCTCGGGCAGCTGCACCTTTCCGGCACGGTTCATGCTGTGCGCGGCGATGAACCCCTGCCCCTGCGGGCGCGGGGACTTTGAATTGGGCTGCACCTGCAAACTGGAGGAGAAGCGGCGGTACCGGAAAAGGATTTCCGGCCCGCTGCTGGACCGGATCGATCTGCAGATCGAAGTCCGGCAGCTGAGTCAGGAGGAGCTGCTGGCGGCGCCGACCGGAGAATCGAGCGCGGTGCTGCGCAAGCGGGTGATCGCGGCCCGGCAGCGGCAGCAGGAGCGGTTCGGAGTGCGCGGAGCCCGCTGCAATGCGCAGATGAGCAGCCGGGAGTTGCAAAAATACTGTCCGCTGGACGGCGCGTCGCAACAGCTGCTGCGGCAGGCGATCACCACGCTGAAGCTGAGTCCGCGCGCCTACGACCGGATTCTGAAGGTGGCGCGGACCATCGCCGATCTGGAAGGAGCCGCGCAGATCGGGGCGCAACACCTGCTGGAAGCGGTCACCTACCGGCTCGCGGAGTGGTGAACTAGACCAGCGCGATTTCGGCGGTCAGGGTGTGTCCGGAACCGGGGGCGAGGATCACCGCGTCGCGTCCGACGTTGCCGGTTTCGACGCACACCATTTCGGGGTACTCGTCATCACCGAAGTCGGTCATGCGGTGGGCCTTGTCGATCCAGGGGTTCCAGACCACGGTGGAGTTGGAACCGGCTTTGGCCACCTGGATTTTCCGGCGCCAGGCGGGGTCGATGATCCGGCAGGTCACGTCCGACTCGTCATAGACCCGGTCGGTTTCGGCCTGAAAGCGGATCGAATGATCCTCGGACTCGCGGGCGCCGGTCAGGGCGTTCAGGAAGGGGGAATGCTCCAGGCCCTCGACCCGGATCCGGGCGACGTCGGAGACGGCAAAGTAGCTGTGCAAAGCCTGAGTCAGACGGACCTCCTTGCCGGAGCGGTTGACGGTGGTCAGGTCGAGCCGAAGTGAGGAGCCGAAGATCACGCGCAGCGTAAGGTCGAGTTCCGGAACGCCGCCGAAGGCCATTTCCACTTCGGTACTGCCGTCGGGGGCGTCTTCGGCGGTGACCAGCTCCCAGTCGTTCAGGCGGGCGAGGCCGTGCATGGGGTTTCCGTCCTTGCCGAACCAGGGCCAGCAGACGGGGATGCCGCCGCGGATGGCCTGGCCGGGTTCGAGGACGCATTTTTTCGACAGCCAGAGCAGATCGGAGGCGTCGGCGGGGCAATAGGAGATCACCTGGGCGCCGTGGCGCAGGATCAGTCCCCGGCAAAATTCGTTATCGATCTCGAGCGCGGCCATGCCGCGCCACTGCTTTTCCCGGGCGGTTGTCGCTCTGATCATGGTCATTCCTCGCTTCCGTTTCCTATAATATAGCGTTTTTTCCTCATATTCAAAGGGAGATCCGGAAAAACTTACCGGAAAAAAACCGGGATTGAACCGACGGAGATGGACTCAGGTTCACAAAATCTTCCTTTTCGCGGGAGGGAACCCGACGATCAGGCATCCGCCTCGCCCAAGGACTCCGCGTACTTTCTTTTCACGGGGAAAAGGGGGGATCCCACGCCGGGGATCCACCCCCATTCCGAGATTCCCCTCTCCTCAAAGTACCTCGCTTTTCTTTGCTTACTTTCTTTTCACGGGGGAAAGGGGGGAATCCCACGCCGGGGATCCATCCCACTCCGGTACTCTCCACTCTCCCTCTCCCCTCCCCTCCAAAGTACCTCGCTTTTCTTTGCTTACTTTCTTTTCACGGGGAAAAGAAAGTAAGTCAGTAGCGGTAGGTTTCGGGTTTGAAGGGGCCGTCGACGGGGACGCCGATGTAGTCGGCCTGTTTCTGGGTGAGGTGGGTCAGTTTGGCGCCCAGCTTATCGAGATGGAGACGGGCGACCTCTTCGTCGAGTTTTTTGCTCAGGAGATAGACACCGACGGGGCGATCGGGGTGCCGGGCGATGTCGATCTGGGCGAGGGTCTGGTTGGCGAAGCTGTTGGACATGACGAAGGAGGGGTGTCCGGTGGCGCAGCCGAGGTTGACCAGGCGGCCTTCGGCGAGGAGGTAGATGGAGTGTCCATCGGGAAAGGTGTAGCGATGGACGGGGCAGAAGCTGCCTTTGATTTCGACTTTTTTGATTCCGGGCCAGGTTTCGAGGCGGGCCACCTGGATTTCGTTATCGAAGTGTCCGATATTGCAGACGATGGCCTGATCTTTCATGGCGGCCATGTGTTCAGCGGTGATGATGTCGCAATTGCCGGTGGTGGTGACGTAGAGATCGGCTTCGGGGAGAGCGTCTTCGACGGTGCAGACTTTGAATCCGGCCATGCAGGCCTGGAGGGCGCAGATGGGGTCGACTTCGCTGACCAGGACGCGGGCGCGCTCGTTATGGAGGGCTTCGGCGCAGCCTTTGCCGACGTCGCCGTAGCCGCAGACCATGGCGGTTTTCCCGGAGAGCATGACATCGAGGGCGCGTTTGATGCCGTCGGTAAGGGAGTGGCGGCAGCCGTAGATATTGTCGAACTTGCTTTTGGTCACGGAATCGTTGACGTTGACGGCGGGGAAGAGGAGTTCGCCGCGTTCAAACATCTGGTTGAGGCGATGGACTCCGGTAGTGGTTTCCTCGGAGACGCCGCGGACGTTGGCGGCGACGCGGGTCCAGTGACCGGGATCTTCGCGCAGGATGCGTTTCAGGAGGTTGTTGATGACCTGAAGCTCGTGGTTATCGGTCGGCTGGTCGAGGATGGCGGGATTTTTTTCGGCGGCGCAGCCGCGGTGAATGAGCAAGGTGGCGTCGCCGCCGTCATCGACGATCTGATCGGGGCCGGAGCCGTCGGGCCAAGTGAGGGCGCGGTAGGTGCACTCCCAGTATTCCTCGAGGGTTTCGCCCTTCCAGGCGAAGACGGGGACTCCGGCGCGGGCGATGGCGGCGGCGGCGTGGTCCTGGGTGGAAAAGATGTTGCAGGAGGCCCAGCGCACATCGGCGCCGAGGGCTTTGAGGGTTTCGATCAGGACCGCGGTTTGGACGGTCATGTGCAGACTGCCGGTAATTTTCACGCCTTTCAGGGGCTGTTCGGGGCCGTACTTGGCGCGGGTGGCCATGAGTCCGGGCATTTCGTGTTCGGCGATTTCGAGTTCCTTGCGGCCGAAGTCCGCCAGGGTGATGTCCTTGATTTGATATTCGGTCATGATTATGGCTCCAATTTTTGAAATTCCTGTTCAAGGCGGGTCCAACCCGCGGGGGGGATTACGGATCCCATCACCTGCACGACTTCGGCCGCCACGGCGGCGGCGAATCCGGCGCAGGCGGCCAGCGGCTTTCCGGCCAGATAGGCATGCAGGAATCCGGCGGCCCAGAGATCGCCCGCCGCGGTGGTATCGACGGCGGTCACCGGGCGGGCCGTCACGGTGACGGACTCGGTTCCGGCAGCGACTCGGGCGCCGCGCGCTCCGAGCTTCAGGGCGGCAACGGGGCAACAATCGGCCAGATTGCGCAGCAATTCGTCTTCGGGGGCTCCGGGCCACAGGGCGGCGGCCTCGTCCTCGTTGGCGAAGACCAGGTCGACGTAATGGCGCAAGGCGTGCTCGATCCGGTCGCGGAAGAGTCGGACGACTTCAAAGCTGGCCAGATCCACCGCCACTTTGCATCCGGACTCGCGGGCGCGGCGCAGAACCGTCTCAAAAACTTCGCCCAGAAACAGGATATAGCCTTCGACGTAGACCAGTTGATAGGGGGAGAAGTCGGCGGCGGCGGCCTCGTCGGCCGAAAGGGTGGCGGAGGCTCCGAGGTCGGTCCGCATGGTCCGCTGGGAGTCCGGGGTGACCAGCGCCAGACAGCGCCCGGTGGGAATCCGATCGCTGATCACCAGACAGGCGTCACTGGCGCCGCAGGCGCGAAGAGCGTCGCGGTAGAAATTTCCGGCCTCGTCGTTCCCGATTTTGCCGAGCATGGCGCAGGGATTTCCGAGCCGGGCCAGGGCGAACAGGGTATTGCCGGCGGCGCCGCCGGGGGCGCGGACCGGGGGCTGCGGCAGGCGGGCGATGGTCTGCTCCTGCCAGAGGGAATCGACCATCACCATACCGCCCTTTTCGCCGTCGATGGTCTGCAAAAAGGAGTCGTCCACCCGGGCGAGGAGGTCGACCAAGGTCGACCCCACGCCTAAAATCGCGGATTTCATTGCCGGTACTTGGCGGCGGCCTGCCGCAGGGCCTCAACCCGGTCGAGCCGTTCCCAGGGGAACTGGGGACGCCCGAAGTGACCGTAGGCGGCGGTGTCCTGATAGCACCAGCCGCGGCCGGGGTATTTGAGCTGAAGCGTTTCGATGATGTCGGCGGGTTTCAGGCTGAAGACCTCACGGACCACGTTGACCAGCAACGCATCATCCTTGAGGGCGCCGGTGCCGTAGGTATCGACGTTGATGCTCAGAGGCTCGGCCACGCCGATGGCGTAGGCGACCTGGAGTTCGCACTTGTCGGCGAGTCCGGCGGCCACGATGTTCTTGGCGATGTAGCGGCACATGTAGGCGGCGGAACGGTCGACCTTGGAGGGATCCTTGCCCGAGAAGGCGCCGCCGCCGTGGGAACCGACGCCGCCGTAGGTATCGACGATGATCTTGCGTCCGGTCAGGCCGGTGTCGCCGTGGGGGCCGCCCACTTCAAACGCGCCGGTCGGATTGACGAAGTACTTGACCTCCTTGCGGAAGAGTTCGGCGGGAATCACCTGCCGGGTCACCTCGCGGACCAGGGCTTCGAGCTCCTGGATCTTCATCTCGGGGGTGTGCTGATGGGAGACCACCACGGTTTCGAGCTCCACCGGACGGCCGTCGACATAACGGATCGAGACCTGACTTTTGGCGTCGGGGCGCAAATAGGCGTACTGTTCAGGATTTTCGTGACGGCGGCGGGCCAGCTCCTCGACGATCCGGTGGGCGTAGAGGATGGTGGCGGGCATCAGCTCGGGGGTTTCGTTGCTGGCGAAGCCGAACATCATACCCTGATCGCCGGCGCCCTGCTCGGTGAACTTGCCCTGCCCCACGGTCACACCCTGCGAGATGTCCGGGGACTGGCGGTGAACGCAGATCATGACCTTGGCCTCGTCGGCGCAGAACCCGACGGCGGGATCGTTGTACCCGATCTTGCGGATCACGTTGAGCGCCACCTCCTGCCAGTTGGGTTTGGCGCGGGTGGTGATTTCGCCGGAGATGACCACCAGATTGGTGGTGGCCAGCGTTTCGCAGGCGACGCGGGACTCGGGGTCCTGCATCAGGCAGGCGTCCAGAACGGCGTCGGAAATCTGGTCGCAAACCTTATCCGGATGTCCCTCGGAGACCGACTCCGAGGTGAACACATGATCGGCACGAATCTTACTCATGAATCACTCCATATTCTTCATAAAAAACACCACTTCAAAAAAACTGCGGGACTTGTCCTCCACGCGAACGGGGGGACAAGTCCGGAAACAGCTCCGAAAGCCCGGGGACCGGGGTTTATTCGCCCGCCTTGCGGGCCGGGACCAGCACCCCGCGGCGGTTCTGACTCCAGACCTCTTCGCCCGACCCTTCCACCGCCGGCTTGTCCTTGCCGAAGCTGAGGGTCCGGATCCGGGAATCGGCGACGCCAACCTCGGTGAGGTAACTGCGGATGGCGTTGGCCCGGCGTTCGCCGAGCGCGCGGTTATACTCCTCGGTGCCCCGCTGGTCGCAGTGACCCTCGATGATCAGATAGAGCGCCGGCTGATCCGCGAGGTAGCTGGCGACCTTGTCCAGCTTGGAGGTTTCGCTGGGGACCAGCACATCGGTATCGTACGCGAAGTAGATGACGGGGAAATTCAAATTGACGCCGGGATCAACCGGGATCAACTCGCCGGCGGAGGCGGGGATGGTCGTTTCCGGCCCGGCCCCGGAGGACCACTCGGTGCTGCCGTTGCCCACGGCGCCGGAGGATTCGATCTCCAAACCGGAGCTGCCGCCGAAGCCGGTCGGATTGTCCCAGGCACCCGGGATCGGGCTGGTATCTTCTTTCAGGTCTCCGTTATCAAACAGACTGCATCCCGCCGCCAGCAGCAGCGACGCGGCGACCAAAGCACCCCCCAGCACCCGCTTGACCAACATACGATTCACCTCCGAATTCAAAAATTTCTGGTTGTGTCATCCGTGTTTACTCCATAACATAGACTTGAAATCCGAAATTGCCAGTGTTTTTTCACAAAATCCACCGCTTTTTTTGACCGCTCCGATGAAAAAAGAACCGGTTCCATGGTTGCATTCGACCGCGGGGCGGATTATAGTATGAGTGCATCATTTTATGGCGACGGCGCCGGAATGCCGCCCTACCCAACATTCAATCTATATATTTATAAGGAACTGATGAGATGAATGAAGTGAATCTCAAATGGGATCAGCTGGGGTTTGAATTCCAGCCCACTCGCGCCAACCTGCGTTTCGCCTACCGGGACGGGGCGTGGCAGCCGGGACAACTGTTCACGACCTACGACGTCACGCTGTCGGTGGCCTCGAACTGCCTGCACTACGGGCAGGCGATTTTTGAAGGGCTGAAAGCCTTCCGCTGCCGGGACGGGAAAATCCGGATCTTCCGGCCGGAGGCGAACGGCGAGCGGATCAACTCCTCAGCCCGCCACCTGCTGATGCCGGAGTTTCCGGTGGCCGACTTTGTGGAGGCGGTCAAGACCGTGGTCCGGGAGAATCAGGACTATGTGCCGCCCTACGGCACCGGCGGGTCGCTCTACATCCGGCCGGTGATGTTCGGCACCACACCGCAGATCGGGATCGCCTCCAGCAAGGAGTATCAGCTGGTGTTTCTGGTGGTGCCGGTGGGCGCCTACTACAAGGGAGGGATCAAGCCGGTCGACGCCATGATCTCCGACTACGACCGCGCGGCACCGCGCGGGACCGGGCACATCAAGGCGGCGGGCAACTACGCCGCGAGCCTCTACCCGAGCAAAGTGGCCAAGGAACACCATTGCCAGGTGGCGCTGTTTCTGGATCCGGGCAGCCGCCGGTTCATCGACGAATTCGGAACCAGCAACTTCCTGGCCATTTCCAAGGACGGGAAACGCTATCTGACGCCGGAATCGACCTCGGTGCTGCCGAGCATCACCAACCTGTCGCTGATGCAGCTGGCTAAGGACCTCGGGCTGGAAGTGGAGCGCCGTCCGCTCCGGGTGGAGGAGCTGGCCGACTTCGGCGAAGTGGCCGCCTGCGGCACCGCGGTGGTGCTGACTCCGGTCCACCGGATCTTCTACGGCGACAAGGTCTTCACCTACAGCGAGGAGATCGGGCCGGTGCTGCGCAAACTGCACGACCGGATGCTCGGAGTCCAGTTCGGAGAACTTTCGGACGAGCATCACTGGCTGACCGAAATCTGAGCGGCGGAGCAGCTCCGGAGCCATTACCATATCAAGCGATTTTCGGGATTTCAGACAAGGTTATGGAAATCTTTAAAACGGCCGCGGCCATTCAAGGGTTCGCGCTGGAGCAGAAGCGCGGCGGCAAACGGATCGGGCTGGTCCCGACCATGGGGTATCTGCACGAGGGCCATCTCTCGCTGGTCCGGCGGGCGCGGGAACTGGCCGATGTGGTGATCGTCAGCATCTTCGTCAATCCGACCCAGTTCGGACCGACCGAGGACCTGGCGAAGTATCCGCGCGATTTCGAGCGCGACTGCCGGCTCTGCGCGGAACACGGCGTCACCGCCGTCTTCGCGCCGACGCCGGAGGCGATGTACTACCCCGACCACAGCGTCTGGGTGGTGGAGGAGCAGTTGTCGCAGGGCCTCTGCGGCGCCCGGCGCCCGGGGCACTTCCGCGGCGTGGCCACGGTGGTGGCCAAGCTGTTCAACCTGACCCAGCCCGACGTGGCGGTCTTCGGTCAGAAGGATGCCCAGCAGGCGCTGGTGATCCGGCGAATGGTGCGGGATCTCAACTTCCCGATCCGGATCGAAGTCGCGCCGCTGGTGCGCGACGGAGACGGGCTGGCGCTCTCCAGCCGCAACCGCTACCTTTCGGAGGAGGAGCGAAAGCGGGCGCTGGTGCTCTCGCGCTCGCTCTGGGCGGCGCAGGCGGCGCTGCGGGAACGGAAGCTCGAGGCGCTCGACGGCGTGCTCGCGGCGATCCGCTATGAGATCGAACAGGCCGGCGGCCGGGTCGATTATGTGGAGGGGCTGGACAGCGAAACGTTGCAGCCGCCGACCGCCGGGACCCGGAAACTGCTGCTGTTGCTGGCCGCCTATTTCGGCAACACCCGGCTGATCGACAACCAGGTGGTGGAATTATGACGATTCTTGATTACCGGGAGTACCCGGAAGCGGCCTTTCAGGCGAAGCTGGAGAGCTTGTACCGGCGCCCCGGGTATCCGCCCGAATTCGAGGAACCGGTCCGGGAGATTCTCAATCAGGTCCGGTGCGACGGCGACGAGGCGCTGATCCGCTGCGCCCGGCAGTTCGACCGGGCGGAACTGACCCGGGAAACTTTGCGCGTAAGCGATGTTGAATTGCAGGCGGCAGTGGCCGGAATCGACCCCGCCACCCGCGCTGCGCTGGAACAGGCGAAGGCGGCGATCACCGACTTCGCGCGGCGGATGCGGCGCGAGCCCTGGCGCACCGAAGTGCGCCCCGGCGTGGTGCTCGGCGAACAGTTTTCCCCGTTGCACCGGGTCGGCGTCTACATTCCCGGCGGCACCGCGCCGCTGGTTTCGACGGTGCTGCACACCGCGGCGATCGCGGCGGTGGCGGGCGTGCCCGAGATCGTGGCGGTAACGCCGCCGGGGCCGGACGGGAAAGTCAATCCGGCCATTCTGGCGGCGCTGAAGCTGGCGGGAGCGACCGAGGTCTACCGGCTGGGGGGCGTGTACGGAATCGCGGCGCTGGCCTACGGCACGCAGAGCGTGAAACCGGTGGAGAAGATCGTCGGCCCCGGCAACGCCTACGTCACGGCGGCCAAGAAACTGGTCTACGGCACGGTCGCCATCGACATGGTGGCGGGGCCCTCGGAAATTCTGGTGCTGGCCGACGAGACCGCCGATCCGCGCTGGGTCGCGGCCGATCTGCTGAGTCAGGCGGAGCACGGCTCGGGGCGCGAACAGGCGGTGCTGGTGACCACCGATCCGACGCTGCCGGAACGGGTGGTCGCGGAACTGGAGCGTCAGAAGCGGTTGCTGCCCCGCCTGGAAACGGTGGAAAGAGTGCTGCAACACGGGGTTTTCCTGATTATTGTCGCGGATCTGGAACAGGCCATCGCCGTGGCCAACGGCTACGCGCCGGAACATCTTGAACTTCATCTGGCGAATCCGGAAGCGGTTACGCCGCGCCTGACGGCGGCGGGGGCGATCTTTGAAGGGCCGTGGACCCCGGAACCGGTGGGGGATTTCTGCGCCGGGCCGAGTCATGTGCTGCCGACGGCGGGGAGCGCCCGCTTCTTCTCCGGCATTTCGCTGGAGACCTTTCTGCGGCGCTCGAGCGTGGTGCGCTACACCGCCGAGGCGCTGTACCGGGAACTGCCGACGGTGGAGAAGTTCGCCGAACTGGAGGGGTTGACCGCCCACGGCCGCGCCGGTTCGATCCGGCGGGAGGTGGAGTCGTGAGCGCGTACCGTTCGCCCTTCCGGCCCGAAATCGACGCGCTGGAGGGCTACACGCCCGGGGAACAGCCGAAACTGCCCCATCTGATCAAACTCAACACCAACGAGAACCCCTATCCGCCCTCCCCCCGGGTGGCGGCGGCGCTGGCGGAGTTTCCGGTGCAGCAGCTCCGGCGCTACCCCGATCCGCTGGCGACGGAGCTGCGCTCGGCGATCGCCGAACTGCACGGGGTGATCCCGGAACAGGTGATCGCCGGCAACGGTTCGGACGACATTCTGACCATGGTCACCCGGGCCTTCACCGACCCCTGGCACGCCATCGTCACGCCGGACCCGACCTATTCGCTCTACCCGGTGCTGGCCCGGATGCAGTGCGCACCGGTGCGCCGGATTCCGCTGACGCCGGAGACCTTTGAACTGCCGCCGGATCTGGAGAGCTTTCTGGAGGGGGCCAATCTGCTGATTCTGGCCCGGCCCAACGCGCCGACCGGGAACGCCTTTCCGCTGGAGCAGATCGAACGGATCTGCCGGAACTTTCCGGGGGTGGTGCTGATCGACGAAGCCTACGCCGACTTCGCCGACGACAACGCGCTGGAGCTGGCGCGGAGCCGGAACAACGTGCTGGTCTCGCGGACCTTCTCCAAGAGCTACGCGCTGGCCGGGCTGCGGCTCGGCTACGCGGTGGGCGACGCCCGGCTGATCGAGGGGCTGTTCAAGCTGAAAGATTCGTACAATCTGGATGCGCTGACCCAGGCGCTGGGGCTGGCGGCCTTCCGGGACCGGGAGTATCTGGCCTCGACCGTGGCCCGGGTCCGGGCGACCCGGGAGCAGCTGGCGGCGGCCTATCGGGAGCTCGGCTTTCAGGTGGTGCCGTCGCAGACCAACTTTCTTTTCGTACGGCCGCCGGACCGCGACGGCCGGGGATATTTTCAACGACTGCGGGAACAGGCGGTGATCGTCCGCTACTTCCCGGCGGCGCCGACGCGCGACTATGTGCGCGTGACCATCGGCACCCCGGAGGAGACCGAGCGGCTGCTGGAGCTGACCCGCGGGATGTATCAATAGCAAGGAGCCGATATGCCGAACGATTCCCTTCTGGGTGAACTGGTCATGAAGTGCGCGGAACATCCCGCGCCGACCGATCTGAAAAAACTCCACGAGCTGCTGGCCGAGGCGGGCAATCCAATTCCCGCGGCCACCGCCGAGCCGCTGAATCTGCTCTGGGAGAGCTGGAGTTCGGCGGATCCGCTCCCCACCGCGGCGCGTGATTTCGTGCTGGAAACCGGTCTGCTGCCGCTGCCGGAAAATCCGCTCTTCCGGGAGGTGCTGGCCGCGGCGATCAAGCAGTCGCTGCCCCCCTATCTGAACCGGACCGCCTATCTGCGGGCGCTGGGGCTGCGCGACGACAAAATCCCGACGCGGGAGCTGGTGCAGCGGTTCCGCAAACTGTTGCAGATCAAAAGCGGAGTGATGCTGTTCCTGACCGGGACCTCGCGCTGGGGCACCGCCGGCAATCTGGACAGCATCAACGGTACGATCTCGATGTCGCCCTTCGCCATGGCCGGCGGCATGGTGGCGCTGCCGCTGGAGACGGCGCTGGCCGAAGCCGTGCTGCTCACCGCCGGGCCGGAGATGCTCAAGCTGGTGGCGCCGAACCGTCAATTCGGAGCCGCCGACTTCCGGGCGCTGGTTCAGCGCAAGGCGCTGACTCCGGTCACCGACGGCGTGATGCAGAAAATGGCGCTGGCCGGCTGCGCCCGGGGGCTGAGTCCGGAGGCGTTTGAAAGTTGGTGGCGGAGCAACGCGACCTCGGCGGCGCCCGGCGGCGGCCGCAAGGCGGCGGAAAGCCGCAGCCTCAAGGAGATGGATCTGCTGCTGGCCAAAGAGGAGGAGGCGGGCAACAAGCCGCTCACGCCGGAGGAAGCGGCGGGCTTTGAAAAATTCTTCACCGCGCTCAAGGCCGACACCGCCGCGCGGGAGGCCAAACTGCTGGCCGGAATCGTGATCCGGCTGCAGGGCCGGGCTCAGCCCGAGGAGCTGCGGCGGATTCTCTCGCCGCTCCGGGCGAAGGCGCCGTTCTGGCCGGCCGATCCGGCCCGGGCCCAGTTGACCGCCCTCTCGGTCTGGGGGGAACTCCCGGCCAAGAGCATGGAGGCGATGGCGGCCGCCACCGCCGAACTCTTCCCGGAGGAGTATCTGGCCTGCTGCGCGGTGCGGCTGCCGCTCAAAGCGCTGAACGCGGTGATCGGCGAGCTCACCGACGACCTGATTCTGGACTATTTCCACGATCTGCGCAATTGCGGCGCCGATCTGATGCTCTGGGTCTGGAAGAACCGCAAAAAGCACAGCGAGGAGCTGCTGCAGCTGCTGGGCTTCGACAGTGTGATCCGGGCGCTGTCGCAGGACGATCTGCCCAAGGCCTGGGGGGCGGCGCAGCGCGAACTGCGCGCGCTGTTCCTCGACAACGCCGACTTCCAGAAGCAGCTGATCGCCACCGCCGGCGACGATCCGCGCTTCATCGCCGCGACGCTGCAGGGGGCGATCTTCCTGCTGCCGGGGGAGCGGCAGAGTCTGCTGGTCAAGCTGGCCCGGCACTCCGAGGCGCTGCGCGACTACATCGAAAACGGCGCGGGCAAGCGCATTCTGCAGGCCGGGGTGGCCAAGTCCGATCAGACCGTCGGCGTTCCGACGGCGGTGGTGGAGCCCAACTACACCAGTCGCCAGTCCCACGCCCGGCTGCTGCAGGAGCTCGATCACCTGATCAACGTGCTGGTTCCGGAGAACCGCGAAGCGCTCAAGGCCGCCCGGGCCCACGGCGACTTCCGGGAGAACTCGGAGTTCGACGCGGCCAAGGAGCGGCGGAATTTCCTCTCCCGCCGCCGCGGCGAGCTGGAGCGCGAACTGGCCAACGTGCAGCCGGTGGTGCTCGGCACGGTGACGGTGACCGACACTGCGGTGATCGGCTGCGAAGTGGTGCTGGAATACCTCGACAACGGGGAGCAGGAGCACTACTACCTGCTCGGCGCCTGGGATGGAAACCCGGAAAAGAATTATCTCTCCTACCGGACCCGGCTGGGTCAGGCCATCCACGACCACAAGGTCGGAGAGGAGCTGCCGCTGCCCGGCGGCCGCAAAGCCCGGCTGGCGGCGGTGAAACCGCTGCCCGAATCGGTGCTGGCCGAGACCGACTGAGTCCCCATGGAGTGGGTCGTCAACACCGACACCGGGACGGCGGATCAGTTCTACTTCCCGCAGCGGCTCCGGCACTGGAAACGCTGGGAAGACGGATCGCTGGAACGGCGCCGCGTCGGACCGCTGACGATCTGCCGCAGCCGACTCCGGTTGCGTCTGCCGGGGCCGGTAGCGTTTCTGAGCGATCTGCACTTCCGGAATCGGCACGGTCCGCGCCGGATTCTGGCAGCGGTGCTGGAGCAGCTGCGGCGGGAGACTCCGGCCTATTTGCTGTTCGGCGGGGATCTGGTCGGCGACGCGGTGGATCTGGAGGCGCTGCGGGAAGCGCTCAAACCGTTGGCGGAGCTGCCCTGCCCCAAACTCGCGGTCACCGGCAACTGGGAGCGCGGGAAACGGTGGCTGGGGACCGCCTTCTGGCGTGAGCTGCTCGCGGCCGGAGGAATCCGGCTGCTGCAGGATGAGTCCTGGACCGACGGCAAGCTCTTTGTGTACGGCGTGGCCGACCGCAAGGCCCGCGAACCGCTGCCCGAACCGCCGACTCCGCCCGGTGACATTCCCGCACTGCTGCTGATCCACAATCCGGATCTGGCGGTGGCGCTGGATACGGCTCCGGAGGTGCTCGAGAACTACGATCTGATCCTCTCCGGGCACACCCACGGCGGCCAGATCCGGCTGCCGGGAGTCGGTGCCCTGTTCACGCCGTCGGCCTACGGTCGGTTTTTCGACCGGGGCTGGTTTCAGTACCGGAACGGCCGCCCCCGGCTGCTGGTCTCGGCGGGGCTGGGTCAGCTCTCTTTGACCTTCCGCTTCCACTGTCCGCCGGAACTGCCGTACTTGGAGTGCGAGCCATGAGGCGACCGCACCGCTGGCGGGAGGCGCTCCGCCGGGAACCGACGGTGACGCAGCTCTTCCTCCTGCTGCTCGGAGCGGCGACGCTGGTCTTTGCGCTGCTCTATTGGAATGCGCCGCACGGCTGGCAGGGGCGTCTGTTCTTCCGGAACTTTACCGATTTCGGTGCCGATTTTCTCAACCCCATCCGCTGTACCGCGACCCCGAGTCCCTACTTCGACGGCCCGCTGGAAGCGGGGGACCGGATCGCCACCCCGCTGCAGTATCTGCTGTCTCGCCCCTTCCGGCAACTGGCCGACTTTCGGGGGACCTTGCAGGAGCTGCAGCAGACGCCCCGCTGCCAGTTTGCGATTCTGCTCACCTTTTCCGCCTTCGAGCTTCTGCTGTTCGCCATGCTCGCCCAACTGCTGGGGAATCGCCCCGGCCGGTTCCGGCTGCTGGCGCTGATCTTCTTTTCCGGAATCAATCTGGCGGCGCTGGAGCGCGGAACCTGGGTGCTGCTGACGGCGGGGCTGGTGGCCGGCTTCCTCTACTGTTATCGTTCGCCGCGGCCGGCCCGACAGCGGCTCGGACTGACGCTGCTGTGCCTGGCCGCCGCGCTGAAGATCTATCCGGCGCTGTTCGGGTTGCTGCTGCTGCGCAAACGCGACTATCGGGGAATCGCCTTCTGCGTGGTGCTGACCGCGCTGCTCGGGTTCGTGCCGCTGCTGTTCTTCGAGCACGGCTTCGGCAATCTGCCCCGGCTGTTCGCCAACCTCGCCGAATATCTTGAAAAGTACCGCTGGGCCCCCTACGAACACTGGCGGCAGTTCGCCCAGCTGGTGCTGCACTGGTCGCCCGAAGCCGGCGGGCGGCTCGCCGACACGGTGCGCGGACTCTTCCTGCTGCTGATCGGAACGGCGACGGCGGCGGGATTCTTCCGCCCCCGGACGGAGTGGCAGCTGCCGCTGGCGATCGCGGCGGCGAACTGCCTGCTGCCGCGCGGCGCGATGTCCTATACCCAGCTCTATCTGCTGCCGGTGCTGGCCCTGTTTCTGAGCCGGAATTCCGGACGCCGCGGCGACTACTGGTATGCCGTCGGGTTCGTCCTGCTGCTGATGCCGCTGCAACTGCCGCTGCCGCTGGCCAACAGCGGGCTGCTGCTGAATCCGTTTCTCTTTCAGTTCGTGCTGGCGGCCATGCTGCTCGGCACTCTCCGGGCGTCGTTCACCGCGACCGCTCCGGCGAAGGCAGCCCCGGCCGGAGCCGGGACCGGCCGGGCGGCTTGCAATTCCTCCGAATCGGGTTATATTAGTGACTTCGGCGATTTTCAACCATCACAACCAGAAGAGAAAAATGGGGATCTATCAGGAACTCAAGGATCGCGGATTCTGCTACCAGCAGACCGATGCGGCGGCAATTGAAAAACAGCTGACCACCGAGAGTGTCCGATACTACGTCGGGTTCGATCCGACCGGCAGCAGTCTGCACGTCGGGCACCTGCTCCCGGTGATGGCGATGCGGCTGCTGCAGAAGGCCGGGCACGTCCCGGTGGTGCTGGTCGGCGGCGCCACCGCCCAGATCGGCGATCCCTCGGGGAAAATCACCGCCCGCCCGATCATGACCAAGGAGGAGATCGCGCACAACGCGGAGTGCCTCCGGCAGCAGCTGTCGCGCTTCATCCGGGTGGAGGACGGCGAGGCCTATTTCGTCAACAATCTGGACTGGTTCAAGGACATTCGCTACATCGACTTCCTGCGCGAAATCGGCAGCAAATTCAGCGTCAACCGGATGCTGGCGCAGGAGTCGGTCAAAATGCGGCTGGAGCACGGGCTCTCCTTCTTGGAATTCAACTACTCGCTGCTGCAGGCATACGACTTTCTGGTGCTGAACGAGCGTTACGGCGTCACGCTGGAGCTCGGCGGCCAGGATCAGTGGGGCAACATGGTTGCCGGGACCGAGCTGGTGCGCCGGATGCGCAACACCGAAGTCTGCGCCATGACCATTCCGCTGCTGCTCGACAGCAACGGCCAGAAGTTCGGCAAGACCGCCGGAGGAAACAACGTCTGGCTCGATCCGGAGCGGACCAGCGTCTTCGACTACTACCAGTTCTGGCGCAACGCCGAGGACACCGCCGTACGGCAGCTGCTCTGCTACTTCAGTTCGCTGCCGCTTCCCGAGATCGAACAGCTGACCGCGGAAGGCGGCAACATCAACCGGGCCAAGGAGATTCTGGCCTACGAGGCGACCGCGCTGGCTCACGGTCCGGAGGCGGCGGCGCAGGCCTATCTGGCGGCGGGCGGCAAGTTCGGCTTTGCCGATCCCGACCACCGGGTGGCCACCACCAGCGAAGTGGGGAAACTTGACGAACAGCGCGCCGAAAGTGCGCTGCCCGCGGTCGCCGTCGCCCGGACCGAAGTCGAGGCCGAAGGCGGGCTCTGGCTCTGCAAGCTGCTGGTCGACGCCGGGTTCTGCCGCTCGACCAGCGAGGCGCGGCGGCTGATTCAGGGCGGTGCCGTCCGGGTCAACGACCGCCGGATCGACGATCCCGCATTCGCGCTCCATCCGGGGGACTTCACCGCCGGCGAGGCGCTGCTCAAGGCGGGGAAGAAGAACTTCAAACGGGTGGTTCTGAACTGAGTTGCGAGGACGGAAAGGCAACCATGGAACACGCGCTGTCCACCCTGGAACCGCGTCCGGTCTGGGCGCTTTTCGAGCGGATCTGCCGGATTCCCCACGACTCCGGCCGGGAACGGGCGCTGGGGCTTGAACTTCAGCGGCTCGCCCGCGAAAACGGGCTGAGCGCCGAACTGGATCCGGCCGGGAACCTGATTGTGGATCGTCCCGGCGCGCCGGGACGGCGGCGGCTGATTCTGCAGGGCCATCTGGACATGGTCTGGCAGTCGCCGGAAAAGATCGAGCCGGAGGAGCGCCGGGTGCTTCCCCGGCTCGAGGGCGACTACCTGACCGCCGCCCCCCGCTCCAGTCTGGGCGCGGACAACGGCATCGGCGTGGCCGCGGCGCTGACGCTGCTGCTGGAGCCGCCGCCGGGAGCGGGACCGCTGCGGGCGATCTTCACGGTGCAGGAGGAGGTGGGGCTGCTCGGGGCCGCGCAACTGGATGCGAAGTGGCTGGAGGGCGCGGTGCTGCTCAATCTCGACTCCGAACAGGAGGGGGAGATCTGTCTGGGCTGCGCCGGCGGCGCCCGGCTGACCATCGAACTGCCGCTGGAGCGGGAGGCGACGCCGCCGGGCTGGCTGGGGGTGGAGCTGGAGGTCTCGGGTCTGCCCGGCGGCCACTCCGGCATGGACATCGACAAACACCGGCCCAACGCCATTCTGGAGCTGGCCAAAGGGCTGCGGCACCACCCGGAAATCCGGGTAAGTCACTGGGAGACGATCGGTCCGGACAACGCGATTCCCCGCGCCTCGCGGGTGCTCGGCGCCGTGGCGCCGGGGGAGCTGCCCGACCTGCCGGAGCTGCGGCCGGCGCCGCTTCCGGCGACGCTCTGGACCGCGGCGTGCCGGGAGCGGGTGGTGACGGCGATCGGGACCATGCCGAACGGAGTCTTCCACTTCGATCCGGCCTTCAACGTGGTCAGCGGCTCCAGCAATCTGGCGGGGATTGCGACGGCGGCGGATCACCTCACGCTACTGACCAGCCAGCGCGGGATGTATGGAAATGAGCGGGAACAGGCGACTGAGCGCGTGACGGCGCATTTTGCGGCGCTGAACGCCGTCACCCGCCTGAGCGCGGTCTACTGCAACTGGGAACCGGCGGCGAATTCGCCGTTGCCGGGTGAGCTCAAAGCGATCTACCGCGAGCTGTTCGGGAAGTTTCCGGAGCTCAAAGTCATCCACGCCGGGCTGGAGTGCGGCTTGTTCGCGGAGCGGAACCCGCGTTTGCAGATGGCCTCGTTCGGCCCCACCATCGAAGCGCCGCACTCACCCTCGGAACGGCTCCGGGTCTCCTCGGTGGCGCGATTTTATCGCTTTTTGCGGACGATCGTCGAACGACTGGCTTGACAAGCTCCGGAAGACCGGCTACAGTAGTTTCCCAACAGGAACTTAGCAACAGGAGTGGTATTGCCATGGCGAGAATTCTGCGGATGGGAATGGTCGGCGGCGGGCCCGGCGCCTTTATCGGCGAAGTGCACCGCAAGGCGGCCCGGATGGACGGGCAAATCGAAATCGTGGCCGGAGTGTTCAGTACCGATCCGGAAAAGAGCCGGGCCACCGGCCGGGCGCTGGGGCTGGCTCCGGACCGGGTCTACACCAGTTACGAACAGATGGCCGAACAGGAGGCGAAGCTCCCGGCCGATCAGCGGATCGACTTTGTGGCGGTGACCACTCCGAACAGTTCGCACTTCCCGATCGCCAAGACCTTTCTGGAGGCCGGATTCCACGTCATGTGCGAAAAGCCGATGACGCTCACTGTGGCCGAAGCCGAAGAGCTCGAAAAAGTAGTCCGGAACAGCGGCAAGGTGTTCGGGCTGATGCACAACTACACCGGCTATCCGATGGTCAAGCTGGCCCGCGATCTGATCCGCTCGGGCGAGCTCGGTCCCATCCGCAAGGTGGTGGCCATCTATCCGCAGGGCTGGCTGGCGCAGCCGATCGAGTCCGAGAGCAAGCAGGCCGCGTGGCGGACCGATCCCCGACTGGCCGGGGCCGGGTGCCTGGGCGACATCGCCTCGCACGCGGAAAATCTGGCTGAGTACATCACCGGGTTGAAGATTTCCGAATTGTCGGCCGATTTGACCACCTTTGTGCCGGGGCGGCGGCTGGATGACGACGTGAACTGTCTGCTGCGCTTTGAAAACGGCGCGCGCGGCGTGCTCCACGCCAGCCAGATCTCGGTGGGCGAGGAGAACGGGTTGGCCATCTGGGTCTACGGCGAAAAGGGCGGGCTGGAGTGGCATCAGGAGGATCCGAACCATCTGCGGGTCACCTCGCTGGACGGTCCGGAAAAGCAGTATTTCCGCGGCAATCCCTATGTGGCGGCCAAGAGTCCGGCGGCGGCGCGCGGCACCCGGACCCCCTCCGGACACCCGGAGGCGTTCATCGAAGCCTTCGCCAACACCTATGTGAACTTCGCCGACACCATCCGGGCGCTGGAGGAGGGTCGGGCTCCGAGCGAACTGGAGAACGACTTCCCCAAAGCCTCCGACGGCGTTCGCGGCATGAAGTTCATCGCCGCTGTGGTGCGCAACGCCGCCGGGCAGGACAAGTGGACCAGGCTTTAACCTTTCATTAACGATTCAGGAGTAAGGAATTATGGCACGCAAAGTCACGATCTTCACCGGTCAATGGGCGGATCTGCCGCTGGCCGAGCTGGCGCCCGAAATTGCCTCCTTCGGCTACGACGGGCTGGAACTGGCCTGCTGGGGCGACCACTTCGACGTCCGGCAGGGCGCGGAGTCCAAAGCCTACTGCGACGACAAAAGAGCGGAACTGGCCGAGCACGGACTCGGCGTCTGGGCGATCAGCAACCATCTGGCCGGCCAGCTGATCTGCGACCCGAACTTCGACGCCCGCTCCGACGGCTTCGCCCCGCGGGAGCTGGCCGGCAACGCCGAAGCCAAGCGCGAATGGGCGATTGCCCAGATGAAATACGCGGCCCGGGCGGCCCGCAACCTCGGGGTCGACGTGGTCAACGGCTTCACCGGCTCGCCGATTTGGCATATGCTCTACAGCTTCCCGCCGGTCTCCAAGGAGATGATCGCCGACGGCTATCGCTTCTTCGCCGACACCTTCAATCCGATTCTCGACGTCTTCGCCGAAAACGGCGTTAAATTCGCGCTGGAGGTCCACCCGACCGAGATCGCCTTCGACATCGTGACCGCGGCCCGGACCCTGGAAGCGCTCAAGTTCCGCCCCGAATTCGGGTTCAACTTCGACCCCAGCCATCTGTTGTGGCAGATGGTCGACCCGGTGCGCTTCCTCCGCGAATTTCCGGACCGGATCTACCATGTTCACATGAAGGACGCCAAGCTGACGCTCGACGGCAAGAGCGGGATTCTCAGCTCGCACCTCGACTTCGATCAGCCGGGACGGGGCTGGAACTTCCGCAGTCCGGGCCACGGCGACGTGAATTTTGAGGAGATCATCCGCGAACTCAACCTGATCAACTATCAGGGCCCGCTCTCGGTGGAGTGGGAGGATTGCGGCATGGATCGCAAATACGGCGCCGCCGACGCCTGCGCCTTTGTCCGGAAAGTCGATTTCCGGCCGTCGCAGCTGCAGTTCGACGCGGCCTTCAGCAAGTAACCGGAAACCATCATCGCCGGAGCTCCGGTCGCGGGACCGGGGCTCCGGCTCAACTGTTGCAAGTAGAATTTTCATTTCCATGACCACGAAGCAAGCCGCGGCGGGGCTCCCGCCCTATGCCGCACTGGAGAACGGGGTCCTCAAGGCGTCGCTGGCGCTGCCGGACCCGAACCGCAGTTACTATCAGGCCCTGCGCTTTGAACCGGCGCTGGTGACCGGCATCGACTATCAGGACCACCACTACTTCGCGGAATTTGTGCGCCCGCGGGACGGAAAAATCAACGACAGCCTTTCCGGCACCGCCGACGAATACAACACCCCCCTCGGGTACGACGAAGCGCAGCCGGGCGGAGAGTTCATCAAAATCGGGGTCGGCATCCTGCTCCGCGACAGCGAAAAGCCCTACAGCTCCTTCCGCCCCTACCCGGTGCGGAGCCTCGCGGAGTACACCGCGGTGGATCAGGGACCGGCGCATCTGGAGCTGCTCAGCGAAGTCGTCTCGGCCAACGGCCACGGCTACCGGCTGCGCAAACGGTTCGAGCTTGACGGCAACCGGCTCCGCGAAATCTGCACCCTGACCAATCTCGGCACCCACCGTCTGGTCAGCCGTCAGTACTGCCACAACTTCACGCTGATCGACGAGGTTCCGGCCGCACCGGGCGCCTACCGGACTTGCTTCCGGTTCCCGCTGGAGATCGCGCCGGAGACCAACGGCCGCGGCGATTGGAGCGGCGATACCGTGACCAGTTCCGGCGAAGTGGTGTTTCTGCCGCTGCAGAACTTCCCGCGGGAGGTGCGCTACAACTACGCGGAGATCCTCCAGACCGCCAGCGGCCGGGGGCTGCGGATCAGCGGCGACTTTGAACTGGAGCACGTCGCCTACTTCAGCACCGAAAACACGGTCTGCCCGGAGCTGTTCAAGGGCTTCGATCTCGCCCCCGGCGAAACCGATCGCTGGACCCGCGAGATCGAATTCTTCTGAGTCGCCTCGGCAGCCGGAGCTTCAGCGCGCCAAGAAGACGCGCCCGGACTCGAGCAGGCCCACCGGCAACCGGCGGGCCTGCCGTTCCCGGTAGGTCCGGATCTTCTCCTCGCCGAAGAACAGCAGCAGCGTGTCGCGGGCCGTGCGCAGCGCCGGGAGAGTCAACGTAATCCGGTCGACCTGCGGCGTGACCTCCGCCCCCGGCGCCACCCGGAGCACCCGGCGGCGGGTCTCTTCCAGCGCCGGGCTGCCCGGAAACAGCGAGGCGATGTGACCATCACCCCCCATCCCCAGTAGCACCAGGTCGAACGCGGCGGGCAGCTGCCGCTCATATTGCGCCGCCGCCCGCGCCCAGTCGTCCGGAATCGGGAAAACCTGTCCGGCGGGGATCCGCAGCGGCGTCAGCAGCAACGCCGAGAGCCGCCCGAAGTTCGAGTCCGGCGAGGTCCGCGGCAGACAGCGCTCGTCCACCTGATAGAACTGAACCCGCTCCCAGTCGATCCGGCGCTCCCGGGCCAGCAGCCGGAACAGCGTCTCCGGAGTCCGACCGCCGGAGAGGGCCAGCTGGAACTTGCCGCGCTCCGCCTGCGCCCGCCGCGCCGCCTCCACCACGACCTCGACCGCCGCCGCGAACAACTGCTCGCGGGATTCAAACGCCGTTTCCCGCATCAGGAATCGCCATCCAGCCAGGCGTGATGGGTTTCGGCCAACAGCCGGTCGGCCGCCGCCGGTCCGCGGCTCCCGGCCGGATACTCCTGCAGCGAAGAGAGCTCCGGCCGGTCGCGCCAGGTGTCCAGCACCGGCTGAAACAGCCGCCAAGCCGCGGCGATGATGTCGCTGCGGATGAACAGCGTCTGATCCCCGAGCTGACAATCCAGCAACAGCCGGGCATAGGCCGACAACGGCTCGCCTCCGGCCTCCCGGTAGTTGTAATTGAGCGTCAATGCCCCCATGCACAACTTGGGTCCCGGCTTCTTGGCCTGCAACGTCAGCCCCATGCCCTCTTCCGGCTGGACCCGCAGACGCAGCACATCCGGCTGCAGATCGCGCGCCCGCAACGGCGCGAAAATCGAGTGCGGAACCGGCTTGAACACCACCACGATCTCGCTCTCGCGCCGGGTCAGACGTTTCCCCGACCGCAGATAGAACGGCACCCCGTGCCAGCGCCAGTTGTCGATCCACAGCCGCAGCGCGACAAAGGTCTCGGTGGTCGAATCCGGGGCGACGCCCGGCTCCTGCCGGTACCCGGCCATGCCGTTCCCGGCGGTGTACTGACCGCGCACCACCTCGTGTCCCAGCCGGTCGCAGTCGAACGGGCGGATCGACCGCAGCAGTTTGAGCTTTTCATCGCGGACGGCGTCGGCGGAGAAGGCGGCCGGACACTCCATGGCCACCATCGACAACATCTCCAGCATGTGATTCTGGAACATGTCCCGCAACAATCCGGCCTGCTCGTAGTACCCGGCGCGGGACTCCACGCCCAGCTCCTCGGCCACCGTGATCTGAACCTGATCGATGTAGTGGAAATTCCAGACCGGCTCGAACAGCAGATTGGCAAACCGCAGCAGCAGAATGTTCTGCACCGTATCCTTGCCCAGATAGTGGTCGATCCGGTAGATCTGATCCTCGCTCAGGTACCGGTGCAGCAGCGCGTCGAGCTCCTCGGCGCTGGCGGTGTCGTACCCAAACGGCTTTTCAAACACCACATGGCGCCAAGCCGCCGAACCGGGGACCGCGGCCAGCAATCGTGCCGCGGCCAGCTGCGGCACGATTTCCCGGTACAACGCCGACGGCGTCGCCAGATAAAAGGTCCGCGGCAACGGCGCCCCCGCCTGCCGGTCGCAGGCATCCAGCGCCGCCCCGAGCTCCCGGTACCCCGCCTCCCCGTCGTAGGTCGGGAGCCGGCAATACTCAATCCGGTTCAGAAAGCCGGAGAACGCCTCCTGCTCCGCCGCCGGCACATTCAGCGCCGTCGCCAGCTCCGCGCGAAAGCTCCCGGTGGTATACTCGTGCCGGGCGCAGCCGATGATCCGGGCGCCCGCGCAGAGCAGCCCCCGGCGGCACAGCGCCCATAGCGCGGGGAACAATTTCCGCCGGGCCAGATCGCCCGACGCCCCGAAGATCACCAGCACGCCGGGTTCGGGATTCTGTTCCGTACACAGCGTATCCTGCCAGTAATTGCCGCTCAACACCCCCATTTTGCCTCCTGCTACGACCGGCTGGACACGTCCGACCGGCCGTCGTCCGCCGCCGACCACGCCGCGTGGAAGAACTCCCCGCGCGGCCGATCGATCCGTTCAAAGGTGTGCGCCCCGAAGTAGTCGCGCTGCGCCTGCACCAGGTTGGTCGGCAGTTGGGCCGAATGCAGCACCTCCCAATAGCCGAGGGCCGAGGCCAGCGCCGGCACCGGAGTTCCCAACGCGAAGGCCCGCCCCAGCAGCGTCCGGAACGGCGGCAGCGCCGGTGCGAGCTCCGCCGCGGCGAACTCCGCCGCCAGCAGATTCTCCAAGCCGGGCTGACGCTGAAAGGCGAGCCGGATCGGCTCCAGCAACACCGACCGCAGAATGCAGCCCCCCCGCCAGATTCCGGCGATCGCCGCGCAGTTCAAATCCCAGCTATAAGCGGCCGCGGCCGCCTTCAGCAGCGCAAAGCCCTGCGCGTAGGCGCAGACTTTCCCGACGTACAACGCCGGTTCCAGCATCGACGCCAGTGCTTCCGCCGATGCGCCGGAGGATTCCGCCGCCCCCGGATCCGGTTGCGCCAGCGCCTCGCGCAACTCCACCTGTCCCGAGGCGTAACGGACAAACAGCGCCTCGGCCAAGGTCGGCACCGGCACCCCGAGCTCCAGCGCCGAATCGACCGTCCAGCGCCCGGTCCCCTTGCTCCCCGCGTTGTCCCGGATCCGATCGATCAACGCCGCTCCGGTCTCCGGATCCCGGTAGATCAACACCGCGGCGGTGATCTCCGGCAAATATCCGGCCAGCCGTCCCCGGTTGTACCCGGCGAAGATCCGGGCGCAGTCGGCGTTGTCCACCCCCGCCCGGCGCAGCAGGCCGTAGCCTTCGGCCAGCAGCTCCATTTCGGCGTACTCGATGCCGTTGTGCACCATTTTGACGTAGTGCCCGGAGCCGCCGGGGCCGACCCACTCGCAGCAGGGCGCGCCGTCGGGCGCCGTCGCGGCGATGGTCTGGAGCAGCTCCCGCAGCAGCGGCCAGGCCCGGACATCACCGCCAGGCATGATGGCAGGGCCGTGCAGCGCCCCTTCCGCGCCGCCGGAGATTCCGGCGCCGACCAGCATCACGCCGATGGCGGCCAGCTCCTGCTGGCGGCGTTCGGTGTCGCGGAAAAAGCTGTTGCCGCCATCGACCACCACGTCGCCGGGCTCCAGCAGCCCGGTCAGCTCCCGGAGCACCGCGTCCACCGCCGGTCCGGCCTTGATCATCAGCAGAATCCGGCGCGGCCGGGTCAACGAAGCGACCAGTGCGGACAGCTCGTAACAGGGGATCAGCCGCTCGGAGCGGCCGGTGGTGCTTTTGAACTCCCGGGTCACGGCGGAGGTTCGATTGTACACGGCGACCCGGAAGCCGTGATCCGCCAGGTTGCGCGCCAGATTGGCGCCCATCACCGCCAGCCCGATCAGGCCGACGTCATTCTGCATTTCTGCCATTTTTCCACCCCTTCCCGCGGCAACCGAAGCCGCCCTGTTCAATCCGCGGCGATCAGCACCGGATTGCCGTCCGGATCCAGACAGCGCAGGAAACGGCCCCCAGGGCGCAGCACCTCCTCGGTATCGATTCCGGCGTCATCCAGCCGCCGCAACAGCGGCCCGAGCTCATCGGCGTCGAGCGTCAAGGTCAGCGGCGAGGTCGCCGGGTCGAGATAGGCGGCGGCACTCTTTTCGAGCCGCACCCGGGGCGGGCCGAAGAACTCCACGGCGAAGGTGCTGTCGATCACCGGCTCCCCCAGTTGCAGAACCTCGCGGTAAAACCAGCGGCAACCGTCGAGATCACGCACCTTGATCAATATCCCGATCCTGATTTTTTCCATGTTTCCGCCTTGATAAACCACAGTTTCACCGCTACATTATAAATAATAAGGCAGCCCGGCGATTCCAGCATAACTATAACGCCGTTTTGCCGCAACGCAAGCGTCCAACCCAAGAAAGAGGCATTTTGATGGATTACAACGTCTATCTGAACCCGCTGACCGACCGCTACGCCGGTGCGGAGATGAGTTTCAACTGGTCGCCGCAGCACAAACATGCCACCTGGCGCCGACTCTGGCTGGCGCTGGCCCGCTGCGAACAGCAGCTGGGGCTGGCGATCACCGATGAGCAGATCGCCCAGCTGGCCGCCCATTTGGACGACATCGATTTCGAGGCGGTCGCGGCCAAGGAGGCGGAACTGCGGCACGACGTGATGAGTCACATCCACGTCTACGGCGACCAGTGTCCCGCCGCCCGGCCGATCATCCACCTCGGCGCCACCAGCTGCTTCGTCACCGACAACACCGAGCTGATCCAGATGCGCGACAGCATGAAGATTCTGCGGCGCAAACTGCTCAAACTGATTCAGCTGCTGGCCGACTTCGCCGAAGAGCACCGGTCGCAGCCGATGCTCGGCTACACCCACTATCAGCCGGCCCAGCTGACCACCGTGGGCAAGCGCTTCGCGCTCTACTTGCAGGACTTCATGATCGATCTGGAGCGGCTGGAGGAGGAGATCGACCGCCTCCCCTTCCGCAGCGTCAAGGGCACCACCGGCACCCAGGCCAGCTTTATGGAGTTGTTCGAGGGCGACCATGCCCGGATCCGCGAACTCGAGCGGCGGGTGGCCAAAGAGATGGGCTTCGACCGGGTGATCGACCTCTCGGGGCAGACCTACACCCGGAAACTCGATTATTTCGTGCTGACGCACCTGAGCGGCATCGCCCAGTCGGCGGCCAAGATGGCGACCGACATCCGGCTGCTGTCCAATCTGCGCGAGGTCGAGGAGCCCTTCGGCAAGAAGCAGATCGGCTCCAGCGCCATGGCCTACAAGCGCAACCCGATGCGCTCCGAACGGATCTGCGCGCTGGCCCGCTACGTCATCAGTCTGCCGGCCAACGCCGCCAACACCGAGGTCGGCCAGTGGTTCGAGCGGACGCTCGACGACTCGGCCAACCGCCGACTGGTGCTGCCGGAAGCGTTTCTGGCCACCGATGTGATCCTCTCGCTGCTGATCAACGTGACTGACGGGCTTCAGCTCTGGCCCAAGGTCATCGCCCGGCACATTCAGGCGGAGCTGCCGTTCATGGCCACGGAGAACCTGCTGATGGCGGCGGTCAAACACGGCGGCGACCGGCAGACCCTGCACGAGGTGATCCGCACCCACTCCATGGCGGCGGCCCGGCGCATCAAGGAGGAGGGGGCCGACAACGATCTGCTGGAGCGGCTCCGGGCCGATCCGGCCTTCGCCGCGATCCGCGACAAATTCGATCAGCTGCTGGATCCGGCGGGCTTCGTCGGCCGGGCTCCGGAGCAGGTCGAGGACTATCTGCGCGACAAGGTCCGGCCGATGCTGGCCGCCCGCGCCGCCGACATCGCCGACGGCGAATCGATCCGGGTCTGACGGCGCCGTCACCGCCGCCGGGTCACGCCGGCGGCGGCCCGGAGCGGGATTGCCGCCGGGGGAAGCATGAGGGGGACTCCTGGCAGTGGCAACCCCGCCGGGATTCGAACCTGGACTAAATGGACCAAAACCATTTGTGCTGCCATTACACCACGGGGTTGCGCGGAACGTCCTCTAAAATACTCCGTTTTTTGAAAAAGTCCACAGAAAAACCTTTTTTTTCTGGAAAAAAAAGCAGCCGGTGCTATAGTATATTTATCTTTTTTTCATCAACATCAACCGTGAGGGCTGAACATGACGGAAACACCGCAGAAACGCAACTTGCTGAGCTACCTGAGAATCACTTTCGCCGGCTTCGCCATGGGCGTGGCCAACGTCATCCCCGGAGTTTCGGGCGGCACCATGGCCTTCATTCTGGGCGTCTTCGAGGAGTTGATCAACGCCATCCGGCAGATCGCCTCGCTCGAAACCTTC
>CASFRF010000042.1 GCA_949297015.1 uncultured bacterium
TGGCTGCTGGCGGCGCTGGCCGAGCCGATCGCGGCCGGGCAGTCCGCGGCGCTGGGGCAGGAGCCGCCGCTGCTGCTGGCGGGGGCGGCGGCGATTTTCTGGGGGGAGCGCGAGTGGTACGGCCGGATGCTCGGCTGCCTCGCGCTGGCCGGTCTGATCAAACTGACCGCGGTGATTCCGACGGTGGCGCTGGTGCTCTGTCTGCTGTTCCTGCCGCGGACCCGGGTCCGGCTCCGGGCGCTGGGGGGAGCGCTGCTGCTGCTGGCGGCGCTGCTGGCGCTGACCTGGATCGACTCCGACGGCGCGGAGGGCGATCCGGGCTCGCTCTGGTTCAAGCTGTATGAGCACTTTTCCACCTATTTCCCGCTGTTCGCGCTGCTGCTGCTGGCGGCGGCGGTGCTGGCGGTGGTCCGGGCGCGGGAGCTGTGGCGCTGGCGGGAGGAGGAGGCCACGACGATCTATCTGGCGCTGCTGGTCGGCGGCTTCTGGAGCAGCTACTTTCTCTATTCGGTGCCGCTGCCGCGCTATGCGCTGCTGAGCGGGATGCCGCTCTATCTGCTGCTGGCGCTGTGGTTGCCGGAACGTTTGCGGATCCCTGCGGCGGGGTTGCTGCTGGCGGCGGGGCTGCTGCTCTGCGACGGTCGCTTCTACCGGCCGCTGCGTCAGCCCTGGACCTTCTCCGGCGAGTACCTGGAGCGGAGCCGGGAGTTTCTGGCCGACCTCGACGCCAACCGCCAATTCTGCCGGGATCTGGAGGAGTCGTTCCCGGAGCTGCCGTTGGCGGTCAAGTGGCCGTTCGCCCAGATGCTGACGATCCCGGAGTTCGGCTACGTCCGGCAGCCGCTGAAACGGGTCTATGTGGCCGGAATCGTGCCGCGCTACGCGCCGGTGGCGGGCCGCTACCCGGAGGACGCGGTGCCGGGTACGGCCGGACTGTGGGTCGCCAACACCTTTGAGTTTTTCCGGGATTTCGGGGTGCCGCTGGCGCCCGTTCCGGGGGCCCGGGTGCTGTGGTACCGGAAACACCCCTACGCCCCGTTTCTGCTGTATCAGAATTTGTAAAAAGCCGGAATGGTGATATATTATCAATCTGATTGGGAATCCGGTTCCGGCGGCCATGCTCAGCGGCCGGAACCATCGACGCACACGACCGGAGCGCAGCAGGAGTGGAAGGTTGATGGTGAAAAGCACAGTCTCGGTGGTCAATCCGATGGGGCTCCATGCCCGGCCGGCGGCGCTGCTGGTGAAAACCGCCTCGCGTTTCGCCTCCCGGATCCTGCTGGAAAAGGATGGCGAGGAGGTCGACTGCAAGAGTATGCTCAGTCTGCTGATGCTGGCCGCCGGCGCCGGTTCTGAACTGTTGCTCCGGGTGGAGGGCGCCGATGCGGAACAGGCCAGCGCCGCCATTTCCGAACTCTTCGCCAGCGGATTCGGGGAGTGCGAACCGGCATAATGAGGAAGCCGGAACAGACGCTTCAGGCTCTGGCCGTATCCCCGGGAATCGCCATCGGTCGGGCCTGCCAGGTCAAGGGCGGCTCCTGGCGCTACGAGGAGCCGGTGCCCCGTACCTTGGCCGCCGCTGAGATCGAACCCGAAATCGCGCGTTTCCGGCAGGCGCTGGAGGAGACCCGGCGCGAACTCAGCGAACTGCAAAAGCAGCTCAAGGAGCATCTGAACAGTTCCGAGGCGGATATTTTCGACGCCCATCTGCTGCTGCTCGCCGACGCCCGGCTGCTCCGCGACGTCGAAAAACATGTGCGCGAGGAGGCGCAGAACGCCGCTTTCGCCTTCTATACCGTGATCGAGCGCTACGCCACCGCGCTGGCCCGGATGCCCGATGAATATCTGCGGGAGCGGGCGGTCGACATCCGCGACGTGGCGGCCCGGGTGCTCGGCCATCTGAACCATGAACGGCGCGAGGCCCCCGGGCTCGACGATCGGCGGATTCTGGCCGCCTGCGAGCTGACCCCCTCCGAAACGGCGATACTCGCCCCCCACAAGGTGCTGGGGTTCGTGCTGGAAAACGGCAGCGCCACCAGCCATACCGCGATTCTGGCCCGCTCCATGCGGTTGCCGGCGCTGGTCGGCGTCAGCCACGAGGTGATCGAAAAGCTCTCGGTCGACGACAAACTGATTGTCGACGGCTACGGCGGGCGACTGATTCTGAATCCCGAGCCGCGCACCGAGGAGGCCTATCGACTCAAGGCGGCGGCGGCGGGCAAGCTCTACTCCGATCTCCAGCGCGACTCGACGCTGGAGCCGGAGACCCGCGACGGCTTCCGGGTGGAACTGGCGCTGAATCTGGAGTCGGCGGAGGGGCTGCCCGAAATGAAGACGGTGGGGGCGACCGGAGTCGGGCTGTTCCGGACTGAATACCTCTATCTGGGGGCGGAGGGGCTGCCGGACGAGGAGGCGCAGTTTGCGGTCTACAAAGCGCTGCTGGTCGCCGCCGAAGAGCAGCCGGTGGTGGTGCGCACGCTCGACGTCGGCGGCGACAAGCTGCCGGGATCGATCTACTTTGTGCCGGAGGCGAATCCGTTTCTGGGGCTGCGCGGGGTGCGGCTGTGTCTGTACGGTCGGCCCGATCTGTTCCGGACGCAGCTGCGGGCGTTGCTGCGGGCGGGCGTGTTCGGCAATCTCAAGGTGATGCTGCCGATGGTTTCAACCGTCGAGGAGATCACCGAGACCAAGGCGCTGATCGCCGAGCTGCAAAAGGAGCTGACGGCGGAAAAGGCCCATTTCACTCCGCGGCTGTCGCTGGGGGCGATGATCGAGACCCCGGCAGCGGTGTTGCAGATCGAACAGCTGGCCCGCGAGGTCGATTTTTTCAGCATCGGGACCAACGACCTGGTGCAGTACACCATGGCGGCGGACCGGGGCAACGAGCGGGTGGCCTATCTGCAACAGATGTCGCACCCGGTGATTCTGGGCATGATCGATCGCTGTATCCGGGCGGCGCACAAGCATCATATCTGGTGCGGCGTCTGCGGTCAGATGGCGGCGGAGCCGCTCTACACGCCGTTCCTGCTGGGTATGGGCGTGCACGAGCTGAGCATGGATCCGAACTCCATCGGTCTGGTCCGGCGGGTGATCCGCAGTCTGTTTCTGCACGAGGCCGAGGCGGCGGTGGCCGAAGCGCTGGAGTGCCGCACCGCGGCGGAGACGCTGGCGGTGTCGCGTCGATTGCTCGAACGGGTTGCGCCGGAGGTGATTTCGCTGCTGAGCAGCAGCGGCAACTGAGCGCCGCCCCCGGGGACGGGGGGCGGCGCCCGGCGACCCGCCGGGAACCATCCCGGCGGCGTGGATCCGGAATCAGAGTTCCTTCAGCAGCAGCAGCGCCCAGGGCTGGAGCCGGGTCTGCCAGCGCAAAATTCCGTGCTCATCAGCCCGCAGCAGGACCTTGCGGGTGGCCTCGGCCGCTTCGCGCAGCAACCGGGTCTCCTCGCGGGTCGGCGGTTCGGGGCAGCCCAGCTCCTCCCAGCGGCGGAAGGCGAAGCCCGAATCGCGGTCCACAAATTCGGCCTCGACGACGGTCCCGGGCTTCAGGTCGGTCACTTCCAGCTCGAAGTTCAGATCTCCCGGCCAGTTGATGGTTTCGGGGAGCTGTTCGCGCTGTCGGCAGATCGGCGGCGTCTTCAGGAAATCGGCCGGGTAGTTGCAGTACAGCCCCCGGAGTTTGCCGCTTTCGGGATCGCGGGTCATGACGCCGGTTTCATCGTGGAGCAGCATTTCCGTGCCCAAGGCATGGAGCATCCGGTAGGCGTGGAAGGCCGGTTTCTTGATGCCCTGGAAGTTGATCAACCCGAAGCCGCCGTGGAAGATGGAATCGCCGGCGCCCCCCTCTTCGAAGCAGTCGGTGAAGACCCAGAAGGAGAGGGAGTCGACCAACCCGATGCACTCCAGATTGGTCCGGACGATGTAGGCGCCCAACGGCAGCTGGTCGTGCATGTGATCGCGCGGGGTGGGGCTGGAATTCCATTCGGTCAGGTGCAGCTCGGCCTGCGGGTAGGCGCTGCGGGCCACGGTCTGTTTGAGCCAGCGCAGGTCGTCCAGCACCGAGTCGCGCTTGCGCGAAAGTCCGCCGAATTTGCCGTGGCCGTCCAGCGCGAAATCGGTCGGGTAGGGGTGCGTGGAGACGAAGTCCACCGGCAGCTTCTCCCGGGCGCAGAAGTCGAGAAAGGCCTCGATCCAGACGCCGTGCCAGGCGAGCTGGTCGATGTCCTCGACCCGGAAGGTCTGCTGCTTGGAGACGTCCTCGGTCTCGCCGTCGAAGCGCTCGTCGGGGACGAAGTTGCTGGTGGCCGGGCCGCCGACCCGGAATTCCGGATCGACCGCCTTGACCGCCCGCGCGGTGTGCCGGTAGAGCTCAAAGTATTCGCTGCGGGTGCCGTGCCAGAAGCCGTTCAAATTGGGTTCGTTCCAGACCTCGAAATACCAGCGGCGCAGCTCTTCGCGGCCGTAGCGGCGTACCAGATGGCGCAGAAACGCCTCGATGAACGCGCCCCAGCGGTTGAAGTCCTTCGGCGGCGCGGTGCGGCCCTTCCACCAGAAGGTGGTGCCGTCGTTGGCCGCCAGTTCCCGGGGCATGAAGCCGAACTCCACGAAGGGGCGGACTCCGCGCTCGAGCATCCGGTCGAAGAGCTCGTCAATGTACTGGAAGTTGTAGACGGGATTGCCTTCGGCATCCTCGTGATAGGGAAACATGTCGTCGTGGAACAGGCCGTGGAAGCGGCAGTACTCAAAGCCGCACTCCCGGTGCGCGGTGTCCAGATGTTCCTGCCAGTTGAGCCGCAACCCCTCGGCGGCCCGTCCCGCCCCCACACATTTGCTCCAGAACGGCTGGTAGCCGGTGCCCGACATGCCGGCCGAAAGCCGGACGATTTCCGTTGCCATTTTCTCTTGTTTTCCTCTTGTCTGTATTGTCTTGCTGAAGGTTTCGGATAAAGCGTTTTACAACAGGTTCGCAGCCAGCGCCGAGAGCGGACTGCGCTCGCTTCTGGCCAGCGTGACGTGACCGAACAGTTTCTCCCCCTTGAACCGCTCCACCAGATAGCTCAGCCCGTTGCTGGAGGAGTCGATGTAGGGATTGTCGATCTGGTGTGGATCGCCGGTCAGTACCATTTTGGTGCCCTCGCCGGCCCGGCTGATGATGGTCTTGACCTCGTGCGCGGTGAGGTTCTGCGCCTCGTCGATGATCACATACTGCCGGGGCAGGCTGCGGCCGCGGATGTAGGTCAGCGCCTCCAGCTCCAGCCGGTGCGAATTGATCAGACTCTCCGGCGAGTAGCCGCCGCTGTAGCGGGACTTCCCCTTGGGGGCCGGGCCTTCGGCGCGCAGCAGGAAGTCCAGGTTGTCGTAGATCGGCTGCATCCAGCTCAGCAGTTTGGACCCCTTGTCGCCGGGCAAATAGCCGAGATCCTTGCCCAGGGGGACGATGGGGCGCGAGACCAGAATCTTCTCGTACTGCTCCTGCTTGAGCACCGCCTCCAGCCCGGCGGCCAGCGCCAGCAGCGTTTTGCCGGTTCCGGCGCCGCCGACCAGGGTCACCAGCTGCACCGCCGGGTCGCAGAGCAGCTCCAGCGCCATGCGCTGTTCGCGGTTGCGGGCGGTGATGTTCCAGCACGTGCGGTTTTCACTGCGGAGCGTGGCGAAGGAGCCGTCGGGGAACTCCCGGGCCAGCGCGGTCTGCCCGGAGTTGTCCCGGTTGCGGTAGACCACGAATTCGTTCGGAAACAGGCCCGCGGGGGGCTCGGGCAGGCGGTTTTCGCGGTAGATCGCCTTCAGCGCCGACTCCTCGAGCTCCACGGTGCGGAACCCGGTGTAGAGCACGTCGGAACGGATTTTCTCGCGCTCGTAGTCCATGACCTTGAGCCCCAGCGCGTCAGCCTTGAGCCTCAGATTGAGGTCTTTGCTGATGAAGATCACCTGGTGATCCTTCTGGAGCAGCTGCACCAGAAAGGCGACCTGAAGGATGCGGTTGTCGGGCGAATCGTCGGTGAGATCGGACTGAAACACCTGGGTCAGTTCGACGTCGCCCAGCTTGGCGCGCAGCGCGCTGCTGGAGAGCACCCGCAGCTTCCCGGTGGCGATGGAGCTGACCGTCTGAAGCGGCGACCCCTCCCGCAGATTGCCGGCGATGCGCAGCCGGTCGAGTTTGCGGATCACCTGCCGGGCGTTGCGGCCGTTCTGATCCAGATCCTTCTTGAACTTGTCCAGTTCCTCCACCACCGCCATGGGAATGACCACATCGTTGTCGGTGAAGGATTCGATGCTGCCGGCCGAGTACAGCAGAACATTGGTGTCCAGCACGAAAATTTTGGTTTTTTCCATTGCCTTCTCCTGTTTTCCCCGCTCCTTATGAGCTTAACATATCGTTCCGGTCGGCAAATGCAAGGCGCGGCGGCAAAAAAAAGTTGCGAAGCCCGGCAACCGGTGCTATAGTGTCAGGAATACAGTTTGAAGTTGCAGTCAACAGCAAGGAGCGGGAATGGCCGGTGACTATCGGGTGGTGAGTGCCGAGGAGGCGGTGCAGGAGGTGCAACCCGGGGATTCGATCCATCTGAGCAGTCTGGCGGCCGTGCCCCGGATTCTGGTCGACCGGCTGGTGGAACGGGGGCAGTCCGGCGCCTTGCGCGATGTGCGGCTCCGGCATCTGAACATCGTCGACACCACGCCCTTTTCGGGCCCCGAGTACGACGGGGTGTTTCACTCCGACTCCTTTTTCATCGGCGACTCCGTGCGGCGTTTCGTGGCCGACGGCTATGCCGACTACATCCCCGCGCCTCTGCACGAGACCGCCCGCTTCTACCGCGACGGGATTCTCCCCTGCGACGTGGCGATGATCCAGGTCTCGAAACCGGATCGCCGGGGCCGGGTGTCGCTGGGCATTTCGGTCGATCTCACGCTGGCCGCGGTGCAGTCGGCCCGCCGGGTGATCGCGGTGGTCAATCCGGAGATGCCCTACACCTACGGCGACGGCGTGTTCCCGCTGGAGCGCTGCGACCTGGTGGTGGAGCACGAGTCGCCGTTGCCCGAACACCGCAGCGGCGAACCGACCGCCGCGGAACTGGCGGTCGGGCGGCACTGCGCCGAACTGATCGAGGACGGTTCCTGCCTGCAGCTCGGCATCGGCGGGCTGCCGAATTCGATTCTGCGCCAGCTCGGGAACCACCGTCATCTGGGCATCCATTCGGAGATGGTCTCCGACGGGGTGATTCCGCTGATCGAGTCGGGCGTGATCGACAACAGCTGCAAAAAGCTCGACCGGGGGCGCACGGTGGTCACCTTTCTGATGGGGTCGCAGCGGCTCTACCGGTTCGCCCATCGCAACCGGGCGCTCCGGATGAAGTGCGTGTACTACACCAACGACCCCTTCGTCATCGCCAGGCAGCCGAAGATGGTGGCGATCAACAGCGCGCTGCAGGTGGATCTGACCGGTCAGGTCTGCGCCGATTCGCTGGGCACGCGGATGTACTCCGGCAACGGCGGTCAGCTCGATTTCATCTACGGCGCCAGCCGCTCGGAGGGGGGCAAGCCGATCATCGCGCTGACCAGCCGCACCAACCGCGGCATTTCGCGGATCGTGCCGGAACTGACGCCGGGGGCCGGGGTGGTCACGCCGCGCAGCCACATCCACTATCTGGTGACCGAGTTCGGCGCCGTGAACCTCTTCGGCCGCAATCTGCAGGAGCGGGCCCGGTTGATCATCGATCTGGCCCATCCGGAGTGCCGCGAAGAGCTCGAACGGGCGGCCGTGGAGCGGTTCGGACCCCGGTTCCTGAAGCTGAAGGTGAAGCCCTGACGGCGGCGGCGCCCGGCCCGGGCGGGGTTTCGGGGAAAATCCCGCGTCGCAATTTGCAAATGCGGGGAATTCGGTTACATTAAACGCATCACCAGATCAGGCGAAAACCCAACGGAAAGCGAAGGCGAAAATGAACAGAATGTTGCTTCTTCCGGTGCTGGCGGCGCTGCTGCTGCTGCCGGCGGGCTGCGGCGACCGCAGCGATGAGAATCACCCCCGGTACCGCAAGGCGGCGGAGTTGCGCGAGGCCGGAGACTATCAGGGCGCGGTCCGCGAGCTGCGCCGGTTTCTGGGGGCCCGGCCCGACTCGGCCAAAGGCTGTCTGGCGCTGGGCAATCTCTACAGCGAGCAGCTGCACGATCCCTGTGCGGCGGTTCACTACTATCAAGAGTATCTGCGGCTTGAGCCCGGCGCGGCCGACGCCGACACCGTGCGCGGCTATCTGGAAGGAGCCCGGCGCGACATCGCGCGGGAGGCGCTGCTGCAATCGCCCGAAATGCGGCAGCTGAGCGAGGAGAACGCGCGGCTGCAGGCGCTGAACACCCAGCTCAAGAAGTATATGCTCGGCATGCAGAAAAAGCTCGACGCCCGGCAGGCGCCGGCGGCCGGGAGCCGCACCCGGTGAGGATGAACGCACGGTACGGCCGGATCCTCGCGGCCCTGCTGGCGACGGGTTGGCTGTCCGGATGCGGTTTGCTGGGCGCGCCGGAGTACCGGCCGGTGGTCTACTACGATCTCGGGCCCGGAGATCCGGAGCCCCGGTTCGATTTCCGGGGGTACCGGGTCGGGCGCTGGACCGGTTCGGTGCCCTCCACCCGGCGGCTGCTGCTGCGGCAGCGGGGCAATGCGCTGGAGGAGTTGGAGTATCACGCTTGGATTCAGCTGCCGGCGCCGCTGTTGAGCGGGTTTCTGGATCAGGTCTCCGGCGGCGGTTCCGGCAGGGAGGAAATTTCCGGAGAGATCTGGCGCTTCGAGCTCGATCAGGAGCGGAAACTGGCGTGGCTGGGAGTCTCCTACCAGCTCGGGAATCAGCCGGCGGTGAGTCGCAGTTTCCGCGCGGAGTGGCGCGGCGACACCCCGGCCGACGCGGCGGCGGCGATGGCCGATTGCGCCCGGCAGCTGGCGGCTGAACTCGAGCGGGCGTGCGGAAAATAAAGGAAGGAACGAAAGAGTCATGGAACACTTGAATATTCCGCCGGAGAATCACGTCCGGGTGCTCGGCGGTCAGGGCTGGGTCGGCCTGATCGACCGGCTGGGGACGGAGAGCACCATCGTCAATGCCGCGAGGGTCTCCTTCGGCAAGCTCAAGCGCGAGATGGACGACCGGGATGTGACGCTGCTGGAGTATCTGATCTCCAACCGGCACACCAGCCCGCTGGAGCATGTGGTCTTCACCTTCAGCATCCACTGTCCGCTGTTTGTCCGCGGCCAGTGGCACCGGCACCGGACCTGGAGTTACAATGAGATTTCCCGGCGGTACACCGAAATCGACCTGGAGTTCTACACGCCTGAAAAGCTGCGCGGGCAGGCCGAGAACAACCGCCAGGCCTCGGTGGAGGCGGCCATCCCCGAAAACGACCGCTGCCGGGAACTGATCGCCGCGCACAACCGCCGCTCGCTCGAGCTCTACGAGGAGCTGCTGAGCAAGGGCGTCTGCCGCGAACAGGCGCGGGGCGTGCTGCCGCAGAACATGATGGTGACCTTCTGGGGGACGGTGGATCTGGCCAATCTGCTCCACTTTCTGGAGCTGCGCGACAGTCCCCACGCCCAGTACGAGATTCGGGAGTACGCCGTGGCCATCAAGAAGTTGATCAAGCCGCTGGTGCCCCACGTCGCCGCCTACTTCGAGAAGCGGGGGCAGGTGTGGTGAGTCGGCCGCGGCTGGCGGTCACCGTCGGGGATCCGGCGGGAATCGGGCCGGAACTGGCGGTCCGACTCGCCGCCGAGCCGGAGTTCCGCGAACGCGCCGAACTGATTCTGTACGGTCCGCCCGAGGTGATCCGCGCCGCCGCGCGGCAGTTCACGCCGGGGTGGACTCCGGCGCTGGAAGCGGTGGGGAACCTCGCGCCCGGGGAGTTTGTGGCGGGGGAGGCCTCCGCTGTCTGCGGCCGCGCCGCCTACGACGCCGTGGTGCGCGCCACCGCCGACGCGCTCGCCGGACGGGTGGCGGCGCTGGTCACCGCGCCGGTCAACAAATACGCGGTGAATCTGGCGGGCATCCCCTTTACCGGACACACCGAACTGATCGCCGGAATGTGCGGCGTTCAGGACTACGCCATGATGCAGTCCTCGGGGCGGCTGCGGGTGGCCTTCGTCACCACCCACATTCCCCTGCGCGAGGTGGCGACGACGATCACGGAAGCGCGGATCCGCCGGGTGGCCGGGCTGCTGGCGGCGGCGATCCGCGAGGAGGGAATCGCCGTGCCGCGTCTGGCGGTGGCGGCGATCAACCCCCATGCCGGGGAGAACGGTCGGATGGGACTGGAGGATGAGCAAATGACCCGGCCGGCGCTGGAGCAGTTGCGCGCCGAAGGGTTGATGGTCGAGGGGCCGTTCCCGCCGGATACGCTGTTCCTGCCGGAGACGCTCGAACGGTTCGACGGCGTGGTCTCCATGTACCACGATCAGGGGCACATCCCCTTCAAGATGCTGGCCTTCCACAGCGGCGTCAACTCGACGCTGGGGTTGCCGATCATCCGGACCAGTCCGGATCACGGCACCGCCTTTGACCTGGTCGGTCGCGGCGCGGCCGATCCCGGCAGCATGGCGGCGGCGCTGCGGTTGGCGATCCGCCGGGCGGAGCGGCGGCAGTCATGAGTCGCCGATGGTTTTTTGCGCTGTCGGCGTTCCTGGCGGCGCTGGTGCCGGCCGGCGCGGACCCCGGACCGGTCGGCGAGCTCAATTCGGTGCTGGCCTCGGTCAACGGCGAGCCGATCACCTTGGGCGAGGTGCTCAAGGAGACGCAGCTGGAGGAGGCCCGGTTGCTGCAGCTGCATCCCGGAGCTTCCTCGCAGGAGCCGGTGCTGGCGCTGCGGCGGCGGGTGGTGGATGACCTGATCGACCGCAAGCTGGTGCTTCAGGATTTTCAGAAGCAGCCGTTCGAGATTCCGCTGCAATATGTCGAGAGCATGATCGATCAGGTGGCGCTGGATTCGGGGCTGCGCAGCCGCAGCGAGCTGGAGCGGGCGTTGCGCGCCTCGGGCAGTACGCTCGAAGCGCTGCGGCGCAAGGCGCTGGATTCGGTGATCCAGCAGGCGATGTTCGCCCGGCGGGCGCAGCTGGACGTCAACTTGACGCCGCACGAGCTTTATACCTACTATCAGGAACACCCCGCCGAATTCACCACGCCGGAACGGCTCCGGCTGGCGCTGCTGCTGCTCAAACCCGACGCCTCCGCCGCGGCCCGGGAGGCGGCGGGGACGTTGTCGGAACACCCCGAACGCTTCGATCAGGTGACCCGGCTGTACAGCGACGGCCCGGCCCGGGAGCAGGGGGGCGATCTCGGCTATGTGGTGCGCGCGCAGCTGCGCCCGGAGTTCGCCGAAGCGCTCAAGGAGCCGGTTCCGGACCGGGTTTACGGGCCGGTGAAGACCGCCGAAGGGACCTATTATCTGAAGTTGACCGATTACCGGCCCGCGCGGCGTTCGGCCTTCGCCGAGGTCGCGGGGCCGCTGCGCCGGAAGCTCGAGGAGGAGTTGCACCGGCAGAGCCGCGAGCGCTATCTGCGGGAGCTGCGCTCGCGGGCGGTGATCCGCTATCTCTTCTAGCGCCCGGCACCGGCCGGAGGGGTCAGAGCTCGTCGCGGAGCAGCCGGTAGTCCGCTTCGGTCATTGGCTCGAAGGGGCTGAACAGGTCGTCCCGGATCAGGAACAGCTGGCCCACATGAACCGAAGCGTCCATGGCCCGGGCCTGCCGCAGATAATCCCGCAGATTCTCGCGCGGTACATGCATATCCATGACCACCGGGGTGCCCGGCGTGGTCGCCCGCAGCATCCGGGCGCGGTTGCCGTGTTCGCGCGGATTGGAGTTGGCCACGTCGTAGGTACGGTTGAGGTCGATGGTGTGGGCCAGGAAGTAGTTGCCGGCGCAGCCGATGTGGACGCCGTCGGGTTTGTGGCGGCGCAGCTCGCGCAAAAAGAGTTCGCTGACCCGGCGGAAGTAGTTCTCCTCGCCGCGCCACGCGGGATCGGCCGGGGGCAGCTCCGGGTGCACTTTGTCGGCCAGGAAATCGGTCTTGACGCCGTCCAGATCGAAGCAGCCCGGCTCGCTCGAAAACAGTCGCCGGAAGAGCGGAATCAGATACTCCTGCTGGGTTTCGGGTTTGGAGTAGTCGCGCATCAGCCGGCCGTGCCGGTTGCGCCGCCCCCCCGCCAGCAGATGGGCGGGGACGAGGCTCGACTCGGCCTCGGGCAGGATTTCGGCCCAGTTCCACCAGACCACCACCCGGAAGCCGTCGCGGTGGAGATCGTCCACCAGGCGCCGCAGATCGGGGAAACGTTCGGGGTGCGGCTCCCAGTGGCCGCGGGCGATCTGCCAGCCGTCGTCGAGCAGGATGGTGTTCAGCGGCAGCCGTTCGTGCCGGATCAGCGCGGCGGCGCGCCGTACAAAAGCCTCGTCGAGCACCTTCAGAAAGGGCTGCTCGGATTCGGCCAGCGCCGCCTGCGCCTGCAGGTCGGCGGGGGGCAGCGACTGGGTCCGGGCGCACTGGTCGTTCCAGGTGCAGTAGACTCCGTCCCGGTGCCAGGCGAACCGGGGTTTGGCGGTCGGGTCGGGAATCAGCCCTTCGCGGACCAGCAACCGGCCGAAGGCGGTGTAGGCGTCGAACGCGGACTCTCCGCGCCGCAGGAAGAGCCGGAAGGTCGGGGTCGTGAACGCCGTCCCGGCCTTCAGCTCCAGCCCGCAGCCGGGATCGCCGTAGTGGAGGATCCAGCGGTCCAGTGTGTACTCGTGACACTGAAAATAGAACCCGTACCCCCCGACCGGGGCGGAATCGGCGCCGACGAAGAGCTGCGTCCGGTTTTTGGTCAGCAGCAGCGCGGTGGGATGCGGTGCGAACTGCCAGTCGCCGGAGTAGGTGTCGGTGCGGCACTCTCCGAACCCCAGCGGCAGCTCGGGCCAGACCTGATCGGTGTGGTGGCGGTTCCGGAAGTTGACCAGCTGATAGAGTCCGAGCCGGGTGCCCGCCGGGAACAGCGGCAGCTCCGTCAGCTCATAATCCGCGATCGGCAGCCAGCTGCTCGAGAGTGCGAAGTGGTCGCCGCAGCTGCGGATCTTCGTTTCGACGCGCAGCCCCGCCGCCGTATGGGTGGTGAAGAGCAGTTCCTGCTCCCGAAGTTCGACGACCGGCGGTTGACAGCGCTCCGCCGCGGCGGGCAGGAGCGGGGCGGTGTTCGGCGGGAACAGCAGCAGCCGTTCATGGCGTTCGGCGTCAATCAGTTCCAGTCGCGCTTCGGCGGGGAGATACCGGAAGGTCAGTGCTCCGGCGGACAGGTGGTATTCAGTCATAATCCGATCTCTTTCGTGTCAGGAGTTCGCGTTTCCGCATAATGTAAAAGGGAAAAAGGAATTTGCAAGTGCCGTCTCCGCAGAATCGGAACGGAAAGTCAACGCTCCGGCTCGGGGTAGTTGTACAGGAATTGGCGCGCCCCCGCCCCCTCGGGGAGCTCCAGTACCGGCGTGACGCGCCAGTTCCCGGCGGCGTGTTTCCGCAGTTCGATCAGATCGGCGGCCGCCTGTTCCGGCGTCTTGTACAGGATGTAGCCGCCGCCGGGGCGCGGGAAGTTCCGGCTGTCGGCGACGATGACCGGCGCTGCCGCCACCGCCCGGGCGGTGACCAGATCGAAGGCGTGACGGAATTCGCTCCGGCGGTCGAGTTCGCGGCTGCGGCCGGTGACCACGGTCAGGTTGTCGAGTCGCAGCAGCTCTTTCATCCGCTGGACGAACGCGGTCTTCTTGCCGGTGGAATCGATCGCCGTCAGCTGCCAGTTCGGACAGGCCAGCGCCAGCACCAGCGAGGGGAACCCGGCGCCGCAGCCGATGTCGGCCACGCGCAGCGGTTTTTCCCGGAGCCGGGGGAAGGTCTGCACCAGCAGCAGCGAGTCGGCCACATGCTTTACATAGAAGTCGCGGCGCTCCAGAATGCGGGTCAGATTGACCCGGCTGTTGGCCTCGACCAGCTCCCGGTGCAGAAGCTCACAGGCGGCGCGAAAGGCCGGATCGGCGGGCAGAAACGGAAACTCCTCAGCCATGAAGACTCATCCCGGCGGCCAGCAGCAGCAACAGCCCGTTGAGCAGGAAGAAGCCGGTGCCGCTCCAGCGCCAGCTCCGGCTCCCGGCCATTTTCCGGGCGAGGTCGCGGAACCAGCAGGGGCGCCCCGAAAAGGCGATGCCGAGTCCGCCGAAGAGCCAGGCCAGGACGGTCAGCGCCGGAGCCCCCGGGGTGTGGAACTCAAAAACGCCGTGAACCACCGCATAGGCGGTCAGGATCAGCAGCCCGCCGAAGGCCCGGCTGAACAGATAGTCCAGAAAAAAGTAGCCCAGCACCGCTCCGGCCACGGCCAGCGGATAGAGCAGCGGCACCAGCCAGTCGAAGGAGATCGGCCGGGCGTGCGGCACGCAGCAGAGGAGGTCGAAGAGGGCGAGGGCCGCTCCGAGCAGCCGGGCCCGGGCCAGCGCCTGTGCCCGGGGCAGCCGTTCCGGCGTGAGCCGTCCGCACCAGATGGCGACCCCCAGCGAGCCGAGTCCGGTCAGCGTCAGCAAAACGAGATGGAGCTGCAAATCCGTAATCATAATCGACAATATACCACTTCAGCCCCCCTTATGCAAGGCGCCGGCGGGGAAAACTTGGCTGGAAAACGCAATCGCGGATTGACATTTTCCGACGCCTTTATTATATTGTACGGAACAACTCAAAGCGAATTGAGGTGCGGTGAATCATGGAAAAGCGCGAAGTGGTGAAGCGGGCGATCCGGTTTGAGCATCCGCCCTATGTGCCTTGGCAGATCGGGCTGACCCGGAATCAGCAGGAGCGCCTGGCGGCGAAGCTGGGCAGCGTCGAAGCGGTCGAGGAGGCGCTGGAGAATCACTTTCTGATGCTGGGGGAGAACGCCGGGTTCTTCACCGAGCTGGGCGACCACTGCGTGCGCGACTACTTCGGGGTGGTCTGGGACCGCAGTTCCGACCGCGACATCGGCGTGGTCCGGGGGCAGGTGCTGCCGGAGCCGACGCTGGCGAACTACCGGTTCCCCGACCCCCGCGGCGAGGTCTACTTCGGAAGGATGGAGGAGGCCTTGTCCCGGCACGGCGATCGGTTCCGGATGTTCAATCTGGGCTTTTCGCTGTTCGAGCGGGCTTGGACGCTGCGCGGCATGACCGAGCTGCTGATGGACTTTCATCTGAATCCGGAGTTTGTGCATGAACTCTTCGCCCGGATTGTGGACTACAACCTGGAAGTGGTCGAGGAGGCGCTCAAATACGACATCGACTGCGTCTACTTCGGCGACGACTGGGGGCAGCAGCACGGGCTGCTGATGGGCTACCCGCTGTGGCGGGAGTTCCTCTATCCGGAGCTGAAGCGGCAGTACGCCCGGGTGGTGGCGGCGGGGAAGCTGGTCTGCATCCACTCCTGCGGCGACGTCGATGAGCTGTTCGACGATCTGGTCGGAATCGGGCTCAACTGCTTCAATCCGTTCCAGCCGGAGGTGATGGATGTCCACCGCCTGCTGCGCGACTACCATGGGAAACTCTGCTTTTTCGGCGGACTTTCGACCCAGCGGCTGCTCCCCTACGGCACGCCGGAGGAGGTCGCCGCCGAGACCCGGAAACTGCTGGCCGCCGGTCGGGACGGCGGTTTGATTCTCGCCCCCGCCCACGCGGTGCCGGGCGACGTGCCGCCGGAAAATCTGCTGGCCATGCTGGCCGAACTTAAAAAGCAACCGGGAGCCCCCGGATGAAGTCGTGGACGGAGTGGTTGCGCGAGGTGGTGGCGGGTGCCCGCCCGGATCGCGCCGGATTGCGCCGGATGCTCGAACTGGAGAAGCCGGCGGAGCTGGCGGAGCTCTATCGCGCCGCCTATCAGGTGAAGCTCGCGGAGGTGGGCAACCAAGTCCGGTTGCGCGGGTTGATCGAGATTTCCAACTACTGCACCAAAAATTGCTATTACTGCGGAATCCGGCGCGACAACCGCGCGGTGCACCGGTTCGCACTGACCTTGCCGGAGATCCGGGCGGCGGCGACGCACGCCTGGGAGTTCGGCTACGGCTCGGTGGTGCTGCAGTCCGGCGAGCGCAGCGACCCGGAGTTCGTCGACTACATCGAGCAGGCGGTCCGGGAGCTCAAGGAGTTGTCCCGGGGCGAGCTGGGGATCACCCTCTCCTGCGGGGAGCAGTCGGCGGCGACCTACCGGCGCTGGTTCGCCGCCGGAGCCCACCGCTATCTGCTGCGGATCGAGAGCAGCACGCCGGAGCTCTACCGGGCGCTCCATCCGGCCGATCATGACTACGCGGAGCGCCGGGCCTGTCTCGGGCGGTTGCGCGAGGCGGGGTTCCAGGTCGGGACCGGGGTGATGATCGGTCTGCCCGGGCAGACCGTGGACCATCTGGTCAACGATCTGGAGTTCTTCCGGGAGCTCGACATCGACATGATCGGCATGGGCCCCTATCTGCCGCACTCGGAGACCCCCCTGGGGCGCGCCGTTCACGATTTCGACCCGGAGCGACAGCTGACGCTCGGGCTCAAGATGATCGCCGCCGCGCGGCTCAGTCTGCGCGACGTCAACATCGCCGCGACCACCGCGCTTCAGACCCTGGCCCCGGACGGGCGCGAGCGCGGACTGCTGGCCGGCGCCAACGTGATCATGCCCAACGTCGGAGAGGTCGAGCACCGGCCCGATTATTTGCTGTACGACCACAAGCCCGGGCTGGACGAGAACGCGGCGGAAAGCCGCGAGCGGCTGGAACAGTCGCTGCTGGCGATCGGCGAGCAGCTGGCACCGGGGGAGTGGGGGGATTCCCCGCATTTCGCCCGGCGGCGTGGAGGATCCCGCGCATGAAACCGCATCTGCCTCCGGTTATTGTGCTGCATCGCGATCCCGACGTGGTGGCCCGGCTCGAAACCGGTCTGAAAAGCCGGGGTGTGACCCGGGTGATCATCGCCGACGGCGCCTCCGAGGTCGGCTGGGAGCTGCAGAAGGAGTGCCCGCTGGCGCTGCTGCTGGGGGCGCGGCTGGAGGGGGACCGCTCGGCGCTGGAGCTGGTCGGACTCTATCATCGCGTGCAGCCGACGCTGCCGATCGTGGTCTGCGGCGAGGAGGCGGATCTGGAGACCGGGCTGCGCTTCATGCGGGCGGGCGCCGCCGATTATCTGGTGCCGCCGTTTGATCTGGCCCGGCTCTGGCAGCGGGTGCAGCGCGAGCGGAACCGGGTGCTGGAGTCCTGCGCCTCGCTGGACTCCGTGGAGCGTTTCACCGCTTCGATCGTCACACGCGACCCGCGGATGCTGCAGCTCTTTGACTACTGCCGGAACGTGGCGGCCAGCCCGCGGCCGGTGCTGATCACCGGCGAAACCGGAGTCGGCAAGGAACTTTTCGCCGAACTGCTGCACCGGATGTCGGGGCGTCCCGGCAAGCTGGTGGCGGTCAACATCGCCGGACTGGACGATACGCTGCTTTCGGATACGTTGTTCGGCCATCGCCGCGGAGCCTACACCGGTGCAGTGGACGACCGGGCCGGCGCGCTCGAACAGGCGGGCGGCGGGACCGTGCTGATCGATGAAATCGGCGATCTTTCGCTGTCGGCCCAGATCAAGCTGCTGCGCTTGCTGCAGGAACAGGAGTACTCGCCGCTGGGGTCGGACGAGGTCCGGCGGACCGAGGCCCGGATCGTGCTGGCCACGCACCGGGATCTCTTCGCGTTGCAGCAGGAGGGGCGTTTCCGGGCGGACCTCTATTACCGGATCTACACCCACCGGCTGCTGATTCCGCCGTTGCGGGAACGGCTGGACGATCTGCCGCTGCTGCTGAACGCCTTCATCGCCTCCAGCGCCGCGGCGCTGCACCGGCCGCCGCCGGGTTATCCGGCGGAGTTGCTGACGCTGTTGCGCCATTACTCGTTTCCGGGGAATATCCGGGAACTGGAGAGCATGGTCTTCGACGCGGTGAGCTGCTGCCGCAGTGCGATGTTGAGTCTGGACTCGTTCCGGGAGCATCTGGAGAGCCGGAACCGGCCGGCCTCGTCGCCGGAGGAGCCGATTGAGGCGGTGATCCGGCGACTGAGCCGGCTGCCGCCGCTGAAGAGCGTGACGCGGCTGCTGATCGCGGAGGCGCTGCGCCGGAGCGGCGGCCATCAGAGTCTGGCCGCGCGGATGCTGGGAATCACGCCGCAGGCGATCAATTCACGGCTGCGGCGATTGCGCTCGGAGTCGAAGGCGGAAACGGAGGGGGCCTGACCTCCCGGGGCGGGGAGCGCCTGAAAAAAAGTGGAAAAAAAATGAAAAAAAACTGGAAATCCCGGGGGTTTGGGATTACATTATTAAATCTCCTGCTGTGCGGGTGGCTTGTGCCTGCCCTGACGGCGGAGGAACCGGCGCCGGAAACGGCCCCGGGGGTGACGATCGAGCTGGAACCGAGAGATGCTGCCCGGCTTCAGGCTCTGGAGGACACCCGCCGGGAGCTGGAGGCGGCGCGGGAAGAGATGCGGAAGCTGCAGCAGGAACTTCGGCAGGCGGCCGAGGCGGACCGGCGGCGGAACCGCGAGTTGCTTGAATTGACGACCAAGTTTCAACAGCAGAATGAGGCGAACCGGCAACTGCAGTTGCTGGTCTCGGGGCTGGCGGCGGAGACCGCCGGGCGGCCCGGGGACCGGGAAGGGCAACTGGGCGAACAGTTGAGTCGGGAGCGGGAGGCAGGGAAGGCCCTCGCTCTCGGGGCGGCTTCGTTCTGCGAACTGGCGGAGCGGTTGCTGAAGGCGGCGGATCAAGGGAAGGGTCCGCCGGCGGAGTTTGCGCTGGCGAGCGAGGAACTCCGGCAGCTGAGTCGCCGGTTCATCAGCATGACCACGCCCGGAGTGGCGTCGCGGGAACTCGAAAGATGCAGGATTCTCGCGGTGGACCGGGAGCGGTCATTCGTCATACTGCCCGTGGGGATCCGGCAAGGTGCGTTCAATGGCCTGATCTACCATGTAGGGAAGGGATCGGTAAAGCTCAAAATCGTCGGGGTGCGACCCGATGTGGCGGCGGCGGTGCCGATCACCGGCAGGATTGACGACCTCGCTCCGGGGATGGAGGCCGTGACCGACGAAAAGAGAGAATAAACAAACAAGAGACCGGATTATGGAAGTTAGAGCTTTGACCAGAAATGTGCGGATTTCGCCGGAAAAGGCGCGGCACGTTTCCCGTCTGATCCAGGGCAAGTCCGCCACGGAGGCGCTGGCGATTGTCGATCTGTGCCCGCGCAAGGCAGCCCGGCTGATCGCCGACACCCTGCGTTCTGCGGTGGCCAATGCCGAAAACAATCATGATTTGAGCCGGAAAGATCTGCAGGTGAAAGCCGCGACGGTCAGCCCCGGTCCGCTCATCAAGCGTTTTCGCGCCAAAGCCCGCGGTTCCGCCGGCCGGATCCGGAAGCGGACCAGCCATCTGGAAGTTGTCTTGACGGATATTTAAGGTAAGGGGATTGCATTGTGGGACAAAAAGTAAATCCGATCGGATTGCGGACCGCGCTGACCAAGAATTGGGAGTCCCGCTGGTTTGCGGGCAAGGCGTTGTTCGGCGAATGGCTCCATGAGGATCTCAAGATTCGCAAGTTCATCAAGGAGAAATTCGCGGCGGCGGCGATTGCGCGGATTCAGATCGAGCGTTTTGCCAGCCGGGTGCGGGTGACCATTTTCGCGGCGCGTCCGGGGCTGTTGATCGGCAAGAAGGGCGCGGAGCTGGATGCCCTGCGTCAGGATATCACCAAGCTCACCGGGAACAAGGAAGTGTTCGTCGAGATCGGCGAGATCCGGCGGGCGGAGGCGAATGCTCAGCTGGTGGCGGAGAACATCGCGCAGCAGCTGGAGCGGCGGATCGGGTTCCGTCGGGCCATGAAGCGGTCGATTCAGACGGCCATGGATATGGGCGTGGACGGAATCAAGATCAACTGCGCCGGACGTCTGGGCGGGGCGGAGCTGGCCCGCGAGGAGCAGTACAAGGAAGGCCGGGTGCCGCTGCACACGTTGAAGGCCAATATCGATTACGGTTTCACCGAGGCGAACACCACCGCCGGCAAGATCGGGGTGAAGGTTTGGATTTGCCACAAAGAGGGTACGGAGGATCAGGATTATGCCGTTAATGCCAAAAAGAGTAAAGTACAGAAAGGTTCAGCGCGGAAGTAATGCCGGGTTGTCCACCAGCAACAACAAGCTGGATTTCGGCGACTATGCATTGCAGGCGTTGACCAGAGGGTACGTTACCAACAATCAGATTGAAGCGGCTCGTGTGGCGATCAACCGTCACCTGAAGCGTCGGGGCAAAGTGTGGATTCGGATGTTCCCGTTCCGCTCGTTTACCAAGAAGCCGCTGGAAGTGCGTATGGGCAAGGGCAAGGGAAATGTCGAAGGCTGGGTGGCTCCGGTGAAGCCGGGTCGGGTGCTGTTCGAGGTTTCCGGCTGCAGCGAGGCGGTGGCGCGCGAGGCGATGAGCCGTGCGGCGAACAAGCTTTGTCTGCGGTGCAAGTTCCTGGCGCGCGAAGAGTAGAGGATGGCCATGAAGTACAAACAGATCAAAGAAATGACCGATCAGGAGCTGGAGAATCAGCTCGGCGAGCTGCGGCGGGAGAAACTGAATCTCGCGATCCAGTCCCGCACCGGTCAATTGGAAAAGACCGCCCGGGTCCGGGAAGTTCGTCGCACCATCGCGCAGATCTTAACCGAAAAGGCGGTTCGCGCCAACGAGGTGAAATGATGAGTGAAGTACAGGAACGCGGTCACCGCAAAGAGCGCGTCGGCGTGGTGGTCAGCGATGTGCAGGATAAGACGATTGTGGTGAATGTGGATCGCCGCACGCCGCATCCGTTGTATGGCAAGATCATGAAGGTGCGCAAGAAGTTCACGGCGCATGACGAGGAGAATCAGGCGAAGAAGGGCGATACCGTCCGGATCGTCGAGACCCGTCCGCTGAGCAAGAACAAGCGCTGGCGCCTGGTGGAGATTCTGGCCCGGGCGGAGCAGGAATAACGCGAAGGAGCAGGTAAAATGATTCAGATGCAGACGATTCTGCAGGTTGCCGACAACTCCGGAGCGAAGTCGCTGCTGACCATCACCGTGCTCGGTCAGGGCAAGACCATCGCCGGGATCGGCGATGTGGTGACGGCGGCGGTTCAGGAAGCGATTCCGGACGGCAGCGTCAAGAAAAAGCAGGTGGTCAAGGCGGTGATCGTGCGGACCAAGGCCAAGATCCGTCGTCCGGACGGGTCGTATCTGCGGTTTGACGAGAACGCCGCGGTGATCATCGACAAGGACAAGAACCCGGTCGGCACCCGTATTTTCGGGCCGGTCGCCCGTGAGCTGCGCGAAAAGGATTTCATGAAGATCATTTCGCTGGCGCCGGAGGTGTTGTAACTTATGAAGAAATTTCACGTCAAGAAGGGCGATAAGGTCAAGGTCAACGCCGGCAAGTTCAAGGGCGAAGAGGCGACCATCGCAGCCGTGCTGGCGGATAAGGACCGGGTGGTGCTGGAGCTGGCCGACAAAAATCTGAAGACCGGGCGTCGCACGCTCAAGAAGAGCAAGGCCAATCCCAACGGCGGAATGATCGAGCGCTCGGTTTCGGTGCACGTCTCGAACGTCAACAAGGTCGGCGGCGCCGAGAAGCAGACGGAGTAGTGCAAAATGCCTGACATGAGCAAAAAATACAAGGAAGAGGTCCGTCCCGCGTTGCAGTCGAAGTACGGCATCAAGAATGTGATGCAGATTCCGAAACTGACCAAGATCGTGGTCAGCACCGGAGTCAAGACCAGTGCCGAGCGCGATGCGATTCCGGAGGCGGTGAAGCATCTGGCGGCGCTGACCGGCCAGAAACCGGTGGTGACCAAGGCGCGCAAGAACGTGGCGAACTTCAAGCTGCGTGTGGGTATGCCGATCGGCGCGATGGTGACGTTGCGTGGCAGCCGGATGTACGAGTTTCTGGACCGTTTCGTTCACAACGTGATGCCGCGCGTGCGCGACTTCCGCGGGATTCCGAAAGACGGTTTCGACGGCTTCGGCAACTACAATGTCGGTGTGCGGGACGTTTCGGTGTTCACCGAGATCGACCCGGACAAGCTCAAGTATCCGCTGGGCGTCAACATCACCATGGTGACGACCGCCGGCAGCAAGGAACAGGCGTTCGATCTCCTGAAGCTGCTCGAAGTGCCGTTTGCGGAATAAGGGGAAGGAAATCATGGCTAAAACCAGTTTGATCGTCCGGTCGCTCCGTGACAATAAGTTCAAAGTTCGCAACTACACCCGGTGCAAAGCCTGCGGACGGGCCCGTGCCTACATCCGCAAGTTTCAGCTGTGCCGGATCTGCTTCCGGGAGCTGGCCTCCAAGGGACAGATTCCGGGCGTCACCAAGGCGAGCTGGTAAGGAGGGAGTGGACAAATGAGTATGCAAGATCCGATTGCCGATATGTTGACCCGGATCCGCAATGCGGGTGCCGCCGGTCTGGAGTCGGTGGTGATTCCGGGCTCGAAGCTGAAGGCGGCGATCGCCGAAGTGCTGAAGTCCGAGGGCTACATCCGGGATTGCCGGGTGGTCGCCGATGGTCCGAAATCCGAGCTGGTGGTCACGCTGAAGTACAGCGACGGAAAACCGGTGATTGAAGGACTTGAGCGGGTGAGCAAACCCTCCCGCCGCGTCCATTGCGGCAGCCGCGAAGTGCCTCTGGTCCGGCGCGGTCTGGGCACGGTGATCCTGTCGACGCCGAACGGCGTGATGTCCGGCCGGCAGGCGGCCAAGTCGAACGTGGGCGGCGAAGTTCTCTGCTACGTTTGGTAATCTAAATTTGACTGAAGGATTGTAGATATGTCTCGAATTGGAAAGAAACCGATTGCGGTTCCACCCTCGGTCAAGGTGTCGCTCGACGCCACGGCCGTGACCGTGGAAGGCAAGGCCAAGCTGGCGCTGACCTTGCCGCCGCTGGTATCGGTGGAGCAGCAGGGGGCCGAGCTGTTTGTCCGGCGCGCTGACGATTCCGCCGCCTCCAGTGCGATGCAGGGACTGGCCCGGAGTCTGATCAACAACATGGTGATCGGCGTGACCGAGGGCTTCAAGAAGGAGCTGGCGATCGTCGGGGTCGGCTACAAGGCGGCGCTGTCCGGCAGCAAGCTGACGCTGAACCTCGGGTTTTCGCACCCGATCGAGTTCCAGATTCCGGAAGGGATCAAGATCACGGTGACCGACGGCACCAAGATTCTGGTCGAGGGCGCGGACAAGCAGCTGGTCGGCGAGACCGCTGCGACCATCCGGCGGTTCCGTCAGCCGGAGCCCTACAAGGGTAAGGGCGTGCGCTATGCGGACGAGCGCGTGATCATTAAGGAAGGCAAGTCCGTTGGATAAGGAAAAGGTAGCGTAAATCATGGCTGTCAAAGATAAAAACGTATTGCGCGCCCGGCGCCATCTGCGGATCCGCAAGAAGGTCTCCGGCACCGCGGCCAAGCCGAGATTCTGCGTGAGCATCACGGCGCACCACATCTACTGCCAGTTCATCGACGACGAGGCGGGCAAGACCCTCGCGGCGGCTTCGACGCTCTCTGCGGCCTTCAAGGGCGAGGGCAAGAGCGCCAATCTGGAGGGGGCGGCGGTGCTCGGCAAGCTCGCGGCGGAAGCGGCGAAGAGTGTCAATATTTCGGAAGTGGTGTTCGACCGCTCCGGGTTCCGCTATCACGGCCGGGTCAAGGCGATCGCCGAGGCCGCCCGTGAGGCCGGACTGAAATTTTAGGAGTTCAGACTATGGCGAGACGAGAAAATTTCAAGTCGGAAGAACCGGTGCAGAGCGAGTTCGAAGAGAGCGTCATCAGCATCAACCGCAGCGCGAAGGTGGTGAAGGGCGGCAAGAACTTCAGCTTCGGCGCGCTGGTGGTGGTCGGGAACCGCAACGGCCGGGTCGGCTACGGCTACGGCAAGGCCAACGAGGTCTCCGATGCGATCCGCAAGGGCGGCGAAGTCGCCCGCCGGAACCTGGTGGACGTGCCTCTGGCCGGCAACACCATTCCGCACGATATTGAAGTGAAGTTCGGCGGCGCCCGGGTGCTGCTCAAGCCGGCCGGTCCCGGTACCGGTCTGATCGCCGGCGGCGCGGTCCGCGCGATTCTGGAGCTGGCGGGCGTGGCCGACGTGCTGGCCAAATCGCTGGGCGCGGCCAACGCGGCCAACGTGGCCAAGGCGACCTTCAAGGCGATTGCCGGGCTCTCCACCCGCGAGATGGTGATGGCTCGCCGCGGTCTGTCCGCGGACAACAAATAAGGAGCGATTATGAAACTGCACGAAATGAGTCCGAATCCCGGTTCGCGCAAGCGGCGCAAACGGGTCGGCCGCGGTGACTCCTCCGGCATGGGCAAGACCTGCTGCCGCGGCGAGAAGGGGCAGAAGTCCCGGACCGGAGCTAAGATCCGTCCCTTCTTCGAGGGCGGTCAGATTCCGCTGTTCCGGCGGTTGCCGAAGCGCGGCTTCAACAGCCCGGACCACAAGGAGTACGAGCTGGTCAACCTGAGTCTGCTCGACGAGCACTTCGCCGCCGGCGAGGTGGTCGACGTCGAGTCGCTCCGGGCCAAGAAGCTGCTGGCCAAGAACGAGCGTCCGCTCAAGGTCCTGGCCAACGGCGAGATCACCAAGAATTTGACCGTCAAGGCGGACAAGTTCTCGGCGGCGGCGGTGGCCAAGATCGAGGCTGCCGGCGGCCAGGCCGTGGTGGTCGAGTAGGCAAATTCGCAGACCGCGGGCCGGGTGCGGGAAACCCGGCGCGCGGTCGGCACTCACTTTAACACGGGTAGTTAGGGACTATGTGGGCGGCATTTTGTAACATTTGGAAAATCAAGGAATTGCGCAGTCGGCTGCTGTTTACGGCGCTGATCATTGTGCTGGTGCGCTTTGCCAGTAACATCCCGTGTCCCGGGGTGGACCCGGTGGCGCTGGAGAACTTCATCCACAAAATGAGTTCCTCCTCCGATACCGCCAGCGGCTTTATGAACATGATCGACATCTTTTCGGGCGGCGCGCTGGCCCAGTTCGCGCTGGGGGCGCTGGGCATCATGCCCTACATCACCGCCTCGATCATCTTCCAGCTGCTGGTGCCGGTGATCCCCTCGCTGGAAAAAATGCAGCGCGAGGGCGAGACCGGACGCCAGAAGATCACCCAGTATACCCGTTATCTGACCATTCTGGTCTGCATTATTCAGGGCACCATGGTCGCGGTGGCCATGATCAATCCGACCCGTCTGGGTCTGGGCACGCCGGACCAGCCGCTGGTGCTCGGCAACGCCGGGGTGTTTCTGGTCTCGGCGGTCATCGTGCTGACCTGTACGACCATGGTCTTCATGTGGCTCGGCGAACAGATCACCGACCGCGGCATCGGCAACGGGGTTTCGTTGATCATCACCATCGGCATCGTTTCCCGGTTGCCGGTCGCGGTGATCGATCTGATTCAGATGGCCCTCAAGGGCGAGACGCCCGACGGCAACACCTTCCGCCCGGTTCAGTTGCTGTTGCTGCTGCTGGTCTTCGCCGTGGTCACCGCCGCCACCATTCTGCTGACCCAGGGCTACCGCCGGGTGCCGATTCAGATGGTGCGCAAGACCGTGGGCAGCCAGCTCACCGGCGGCAGCACCTACATGCCGCTCAAGGTCAACTTCGCCAACGTGATGCCGATCATTTTCGCCGGCGCCATCCTGATGTTTCTGGTGCCGATTCTGGGCTGGTTCAAGCTCTATGGACTGGCCGCGATGTTCCAGCCGAGTCATTCGGGCTACATGATCGCCGAAGGTCTGCTGATTCTGGCCTTCAGCTTCTTCTGGGTCGCCAACCAGTTCAATCCGATCCAGATCGCCGACAACCTGAAGAAGGAGGGCGCCTACATCCCCGGCATCAGTCCCGGCAAGGCCACCGCCGACTTCCTGGACACCGCGATGACCCGGGTGACCTTCGGCGGCGCGATCTTCCTGATGGCGCTGGCGCTGTTCCCGAGTTTCCTCTACTCCAATTTCGGCATCCCCTTCATGGTGGCGCAGTTCTTCGGCGGCACCAGTTTGCTGATCATGGTCGGCGTGGTGCTCGACACCATGCGTCAGCTCGAATCGCATCTGACCATGCGCAACTACGAGGGATTTTTGAAGAGCGGCCGCTTGCGCGGGCGCTCGGGGAACTGAGTTTCAGCTTCGGTCGGTCGACGCGGTCGACGCGACCGGCCCCGGAGGACCGGGGAGCCGGGACACAAGGGGCGTGTACTCTTGTGTCCCGAATTGGTTTACAGGGTGGCGAATGTCCAGCAAAGTGATTGCAATCGACGGGCCGGCGGCTTCCGGCAAAAGTACGGCGGCCGCCGGGGTGGCCCGGGCGCTCGGAATTCCCTATGTCAACACCGGGAGTCTCTACCGGGCGGTGGCGCTGCTGGCCGGGAACGAGCTCGATCCGGTGCCGGAACGGGTGTTGAGTCGGCTGCAGCTGGCCTATCTGCGCAATGCCGACGGGGAGTTTGAACTGGCCATCGACGGCCGCTTCCCCGGCGCCGTGCTGCGTCGGCCGGAGATCGCGGCCGGGGCCAGCCGGGTGGCGACTCAGCCCGCGGTGCGCGCCGCACTGCTCGAACTCCAGCGGAAAATGGCGGAGAACGGCTGGCTGGTGATGGAGGGGCGGGACATCGGCACGGTGGTGTTTCCGGACGCCGCCTTCAAGTTTTTCATCACCGCTTCTCCTGAGGAGCGGGCGCGGCGGCGGCTGGCGCAAGCCGGTGAGACGCCGGACGGCGCCACGCTGGAGGAGGTGGCCGCCGAAATCCGCAAGCGGGATGAGCAGGACGCCGGGCGGGCGGTGGCGCCGCTGCGGCCCGCGCCCGGTGCGGTTCTGGTGGATACGACGGATTTGACCGCCGAAGCGGTGAAGCGGCGGATTCTCAACCTGGTGGAGAGGAGTGTATGTACCACGAAATGAGTTATCGCGTCCCCTATGCCGACACCGATCAGATGGGGGTGGTCTACTACGCCAATTATCTGGAGTACTTCGAGCGGAGTCGGACCGAGCTGCTGCGGGAGGCCGGACTGCCCTATTCGGAACTGGAACGGCAGGGCGTCTATCTGCCGGTGACGGAGGTGCAGCTCAAGTATCTGGCGCCGGCGCACTACGACGAACTGCTGACCTTCCGCTCCTGGATTCAGGAGCTCAAGGGGGTCCGGCTGTGGGTGGCCAGCGAAGTCCGGCTGGGGGATCGGGTGCTGGTTTCCGGGGTGGTGACGTTGGGTTGTGTGGACGGCTCCCGGCATCCCCGCCGGTTGCCGCCGGAACTGATCGCCTGCGGGCGGAAATTTAACGGGGAGGAGGCGCAGAAATGACTGCCGCGGAACAATTGTATCCTTTGAAATTCGCGCCGCTGTATATGATGCGGATGTGGGGCGGCAACCAGCTGGGCGAGGTGTTGCAGCGGGACGTGCCGCGCGGTGACCAGCCGATCGGCGAATCGTGGGAACTGGTCGACCGCCCGGACGAGCAGAGCGTGGTGGTCAACGGGGAGCTGGCGGGGAAGACGCTGCAGGAGCTGGTCCGGCTGTACGGCGACAATCTGGTGGGGCCCAAGGCCCAGCACGCCGGGCGCTTTCCGTTGCTGGTCAAGCTGATCGACGCCGGGGAGCGGCTGAGTCTGCAGGTGCATCCGGAGGAGGCCACCTGCCGCGAACTCGGCAACGGCGCGGAGCCCAAGACCGAGATGTGGTACATCATCGCCGCCCGCAAAGGCGCGAAGATCCTGGCCGGTCTGAGCCCCCGCACGACCCGGGTGCAGCTGACCGAGCTGTTGAACTCTCCGGAGGTGGAAAATCTGCTTCAGGTCTATCCGTCGCAGCCGGGCGACGCCTATTTCATCACCTCCGGCACGCTGCACGCCATCGGCGGCGGCAATCTGATTCTGGAAATCCAGCAGAACAGCGACACCACCTACCGGGTCAGCGACTGGGGGCGGGTCGATCAGTACGGGCGGCCGCGTGAACTGCACGTGGAGCAGGGGTTGAAGTCGATCAACTTCATGAACCGGACCTCGCCGCGGATCGCCGGGGCCTCGGACGTGGCGGCGCACAACCGGAAGTTTCCGCTGGTCAATCAGTGCCGGTTCTTCCAGGTCGATGTGTTGCTGCTGGTCGATACCTGGTATGACGACACCGTGGTCTCCGGGTCCTTCCATCTGGTCAGCGCGATCAACGGCGAAATCAAGCTGGTGGGACTCGGCGAAAAGGCGCCGGAGTTGATTCTGCAGGCCGGGGAGACCGCGCTGGTCCCCTATGCCTTCGGCAAATACTGCATCATCCCCCTGAGCGAAGGCGAGGTGCGGGTGGTGCGCACTACGTTGTGAGGGCCGTCATGCAATTTCAGGTTTTTGATGAACTGCAACGGGAGCTCGCCTCCCGCTATCCCGGATTCCCGGCCGACGCGGTGTCGGTGGAACGCTGCCCGGAGGGCATGAAGGGGGATCTGACCGTCAACTGTTTCCGTTTCGCCCGCTTCGCCAAGCTGCCGCCGGATCGGATGGCCGCTGAGGTCGCAACCTGGCTGAAGAGTCGGCCGGAGGTCGCGGCGGTCGAGGTGATCAAGGCGTTTGTGAACGTCACGCTGACGCCGGAGGCGGTCTATCGCGACACGGTGGCGGATCTCGACCGGCTGCTGGCGGCGGGGTTGCTGCCGGAGTCGGAACGGCGGCGGATTCTGATCGAATTTTCGGCGCCCAACACCAACAAGCCGCAGCATCTGGGGCACGTGCGCAACAATACGCTGGGAATGGCGCTGGCTTCGCTGCTCAAGCGCGTCGGGAACGAGGTGATCGAGATCAATCTGGTGAACGACCGCGGCATTCACATCTGCAAATCGATGCTGGCCTACTCCCGGTTCGGGCACGGCGAGACGCCGGAATCCGCCGGGATCAAGGGGGACCACCTGGTCGGGGATTACTATGTGAAGTTCAACACCGAGCTCAGCCGGGAGCTGGCCGAGCTGCGGGCCGCCCGCCCCGAGCTGGCGGCGAAGAGCGACGAGGAGCTGTTTCTGGAGACCGGACTCGGCGCGGCGGCGCAGCAGATGCTGCGCGACTGGGAGGCCGGGGATCCGGAGGTCCGCGCGCTGTGGCGGAAGATGAACGACTGGGTGTTCGCCGGCTTTGCCGAAACCTACCGCCGACTGGGCGTCGCCTTTGACCACACTTATCTGGAGAGCGAGACCTATCTGCTGGGCAAGGACGTGATTCAATCCGGACTGGCCCGGGGCGTGTTCCGGAAGCGCGACGACGGCGCGGTGGTCGCCGACCTGGGCAAGCTCGGGGAGAAGGTGGTGCTCCGCTCCGACGGGACCAGCGTCTACATCACGCAGGACATCGGCACCACCCTGCGCAAGGTCGAGGACTATCATCCGCAGGAGCTGATCTGGGTGGTCGGCGACGAGCAGAATCTGCATTTTCAGATGCTGTTCGCCATTATGAAGAAACTCGGGTACGACTGGGCCGACCGGTTGTTCCACCTCTCCTACGGCATGGTCAATCTGCCCTCCGGGAAGATGAAGAGCCGGGAGGGTACGGTGGTGGACGCCGACGATCTCTTCGACCGCATGGCGCAGCTGGCCACCGCCGCCTGCGTCGAGCGGGCCGGCGCGGATGCCGATCCCGAAGAGTTGAAACGCCGCGGCGAAGTGATCGGGCTCGGGGCGCTCAAATTCATGCTGCTCAAGTTCAACCCCCGGACCACCATGCTGTTCGACCCCGAGGCGAGCATCCGGTTCGAGGGCGATACCGGACCCTATGTGCAGTACGCCTGCGCCCGGATCTCCTCGATGGAGCGCCGGGCGGCGGCGGCCGGATCGGGATGTCCGGCGGAGCAGGTGGCGTGGCATCGCCTGACGCACGAGGCGGAGAAGGCGCTGGCGATCGAAACGGGCTTCTACGGCCCGGTGCTGCAACTGGCGGCCGGGCGGCACGACGTGTCGCCGCTGGTCGAGTATCTGCTGAATCTGGCCAAGGCCTTCAACCGGTTCTACCGGGAGTGTCCGGTGTTGTCGGCGGCGGATCCGGAACTGGTGAACGCGCGTCTGGCGCTCTGCTCGGCGGTGCGCCGGGTGCTGGCCGACGGACTGGCCACGCTGACCATCGGCGTGCCCGACGCGATGTAGGGGCACGATGAGCGCGGCGCCCGACCGATCCGGGCTGTTGAAGAGTTCAGCCGGAGTGGCGCTGGCGACGTTGCTGTCGCGGGTGCTCGGACTGGGGCGGGTGATGCTCGAATCCCGGGTGCTCGGCGGCGGCGCGGTGGCCGGGGCCTGGCTCTTTGCGCTGGCGATTCCGAATCTGTTCCGCCGGTTGCTGGGGGAGGGGGCGCTGGGCACGGCGCTGATTCCGCTGCTGACCCACACCGAAGCGCAGCGCGGAGCCGATCAGGTCCGCCGCGATCTGGGGGTGGTGTTCTGCTGTCTGGGGCTGGTGTTGGCGGCGATCGTGGTGGTGATTTCGCTGGTGGCCTGGGGGTTGCGCGAGCTCTCCGGCTGGGAGGTGGGGTGGCGGTATTTTCCGCTGCTGGCGACGGAACGGGTGCGGTTGACGCTCTATCTGGTGCCGCTGCTGATGCCCTACGCCTTCTTCATCTGCCTGATCGGGGTGGTGGGCGCGGTGCTGAATGCCCGGAAGGTGTTCTTCCTGCCGGCGCTGGGGGCGCTGTTGCTGAATCTGGCGCTGATCGGCGGGCTGGGGTTCGGATACTGGCGGGGGATTCGCGGTGCGGCGTTGACCGGGATGCTGCCGGTGCTGGCCGGACTGGTGTTGCTTTCGGGCGCGGTGCAGCTGGTGCTGCTGCTGGGGCTGTTGTGGCGGACGGGGCGATTTCCGCAGTTCCGCTGGGCGGAGCTCCGGGAACTCCGGGTGGTGCGTGAGTTGTGGCAGCTGGTGCTGCCGGGGTTGATCGGCGGTTCGGCGCTGCAGATCAGTTTTGTGGTGGACCGGATGTTGGCACTGAGTCTGGGGCCGCAGGCGGTGCCGGCGCTGGGGTATGTCGATCGGCTGGTCGATCTGCCGATCGGGATTTTCGCGGTCTCGCTGGGGTCGGTGCTGATGGTGGAGTTGAGTCACCGGGCGGCGGCGGCCGATCGCGAGGGGATGCTGGAAAGTCTGGTGTTCAGTCTGCGGCACGTCTATTTCATCTGCGTGCCGATGACGTTGACGGTGGTGGTGTTCCGCGAGCCGCTGCTGCGGTTGCTGCTGATGGGTGGCAATTTCAACCGGAGCGATCTGGAGGCGGCGTTGCCGGTGGCGGTGTGTTACGGACTGGGGATTCCGTCATTTTGTTCGCTGAAGATGATTCTGCCGATGTTTCACGCGCGCAAGATGATGACGCTGCCGATGAAGGTGTCGCTGTTGTGCATTGCGGTCAATCTGGCGCTCAATCTGATTCTGATGCGCGTTCTGGCGCAGGCGGGGATCGCGCTGGCCACGGTGTTGTCGTCGATGCTGAACAACGGGATTCTGATCTGGTGTCTGCGGCGCGAGGGGTTGGTGCTGCCCGGTCGGCGCCTGGCGTTGACGCTGCTCCGGTTCGTGATTCTGAGCGGCGTGGCGGTGACGGTCGCTTACGCCGCGTTCCGGCGCTGGGGCGGCGGCCCCGGAGCCGGCTACTTGGAACAATGGGTGGCTTTTCTGCTGGCGCTGGCATTGCTGGCGGGGATTTATCTGCTGCTGGGACGGTGGTCCGGCAGTCCGGAATTGGGTGAAGCGATGGCGCTGGTCCGGCGGCGTCGGGTAAGGAAGTGATGATGGACGGAATCTTTCAATTCAATTCAGTCGAAGAGCTGATTGCCGATTTGAAGCAGGGCAAGATGGTGGTGATCACCGACGACGAGCACCGCGAGAACGAAGGGGATCTGATTGTGGCGGCGTCGTTCGCCACGCCCGAAGTGATCAATTTCATGGCGGTGAACGGCCGCGGACTGATCTGCGTGCCGCTGTCGGCGGAGCGGGCGGAGGAGCTCGATCTGCACACCCCGGCGTCGCTGTCGGATCCCTTCGGCACGGCCTTCACCCAGAGCGTGGACGCCCGGCGCGGAACCACCACCGGGATTTCGGCCTTCGACCGGGCGCGGACGGTGGCGACGCTGATCGATCCGCAATCGACGGCGCACGATTTCATCTCGCCGGGCCATCTGTTCCCGCTGGTCGCCCGGCCCGGCGGCGTGCTGCGGCGGGCCGGACACACGGAGGCGGCGGTCGATCTGGCCCGATTGGCGGGGCTCACTCCGGCGGGGGTGATCTGCGAGATCATGAATGATGACGGCACCATGGCCCGGCTGCCTCAGCTCGACGAGTTCCGCCGCCGTCACGGGCTCAAGTGGGGCACGGTGGCCGATCTCATCGCCTACCGGCGGCGGCACGAGGTGTTGATCGTGCGGGGCGAGAGCGCCCGGCTGCCGACGGTGTTCGGCGAGTTCCGGGTCACCGCCTACCAGTCGAAGGTGGATCACCTGGAGCATCTGGCGCTGGTCTACGGCGAGGTGCGCGATTGCGAAAACGTGCTGGTCCGGGTGCACAGCGAGTGTCTGACCGGGGATGTCTTCGGCTCCTGCCGCTGTGATTGCGGCGATCAGCTGCATCAGGCGATGAAGCAGATCGTGGAGAACGGCTCCGGGGTGCTGGTCTATCTGCGGCAGGAGGGGCGCGGCATCGGCATCTTCAACAAGATCCACGCCTACAAATTGCAGGACGAGGGGTGCGATACGGTGGAGGCCAACGAGCGCCTGGGGTTCCCGGCCGATCTGCGCGAGTACGGAATCGGGGTGCAGATTCTGCTCGATCTCGGGGTGCGTTCGGTGCGGCTGCTGACCAACAATCCGCAGAAGCTGGTGGGGCTTTCCGGGTACGGGCTGACGGTGACGGAGCGGGTTCCGATCGTGATTCCGCCGGGGGCCGACAACGCCTTCTATCTGCAGACCAAGAAGGAGCGCATGGGGCATTTGTACTGATTCGGCGGCAACGCCGCGGCGCCGGATCGCCGGGGGCCGCGGGCGGAAAAAACCCGGGCGGAGTTTTTCACTCCGTCCGGGGTTTTTCGTGGTCGGTCGCGAGGTTACCGGAAGTTCAACACCGAGGGGTCGTACCCCTCCGGCGGCAGGTACCCCAGCAGCTCGATGACGGTCGCCGCCAGCGAGCTGATCCCGAGCCCCGTCTTGAGCTGGTCGCTGTATTCACCCCGGCTCTCCGGATCGTAGATGATGCACGGCACCGGATTCAGCGAATGGCTGGTCTTGCGGGCGGGAAGCCCGTTCTCATCCAGCACGGTTTCCCCCTTCTTGTTGTGCTCGAACATGTCGTCGGCATTGCCGTGGTCGGCGGAGATGATCAGCACGCCGCCGGTTTCGTCGATCGCCTTGCGCAGCCGGGCCAGGGCGAGATCGACCGCGCCGAGCGCACAGAGCACCGCCTGGAAGTTCCCGGTGTGTCCGACCATGTCGCCGTTGGCGTAGTTGATGCGGATGGTGTCGTATTTCCCGCTCCGGATCGCTTCGACCACCTGATCGGTGATCTCGGCCGACTTCATCCACGGCCGCTGCTCGAAGGGTACGATGTCGGAGGGAATCTCCACATAATCCTCGAGCTTCTCGCAGAACTTCCCGGACCGGTTGCCGTTGAAGAAGTAGGTCACATGCCCGAACTTCTGCGTCTCGGAGATGGCCAGCTGCCGCACGCCCGTGGCGCAGAGATACTCCCCGAGGGTGCGGTCGATCTCCGGCGGATTGACCAGATAGAGCTTCGGCGTGTGCAGGTCCCCGTCGTACTCCATCATCCCGGCGTAGAGCACCTGCGGCCGACGGCCCCGGTCGAAGCGGTCGAACGACTCCTCCTCGAAGGCGGCGGTGATCTCCAGCGCCCGGTCGCCGCGGAAGTTGAAGTAGATCACCGAGTCGTGATCCAGAATCGGACCGACCGGCGTCTTTCCGTCATCGGAGATCACAAAGGCGGGCAGATCCTGATCGATCGCCCCCGTCCGCTCGCGCAGCTGCTCGATCGCCTGATGCGCATTGGGGAAGAACTCCCCGTTGCCGTGAACGTGCACCTCCCAGCCGTTGCGGACCATCTCCCAGTTGGCGTTGTAGCGGTCCATGGTGATCACCATCCGGCCGCCGCCGGAGGCGATCCGGTAGTCGCGGCCGTTGGCGTTGAACCCGGCCAGGAACTGCTCGAAGGGATCGACGTAGTCCAGCGCCGAGGTCTCCGGCACGTCGCGGCCGTCCAGCAGCGCGTGCACCCGGATCTTCTCCACTCCGGCCCGGTCGGCCGCTGCGATCATCGCCTTGAGGTGGCTGAGGTTGCTGTGCACGTTGCCGTCCGAGAGCAGCCCGATGAAGTGCAGCGTGCTCCGGTGCTCCAGCACATTGGCGATCAGTTTCCGCCAGGTCTCCCCCTCGAACAGTTTGCCGGAGCTGATCGCCTCCTCCACCAGTTTGGCCCCCTGCGCGAAGACCCGTCCGCAGCCGATCGCGTTGTGGCCGACTTCGCTGTTGCCCATGTCGGCGTCGGAGGGCATACCCACCGCGGTGCCGTGGGCCTTGAGCTGCGTCGCCGGACCGTGCTTGAGCAGTTCGTTGAATTCAGGCATCGAGGCCTGCCGGACGGCGTCGCCGTCGGCGTACTTGCCGAAGCCGACCCCGTCGAGGATGGTCAGCACCACCGGGCCGCGCCGCGGGGTGAACCGGGGATTCTTCTTCAAAGGTTCCAACATTTTCTTCTCCCTGGGATTTGCTCCCGTAATTGATTCAGAAACGTCTCTTCGGTGTTCCCGGCGCCGGGCTCAGGCCCGGTGGCCCTCGGTGTGGCAGGAGAGCACGCCGCGTTTGCTGGTCTCGCAGAAGCGGATGAACTCCAGCACCTCGGGCAGGGGCGGGACCTCCTCCCGGATCTTCTTGAGGGCGTTGGGCGGAATCAGGCCGCTGCGGTAGAAAATCCGGTGGACCTGCTTGAGCGCCCGGATGGTCTCCTCGGAGAAACCGGCCCGCTTCAGCCCGACCAGGTTGATCATCTTGACCCCGCCGTTGCGGCCCTCGGCCATCATGAAGGGTGGGATGTCCTGCGAAAAGACTGAGCCGCCGGAGATGATCGCCAGCCGCCCGACCCGGCAGAACTGATGAAGTCCGGAGACGCCGGAGATCAGCGCCCGGTCGCCGATTTCGCAATAGCCGGCGCAGGCGCTCAGCCCGACCATGATCACCTGATTGCCGATCACGCAGTTGTGCGCGACGTGCGTGGAGTTCATGAACATGCAGCCGTTGCCGATCACGGTCCTGGTGCCGGGTTTGGTCCCGGTGTGGACGGTGACCCCTTCGCGGAAGAGGTTGCCGTCTCCGATCTCCAGATAGGTCACCGATCCGGGCTCGACGCCGTGATCCTGGGCGTTCTGCCCCAGCGCGCAGAAGGGATAGAGCACGTTCTTCTCCCCCAGCGTGGTGTGGCCGTCGACATGGCACTGGGCGATGAGCCGGGTTCCGGCCCCGATCCGGACGTGAGGGCCGATGTAGCACAGGGGGCCGACTTCGACGTCGTCGGCCAGAATCGCGCCGTCGGCGACGACGCTGGTGGGATGAATTTTGGGCATGGTGTCCTGAGCTCCCTCTGGATAATTGATTTTAAGGGATAATATATCACACAAAATCCCCGAAATCAAGCATCCCAGCGGTTGTAATCGCGGCGCTTCGGCAGTATAATATCCCCTGTTTGTCACCTGGAATCAACCCGATTATGAAACAAGGGCGGAAAAGATGCAGAAAAAAGAGTTCGATCTGTTGTTGACCCGGGCCCGGCGCTGGGCCGGAAGACTGGAACACGCCTGGCTGGAAACCCCGCAGCCGCTTGCCGCAGTGTGCGCCGTGACCCCCGACCGGCTCCCCTTCGCCGAGGGGACCGGTTTGCCCGGGAAACCGGTCCGGGTCGGCGATCTCTGGAACGACGGCAAGGCCTGGGTCAGCGGCTGGTTCAAGCTCTCGGGGCGGCTCCCGGAGGAGCGGGCCGGGCGGCCGGTCTTCGTGCGGCTCAACTTCGGCGGCGAGATTCTGGTGTTCGACGCCGCGGGCAAGGTCCGGGCCGGGTTGACCAATCAGTCGGCCTTCGCCCACTGGTACAACAAGGAGTACCACGAGATCACCGATCTGATCCGCCCCGACGGCTCGTTTGAGTTCTGGGCCGAGGCCGCGGCCAATCACCTCGGCGGCGTCGACGCGCGCGACGGCATCGCCACCCCCGGCCACGCCGGCGAGCGCGGCTACTACCACGCCGACATCGCCCGGCTGGAATTCGGTTTCGGCAACAGCCAGCTGCGTCAGCTCCATCTGGATTTGCAGTTCCTGATCAGTCTGGTCGAGGCCGGTGCCGAGTCCCCCGACCCGCGGCGCCGCCAGATCGTGCGGATTCTGTCCAACGCGGCCGATCAGTATCTGGACAACCCCGCCAACGCCGGGAAGGCGCGGGCGGTGCTCAAGGAGCTCTTCGAGCGGCCGGCCGCCGCCTCGAGTCTGAAGACCACGGCGGTGGGCCACGCCCATATCGATACCGGCTGGTTGTGGCCGGTGGCCGAGTCGGTGCGCAAGACCGCGCGGACCTTCGCCAGTCAGCTGGAGTTGATCCGGCAGTATCCCGACTATGTGTTCGGGGCCAGCGCGCCGCAGCATTTCCTGTTCCTCAAGGAGTACTATCCGGAGCTCTACGCCGAGGTGAAGAAAGCGGTCGCCGCCGGGCGCATTGAGCCGCAGGGCGGCATGTGGGTCGAGGCCGACTGCAACCTGACCGGCGGCGAGGCCATGGTCCGGCAGTTCGTGCACGGCAAGAACTTCTTCCGCGACGAGTTCGGATTCGAGGTGAAGAATCTGTGGATTCCCGACGTCTTCGGCTATTCCGCGGCGATGCCCCAGATCATCCGCAAGGCCAACTGCGACTACTTCCTGACCCAGAAGATCTCCTGGAATCAGGTCAACCGCTTCCCGCACCACACCTTCCTGTGGCGCGGCATCGACGGGACCGAGGTGCTGACCCACTTCCCGCCGGAGGACACCTACAACTCCGAGTGTTCGCCCAAGGGGCTGATCGGCGCCGAACAGCGGTTTATCGAAAACGACTTCGTCGATGAGTTCATGACCCTGTTCGGCGTCGGCGACGGCGGCGGCGGGCCCAAGATGGAGGTGGTCGAAAACGCGCTGCGGGCCCGGAATATGGACGGGGTGCCGCAGGTCCGGATGGGGCGCGCCTGCGACTTCTTCGAGCGGATCAGCCGCTTCCGCGGACAGCTGGCGGTCTGGTCGGGCGAGCTCTATCTGGAGCTCCACCGCGGCACGCTCACCACCCAGTCGCGGACCAAGCGCGGCAACCGCAAGTGCGAACAGGCGCTGCGGCTGGTCGAGGGGGTCTACGCGGCGCTGCCCTTCGGCGAGTATCCGGCAAAGGAACTTGACGCACTCTGGAAAAAGCTGCTGATCAATCAGTTCCATGATATTCTCCCGGGCAGCTCCATCGAGCTGGTCTACGAACGCACCGAGCGCGAACATGCCGAAATTCTGGCCGCCTGCCGCGAACTGCTGAACCGGGCCGCGCGGATCGGTCTGCAACCGGATCCGGCGCACATCGTGCTGACCAACGTGTTGAGCGTCCCCTACCGGCGGTCGATCGAACTGCCGGAGTCGTGGCGGGGCTGCGCCGTGGTCCGCGCCGACGGCGCCCCGGTGACGGTGCAGCAGGAGGCGGGCCGGACCGTGATCGCCACCGAGATCCCGGCCTGGAGCTCGGTCGAGCTGGTGCGCGGCGGGCAGCTCTCCGCCGCGGCGGAGCTGCGCGAGTCGCTGGTGCTGGAGAACGCGCTGGTGTGCTACGAATTCGATGCCGACGGGCGGCTGCTGCGGGCCCGGGATCTGGAGACCGGGCGGGAGCTGCTCGAGGGTGTGGGCAATGAGCTGACGCTCTACGTCGACCGGCCGAACAACTGGGACGCTTGGGACGTCGACTTCTTCTACGAGCAGGAGAAGATCGAGACCGCCCGCGGCCTCGGACACCGCCGGATCGCCGACGGTCCGGTGCGGCAGGGGCTGGAATTCCAGCTGGCGATCGGCGCTTCCAAGCTGGTTCAGAAGGTCTATCTGGAGGCGAACTCCCGGCGGCTCGAGTTCCGCACCGAGGCCGACTGGCACGAGGCGAACCGGATGCTGCGGGTCTCCTTCCCGGTGACGGTCCGCGCCGCCGAGGCCGCGTTCGACATCCAGTACGGCTATGTCCGGCGGCCGACCCACCGCAACACCAGCTGGGATCAGGCCCGCTTCGAGACGGTCGCGCATCGCTACGTCGATCTGTCGACCGAGGACGGCGGCGTGGCGCTGCTGAACGACTGCAAGTACGGGCACAAGGTGCACGAGAACGTGCTCGATCTGAATTTGCTGCGGTCGCCGCAGCATCCGGATCCCTACGCCGATCAGGGCCGTCACGAATTCACCTACGCGCTGCTGCCGCACGCGGGGAATCTGGTCGCGTCGGAGGTGCAGGCCGAGGCGGCGGCGCTGAATCTGCCGCCGTTCCTGGCCGAGGGCTTCAGCGGCGGATTCCGCCAGCCCTTCGCGGTGACCGCCGACGGCGTGTCGCTGGAGGTGGCCAAAAAGGCGGAAAAGGACTCCGACCTGGTGCTGCGGCTGGTCGAGACCCGCGGTCGTGAAGGCGCGGCGGAGCTGCGTTTCGAGCAGCCGGTGACGGCCGCGGAGACCGATCTCCTGGAGTGGAACACGCTGGCGGAACTGGGCACGGGGAGTCTCTTCCAACTCAGCTTCAAGCCGTTTGAGATCAAGACCGTCAAAGTGCGGTGCGCGGCGACGGCGGGGATTTGAAAAAAACGGGCCGCGCTTGTATATTAATAGGCCGGCCCGAACCGGGGAACCGGAGTTTCAACGACAAAACCTGAACGGAGAGAAGAGAGCGGAACATGAAGAACTATAAGATTGCGGTGCTGCCCGGCGACGGCACCGGCCCGGAAGTGGTGGCCGAAGGACTCAAGGTGCTGGCGGCGGCCGCGGCGAAGTACGGTTTCACCTACGAGACGGTGAGCTACAACTGGGGTGGCGAAAACTATCTGGCGACCGGCGTCACGCTGCCGGAGAACTTCAAGGAGGAGCTCGAGAAGTACGACGCGGTGTTCCTGGGCGCGATCGGCCATCCGAAGGTCAAGCCCGGCATTCTGGAGAAGGGCATTCTGCTCAAGCTGCGGTTCGCGCTCGATCAGTACATCAATCTGCGGCCGGTCAAACTCTATCCGGGCGTGGAAACGCCGCTGGCGAACAAGGGGCCGGAGGACATCGACTATGTGGTGGTCCGCGAGAACGTCGGCGACGTCTACTGCGGACTCGGCGGCGTCTCCGGGCAGGGGACCAAACAGGAGATCGCGCTGCAGGACATGGTCTACAGCTACTTCCAGGTCGAGCGCTGTCTGCGCTACGCCTTCGAGGAGGTTCGGCGCCGTCACTCCCGCGAGAATCCCTGGCGCGGACTCAAGCCCGAGGATCTCAAGGCCGGCAAGATCGGGCAGCTGACGCTGTGCGGCAAGACCAACGTGCTGACCTACGTCTTCGGACTCTGGGACCGGGTCTTCCACGAGCTGGCCGCCGAGTATCCGGACGTCAAGCTCGACTACTGCCACGTCGACGCCACCTGCATGTGGATGGTCAAGAACCCCGAGTGCTTTGACGTGATCGTGACCGGAAACATGTTCGGCGACATCATCACCGACCTGGCCGCAGTCACCTCCGGCGGCATGGGCGTGGCGGCCGGCGGCAACATCAATCCGAACGGCGTGAGCATGTTCGAGCCGATCGGCGGCTCCGCGCCCAAGTACACCGGGCTCGGCGTGATCAACCCGCTGGCCGCGATCGGCGCGGTGGCCATGATGCTCGACTTCCTGGGCGAGGCGCCGGCGGCCCGGGCGATCGAGGCGAGCATCGCCTACGTCACCGGGAACAAACTCAAGTCGGTGGCCGCCGGAAAGATGGGGTACTCCACCAGCGAGGTCGGAGACCTGGTGGTCGAGAATCTGAGGTAGTATCGAACCATGGTGAGGGGTCCCGGCTGGAATCCGGCGGCCGGATCCGGCGTTGAAGCGGAGGAGTATCGCCGCTTCCGCCGGGACGGCATCGCCGGGTATTGCCGCCGGGATCTCGAGCCCGGACGGCTGGTCGAGCTGCTGTTGCGGCCGCAATTGCCGTACCGGGTGCTCAAGGACTCCCGGTCGGCGCGGATCCTGCTCGGAACCGCCGGCGGGGAGTCGGGTTTTTTTCTGAAACGCTACAACTACCGCGGGTTCCGTCACGCTTGGCTGCGGAGTTTCCGGCGGCCCCGGGCCTTCCGCTGCCTGGCGGCGGCGAGGAAACTTGCGGAGCTGGGAATCCCGACGCCGAAGGTGTTGGCGGCGGCGACCGAGCGGCGCGGCGGCTGGCTGCTGTTCCACCAGTATCTGCTGACCGAGGCGCTCGCCGAGACGGAGCGGTTTCTGCCGGAACTGCTGACCGGTGCGCCGGATCCCGAGGCGCTGGTGGCGGAAGTTCTGCGCTTTGTCGCCCGGCTGCACGAGGCGGGCATCGAACATGGGGATCTGAGCTGGCGCAATCTGTACCGGCAAGAGGAGGACGGCGCCTTCGGGGTGATCGATCTGGACGGCTGGCGCTTTCACCCCCGGGGGGTGTCGGCGGCGGTGCGGTGCCGGGAGGTGGCCCGGGTGATCTCCAGCGCCCGGCGGGTGCTGGCGGCGGCGGGGCGACCGGCATCGGACGTGGACGGCGCGGTGAGCCGGGCGGCGGCGGTCTACGCGGCGGCCTCCGGCGTGACGCTGGAAACG
>CASFRF010000043.1 GCA_949297015.1 uncultured bacterium
CTCGAAGAGCTGTTGCGGGTGCTCGCGTTTCTGCAGGAGACTCCGGTCAAGTTGTTTGTGGGCGTGCTGCCGCTGACCTCGCGGCAGCAGGCGCAGCGTCTGGCCGAGGGCATGATCCCCGGCGTGGCGCTGCCGCCGGAGGCGCTGGCGCGGATGTCGGGGCCGGACCCAGCCGCCGCCGGTCTGGAGCTGGCCGGGGAGCTGGTCCGGGCGATCCGGGCGGCGGGGCAGCAACTGTATCTGGTGCCGCCGTTCGCCCGGAACAAGTTCGATATGGTCCGGCAGCTCTACCGCGCGTTTCGCGCCTGAGCCTGGAAGGGCAGGGCCGGAAAGCCCTCGCGGTTGTAGAGATCGGCCGTGCCCGGGTAGGAACTCCAGGCGTAGCGGACCGCCACCGGCTGCGGGACTTCCGGCGTCCGGACGACGACCTCGTCGCCGTCGATCACGGCCTGCGCCCAGACCCACTTGCCGTCGGCCCCGGCCAGCGCGAAGCCGCCGGGCTGATCCCCGCGGGCGACCAGCCCGCTGCCGACTCGAGCGAAGCGGATCCGCACCCGGTCGCCCTGAACCGTCACCTTTTCCGGCGCCGGTCCGGAGCTGATCCGGTCATCGCCATAGGCCACGCGGGCGGCTTCGGCCGCCAGTCGTTCGCCCACCGTCCGCTTGTTCCGGGGGTGGATGTCGGTGCAGTTGCCGAGGTCATAGGTCACCGCCATGCCGGTTCCGGGCAGTTTCAGACAGGAGGTTTGAAGGTCGCGGAACTCGGCCCAGTCACTCTCCTCCGGCGGCAGCTTCCGCCAGTAGACCGGGGAAGCCGGATCGTCCGACGCCCGGCTGTCGTAACCGGCCAGCTGGGTGAAGATGAACGGCAGCTCCGGATTCCGCCAGCGCCGCCGCCAGTCCCGCAGCAGCGAGGCGGTGCGCTCCGGATAACAGCTCCGGGCGCCGACGTTTGACTCGCCCTGATACCAGATCACCCCGGCCAGATCCAGCACCGTCAGCGGGTGGAGCATGCCGTTGAACAAGGTGGAGGGGAAGTTCGGATCCCGGAGACTTTTGACCAGGTCTCCGGCCAGCGGCGGCCGCCCCGGCTCATCGCGCCCCAGCGCGAATTCGGTGTGTCGTCTCCAGTCCGCCCCGGCCAGCGGCAACTTCTGATCGCCCCGGGCGAGATACAGCTCCTCCGGACGGGCGAAAAAGCCCCCCGCACCGTTCAAATCCACGACCCGGACCGCGATCACGTTGCGTCCGGGCCGCACCAGCCGGGCCGGGACTCGATAACGGCGGTTGACCGCCCACGGCGCGGGGTGATCCGGCATGGCGCCGCCGAGCTTTTCGCCGTTGAAGTAGGTTTCGTCGCAATCGTCAATCCGGCCCAGCGCAAGCTGCAGGTCGCTCCCCGCCCACTCCGGCGGCAGCTCCACGGTGCGGCGATACCAGACCGCGCCGTCGAGATGGCCGGGCAGGGTGCCCGGGACCGGGGCGGTTTCCCAGGCGTGGTCGTCGAAGTCGGGATTCTTCCAGGTCGCCGCCGCCGCGGTCTCCGCCGCGTGAGCGCGGAACAACTGCTGCCACCACCGGTGATAGGTTTCGTCGCACTGCGTCCGCAGTTGCTCCAGCGCCTGCTCCTGAGCGGGAGTGAGTCCGGTCGCCTGGGCCTGAATCAGCAGCTCCGTCTCGACTCCGTCGCGCAGCAGCTGATCGCGGCTGATCCACGCTTCGATCCGGGAGCCGCCCCAGCTGGAGTGGATCAGACCGATCGGGCGGTCGAGCCGTCTGGCCAGTTCGTGGCCGAAGAAGTAGGCGACCGCGCTGAAGTTCTTCACCGTCTCCGGCGTGCATTCGGTCCAGTGGACGTCCTCGATCTCCGACCGGGGGCCCTCCGGTGCGAGAACTTTCCGGGAGTTGAGATTCAGCAGCCGGATTCTGCCCCGGTCCTGTTCCGCGTCGGCGATCGCCTTCTCGCCGCCTTCCGCTCCCCGCAGGCCGAACTCCATGTTGGATTGTCCCGAACAGAGCCAGACTTCGCCGATCAGCAGATCCCGGAACTCCAGCGGCGGAACCGTGGGCGCCCCGTGAACGGTCAACCGATGCGGCGTGAACGACGGCTCCCGGGGCGGCAGCACCGCCTCCCAGTTGCCCCGCTCGTCGGCCACCGCCATAGCAGTGGCCGGTTCTCCGCCGGTTTCCGGCTGGAGTCGGACTTCCACCCGCCGTCCCGGTTCGGCCTGACCGCTGATCCGGAGATCGCACCCGGCTTGCAGCACCATGTGGTCGCCGAAGACCCGGTGAACCCGGAACTGTTCGGCCGGCAACGCCGGATCGGTGGCGCAACCCGCGGCCAGCAATACCGCGGTGCCCAGCAGAAAAATTCTCTTGATCATTTGCTCCTCCTCAAGTCAGTAGATGGATGGGACCAGCCCCACGCTGTCCGGCGCGGGGGTCACCGGGACTTTCCGGACTTCCCCGGGTTGCAGCGTCCCCTGCCAGCGGAAGGCGGCCAGCGGCGCGAAGTGCGGCCCCTCTTCAGTTCCGCCGTCAGCGGTTGCTCGGTGGGGTTGTGGCGTTCAAGTTTGAAGCCGGTCTCTTCCGGCACCAGGTTGACCACCAGCTCCGGCTGATTCCAGCTCAACGCCTCGCCCGGATAGTAGCGCTGATCGGCATTGCGCGGATCGAACGCGGTGTACCGCGTGTTCTCCAGGGCTGAGAGGAACCGGACCCGCCGGGTGTCGAGATTGTATTCGACCGGCAGCGAGAGCCCCTTCAGCCCCGAGACTTTGACCGGCAGCGGCTGCGGCAGCGGATAACGCTTCACTTCGAACACAACCCCGCCGCCAGTTGGAACCGCAGCGGGAACCGGATCCCGAAAAAAAGCCATTTTCTCATAAGAACACCTCTCCCCGGGTTGTTGTTTTACTAATATACAATATGCGGTTTCGGAAAGGTGTCAAGTCGACGGCGCGCGAAAAGGCGATTTTTCTGAAAAAAAGCGCCGGCTCGAGAAAAAATCCCGAGCCGGCGCCGGAGTCGGTGTTGGAGTTACCGGGCGGAACGAACCGCCTTGGCGGAGGTCGGCTGGTCCAGCCGGGCGATCCGCTTGTGCCAGATCGAAATGATCGGTGTGGCCACGTAGATCGAGGAGTAGGTGCCCACGATGATTCCGAGCAGCATCACGAACACGAAGTCGTTGATGGCGACGCCGCCCCAGATGTAGAGCACCACCACCACCACCAGCGTGGTCAAGCTGGTCAGCAGCGTGCGGTTCAACGTCTGATTCAGCGACAGGCTGATGATGTCGTTGTAGGTTCCGGGGACGCCGAGATTGACGTTCTCCCGGATCCGGTCGAAGACCACCACCTTGTCGTTCATCGAATAACCGATCACCGTCAGCAGCGCGGCCACCACCGACAGTGAGATCTCGCGCCCGGTCGCCAGGAAGATGCCGGTCACGATGATCACGTCGTGGGCCAGCGCCGCCGAGCTGGCCATGGCGTAGCTGAACTCATAGCGCAGCGTCACATAGACGCCGATGCCGATGGTCGCCAGAATCAGCGCCAGAATGGCGGTGCGGCTGAACTCCTTGCCGATCAGGCCGCCGACCGTGGTCTCGTTGCCGTTGTTCAACTTGAGTTCCGGATAGGTCCGGTTCAGAAGCTCGGAGACGGTGGCGAGCGGGTCCTGCACCGCGCTGTCCGGGTCACGCATCAGAATTTCCAGCTGCCGGCTGTCGGCCGCAGCGGAGTTGGACTTGTAGGTGACCACCGCTTCGATGCCGTTGGCCTTCAGCGTTTTGGTCACGGCGTCAAGCGAGACCATCTGATCGTAGCTGAAAGTCATCATAGTACCGCCGAGGAAGTCCACGCTGAGGCAGTCCCGCCCCCGCACGAAGACCACCGCGATGCTGAGTACCGCCAGCACGCAGGAGATCATCAGCGCCGGTTTGAAGGTCCGGACGAAGTTGAAGTGCGGATTGTGGAAGGCCTGGCACATTTTCAGCCCGGTGAAGTGACAGAACCGGTCCATGTAGTCGAAGATCAGCCGCGACAGGAACAGCGCGGTGAAGAGACTGGTCAGAATACCGATGCTCAGGGTCACGGCGAACCCCTTGATCGGACCGGTTCCGATGTAGAGCAGAATCACTGAGGTGATCAGCGTGGTCAAATTGGCGTCGAGCACCGCCGAGTAGGCGCGGCTGAACCCGAGCTGCACCGCGCTCGACAGATTTTTGCCCGAGGCCAGCTCTTCGCGGATACGCTCGAAGACCAGCACGTTGGCGTCCACCGCCATACCGATGGTCAGCACGATACCGGCGATACCCGGCAGCGTCAGGGTGCAGTCGAAGGCCGCCATGGCGCCGAGAATCAGCACCACGTTGACGATCAGCGCCACCACCGCCACCAGACCGGCGCGCAGATAGTAGGCCGCCATGAAGAGCGCCACCGCAATCAGGGCGATGACCCCCACCCAGACCCCGTTGGCCACGTTGTCGGCGCCGAGTTTCGGGTCGGTGTCGAAGACCGCGTCCACCTTGATCTTGAAGGGGAAGCTGCCGCTGACCAGCGCATCGGAGATGTTCTTGCACTCCTCCTCCGAGAACTGGCCGGTGATCACCGCCGAGCCGCCGGGAATGGCAGTGTTGATGGTCGGCGCGCAGTAGAGTTTGTCGTCCAGCACCACCGCCAGCTGACGGCCGATGTTGGCGCCGGTCACCTCGGCGAAGCGCTGCGCACCCTCCTGGTTGAACGACATCATGATTTCACGCTGGCCGAACTGGTTGCGGTTGGGGCGCGCATCGGAGATGCCCCGCCCGTCCATCTGAGGCCGGATCTCCACAAAGAAGTAGTCCTTCTGCGGGGGCTGGCCCGGCTGCAGTCGCGAGGTGGTCATCAGCTCCAGCCCCGGCGGCACCACGAAGTGATCGGGATCCTTCAGATATTCACTGACCAGCTCCGCGTTGTTCTCGGCCACCAGCCGGAAGTTCAGTTTGGCGCTCATCGAGATCAGATTCAGCAGTTTGAGCTTCTCATCCTTGATCACGATCGGCGCCTTGATCGACACGTATTCGCTGCCGGTCGGCGAGATCTCCGCCTCGTAGATCTTCTGCTGCTCCAGCCGTTTGCGCAGGATTTCGATGGCCAAGTCGCGGTAGCGGTCGAATTCGGCGCGCATGCGCTTTTCCACCTCCGCCCGGTCGCTCTTGCCGTCCTGCCCGAGGGCCTCAAGCTTCTTCAGAAAATCCTCGTCGGGCTGCAGCAACAGCACGAACTCCACGCCGCCGTTGAGGTCCAACCCCAGCCGGATGGAGCTCGAAGCCTTCTTCCGGACCAGGTTCATCACGTCGCGGTTATCCTCCAGGTCGGACCCGTGAACTTTGTCCTTGAGTTCGATCCCCTGGTTCTCCGCCACGGTCAGCAGCGCCTGAATGTTGTACAGTTCCGGATTCTGCGCCACCATGGTCTTGGCCTGTTCGATCAGACCGTTGACCTCCGGATCGTTCGGATCTTTCAGAATTGACCGGAAGGTGTCGAAGAAATCCAGCGGCATCAGCGGGTGGATCGAGAAGGTGAAGACCCCGATCACCACCAGCGCGATCACGGTCCGCAGAATGAGAGGACGCTTTTTCATGGGGAACACGCTTCCTTACTTTTTATCGTCGCTCGCGGCCGCCGCGCTTTCCACGATGTCCGCGATGCCGTTCTTGGCGACTTCCACCCGCACATTATCGGCCAGATCGACCAGACAGCTCTGATCCCGGACCTCGTACACCGTGCCGAACATGCCCCCGGCCAGCAGCACCCGGGATCCCTTGACCAGTTTATCCAGCATCTGCTGCCGTTTCTGCTGCTGCTTCTTCTGGGTGCGGAACATCAGGAAGATCATCGCGCCGATAATCAGAAAAAACGGCACCATCGAGGCCCAACCCCCGCCCCCCGTGCCCTGGGGCTGGGTAGCGGCGGTTCCCGGAGCGGTCGCGGCCGCCCCCTGCGCGGCGGCGGATCCTTCGGCAATCAAACTGAACAAACTCATCAATCAACTCCTTGCACTAAATTGTGATAATGATCCAAAACAGCTTAATATAACGCCCCGGCCGGACGATGTCAAGCCCGGGGCGGAACCGGAGTCCGGCGCGACTCAGTCGCGCTCCTCGCCGGCGTGATTGTGCTCCCCGTCACAGCTGCCGTCGCAGCCACAGCCGCAGCCGCACTCCTCGTCCTCTTCGGTGACGAAGTGATCGGCGATGCGCTGGAGCACCGCTTCCGGCGTGAAGCCGAACTCTTGGGCCAGCACCTTGTAGGGCGCCGAGGCGCCGAAGTGGTCGAGTCCGATGGTCAACCCGTCGATGCCGACAAACCGCTCCCAGCCGAAGGTCGAGCCCGCCTCGATCGAGACCCGGGCGCCGCACCACGACGGCAGCACCGCCTCCTGATACTCCTCATCCTGCTGCCGGAACAGCTCCTGCGACGGCATCGAAACCACCCGGACGCCGCAGCCGAGGTCGCGGAGCCGCGCGGCCGTCTCCCGCGCCAGCTGCACCTCCGAGCCGGTGGCGATGATGATCAGGTCGAACTCCTCGTCCTCCTCCAGCACATAGGCGCCCCGCGCCACGTTCACCGCGGTCGCGGTCTGCTCGTCGAAGGGAACCAGATCCTGCCGGGTCAGCAGCAGCGCCACCGGGCCCTGAAGCTGCAAAGCCAGCGCCCAGGCCTGAGCCACTTCGTGCGCCTCGGCCGGGCGGATCACGGTCAGCCCGGGGATGGTGCGGAGCATCGGCAGCTGTTCGATCGGCTCATGGGTCGGGCCGTCCTCGCCGACGTAGAACGAATCGTGGGTGAAGACGTAGATCTGATGCAGCTGCTGAATCGCCGCCAGCCGGATCGCCGGTTTCAGATAGTCGGAAAAGACGAAGAAGGTCGAGGTGTACGGAATGCAGCTGCCGGTCAGAGCCATGCCGTTGGCGGCCAGCCCCATTGCGAACTCCCGCACCCCGAAGTGCAGATTGCGCCCGGCCCGGTCGGCGGCGGAGAAATCTCCGCCCTCCCGGATCGCGGTCTTGGTCGAGGGCGAAAGATCGGCCGAACCGCCCAACAGCGACGGCACCAGTTCCGCCGCCTTCTGCAACACCAGTCCGCCGGAGACCCGGCTGGCGACCGGTTTGTCCAGCGGCGCCGCCTGGAGCAGCTCCTGCTCCAGATTTTCCGGAACTTCACAGGTCAGGAATTGCGAAATCTTCCGGGCCCGGACCGGATCGGCGTCGAGAAACGCCTGGAATTGCCGATCCCACGCGGCCGCCTGCTGTTCCAGCTCCGCCACCCGTTCGGCGCAGAGCCGACGCACCGGCTCCGGCACGGTGAAGGGGGGGGCGTCGTAGTGAAGATTCCGGCGCAGCGCCGCCACTTCCTCTTCGCCCAGCGGCTCGCCGTGGGCGGCGGCTTTGCCCTGCTTGTTGGGGGCGCCGAAGCCGATCCGGGTCCGGCCGATGATCAGGGTCGGACGGCCGTCGCCCCGGACCGCCTCGGCCAGACCGGCGTCGCATTGTGCCGCGTCGTTGGCGTCGGCGATGCGCAGCACGCGCCAACCGTAGGCCTCGAAGCGCTTGCCCACATCCTCGGTAAAGGCCAGCGAGGTGCTGCCTTCAATGGAGATCTCGTTGGAGTCGTAGAAGACGATCAGCTGCCCGAGCTTGAGGTGTCCGGCCAGCGAGGCGGCCTCGGCGCTGCACCCCTCCATCAGACAGCCGTCGCCGCAGAGCACGAAGATCCGGCGGTCGAGCAGTCCCGATTCGCCGGCGCCGGAGCGGGCGGCAAAGGAGTCGTCGGCGATGGCCATGCCTACCGCCGAGGCGAAGCCGCTGCCCAGTGGCCCGGTGGTGATCTCCACCCCGGCGGTGTGGCCGTGCTCCGGATGGCCCGGCGTCAGACTGCCCCACTGCCGGAACCGCTCGAGCTCGGACATCGGCAGATCGTAGTCAAAGAGCTGCAGCAACGAATAGAGCAGCATCGAACCGTGGCCGGCCGAGAGCACGAAACGGTCGCGCCCGAGCCACTCCGGATTGTGCGGATTGTGACGCAGATACCGATACCACAGGGTGAAGGCGAAATCCGCGGCCCCCAGCGGCAACCCCGGATGTCCGGATTTCGCCTTCTGGATGGCTTCGGCGGAAAGCACCCGGATGGTATCCGCGGCAAGTTTCATCTGGTTGAGGTCACAAGGCATGACAAAATCCCTCTTTTTTCTTGAAAACGATTGGTATTTTTCACAAAAAACGCTATTATGTAGAAACATAACACAAAAGTCGGAAAAAACAAGTGTACTTTTTGCTGATTGGAAGATGACGGAACGTTTTATCACCTCGACTTTGAACAAGCGCGATCCGGTTCGGGAGCAATCACTGCGCCCGCCCAGTTTTGCCGATTTTCCCGGTCAGGACACGGTCAAGGCGCAGCTGGAGCTGTTCGTCCGCGCCGCCGCCGCCCGGGAGGAGGCGCTCGATCACATTTTGCTCTGCGGGCCGCCGGGATTGGGCAAGACCACGCTGGCCTACATCATCGCCAACGAGCGCGGCTGCAACCTCAAATCCTCCAGCGGCCCGGCGATCGAAAAACCCGGCGATCTGGCCGGGCTGCTCACCGGGCTCCAGGAGCACGACATTTTGTTCATCGACGAGATCCACCGGCTCAACACCACGGTGGAGGAGTATTTGTACAGCGCGATGGAGGACTTCTTCATCGACATCATGCTCGAACAGGGGCCCGGCGCGCGGTCGGTCCGGCTCAATATTCCACGTTTCACGCTGATCGGCGCCACCACCCGGCAGGGGATGATCTCGGCGCCGTTGCGCTCGCGTTTCGGGATCAATCTGCGTCTCGACTACTACGATCCGGAGAGTCTGGTCCGGATCCTCCGGCGCTCGGCCTCGATCCTGCAGGTAGAGCTCGAAGAGGCGGGGGCCCGGGAGCTGGCTTCGCGCTGCCGGGGCACGCCGCGGATCGCCAACAACCTGCTGCGCCGGGCGCGCGACTACGCCCAGGTCCGGGCCGATTCGGTGATCACCGGCGAGGTCGCCGCCGCCGCGCTGGAGATGCTGCAGATCGACTGCGACGGGCTCGACGACATGGATCTGCGGATTCTGGAGACGATCATCGCCAACTTCAACGGCGGTCCGGTCGGACTCAAGAACATCGCGGTCTCGGTGGGCGAGGAGGAGGATTCGATCGAAGATGTGTACGAACCGTTTTTGATTCAGAAAGGGTATCTGGTGCGGACCCCCAAGGGAAGGGTGGCGACGCCGCGGGCCTGGGAGAAGCTCGGGTTGCGGCGCGCCGTCCGCTCCGACGAGATTCCGGACCTGTTTTGACCAGAAAGGATGGCGATTATGGCGGCGAAATGGGCGGAAGCTCTGTTGGCGGTGCAGAAACTGGATTTGAGAATGCGGGACATCCGGGCCCGGCTGGCGCTGCTGCCGGAGGAGCGGAACAAACTGATCGCCCGGGGCCGCGCGGCCCAGGCCCGGCGGGAGGAGTCCCGGAAGGAGCTCAAGGAGACCGAGCTCGGGATCAAGAAGGCCGAGTCGGAGATCGCCCGGCTGAATGAAGTGATCGCCAAGCTCCGGCAGCAGTCGGCCTCGATCCGGAAGAACGATGAATATCAGGCCATGCTCGTGGAAATCGCCGGCAATCAGGGCCGCATCAGCGAGTTGGAGAGCTCCGTGATCGAGGCGCTGGACCGGGTGGAGGAGCTGCGCCGCAAGGTCAGTACCGTCACCGCCGAGGTCGAGGCGACGCTCAAGGGCGTCAAGGAGGAGATCGGCGAACTGGAGACCTTCGCCACCGAACTCAAGGCCGAATATCTCCAGCTCCAGCAGGAGGCTGCCGCCGCCGGGAAGGAGATCGAAAGCTCGATCCTCAGCCGGTATCAGCTGCTGCTGAAAAAGGGGCAGGGCGCACCGGTGGTGCCCATCGAGAACGACATCTGCGGCAACTGCCATTTGCGGATTACCCCGCAGACCCTCAACTCCGCCCGCAAAGGCGTGGTGACCGCCTGCGACAACTGCATGCACCTGATCTATCTGGAAGATCTGTAGCGCGATGAAGGCGGAGGCGGCGGAGCGCCCCGACTGGCGCGAAATCATCTACCGCGGCGTCGAGTCGGAGGTGCTCGACTACAAGGCGGCCATGAACTGGAATACCTTGACGCGCGCGGGAAAAGGCAAACTGGTGCGCCACGCGCTGGCGCTGGCCAATACCCGCGGGGGGGACATCGTCATCGGGGTGGGCGAGGACGCCTCCGGCCATCCCTCGGTCTACACCGGGTTGACCGAGGCGCAGGCGTCGTCGTTCGATCCTTCGAGTGTCATCACCTTTATCAACCGCCATGTGGAGCCGCCGATCGACGTGGTGCTGGAGCGTCCGCTGGTCGACGGCAAACGCTACGCGGTGCTGCACGTCCGGCCCTTCTCCCAGCTGCCGCACGTCTGTTCCGGGGGAATCGAAAACGAGGTGCAGACCGCGGTCTTCTACATCCGGACCCCGGAGGCGGCCAGCCGCGCGGCCTGCCGCGCTTCGGAACTGCACGCCCTGATTCAACGGGCCCTGCGCAATCAGCGCGAAATGCTCGGGAAGATGCTGCGTGGACTGCTCTACGAGACCCGCCTGGTGCCGGGAACCTCGTCCGGAGAGCGCCTCGCCGCCGCCGCCCGCGATGCCGAGACCTATTTCCTGCACCGTCGCCGGGGCAACCCCGGGGAGCTGCTGCTGGCGCTGCGGTTTGCGCCGGAGTCGGCATTGCCGGACCCGCTCGAGTTGTCGGAGTTGCGCCAGGCGCTGCGCCGGGCCGCCGAGCAGACCGGCGCGTTGCCGGAGGAGGAGCTGCGGAATGCGTACTTCACCAACACCGCCTGGCGGTCGTTGCCGGAGGGCAAGAGCCGGATGTGGCAGCTGGAGCGGGGCGGCATGTTTCTCTATTTCGCCTTTGTGCCGGTTCCGGAGCAGGAGCTGTCGGGGGACGAGTTTCGGCGGCGGTTCACTGCCTTTCTGAAGATGCTGGGGTTGACCTACACCGAACTGGGGCTGGAGGCGGAGCTGCTGGATCTGGAGCTGCGCCTGAGCGGCGTGGAGGGGGTCCGGCTGGTCCGGCCGGGAGCGCACGGCGCGCGGACCGGCGTCTGCCGCATTCCGGAGATCCGGATTCAGTTGAGCCGCAGCGGCGCCGACTGGCTGATCGCGCCGGAGGTCCACGCCGAACGGGTGTTGAAGCTGCTCGAGGAGCGGTTCAATTTGCCGGAGGACCCGGCCTGAGTCCCGCCGTTCCGGCTCAATGCTGGAGGTTGCGCAGGCGCTCGATCCGCAGTTTCAGCGGTGGATGGGTGCTGAACCAGCTGTCCGCGCCGCCGCGCAGTTTCAACTCCGGATTGACGATGTAGAGCGGCGCAACCGCCTGACTGGCCTTCATCGGCGTCCGATCCCCGGCGAGCTTTTCCAGCGCGCTGGCCAGACCGTTCGGATTGCGGGTGAACTCCACCGCCGAGGCGTCGGCCAGATATTCGCGCTGACGGCTCAGGGCCAGCCGGATCAGGGCGGCGAAGAGCGGCGCGAGGATGGCGAAGAGGACGCCGATGAGCATCAGCACGGCTTGGACGCCGCCGCCCTCGCGGTCATTCCGGCGGCGGCCGCCCCCGGTCAACAGGGTGGTCCGCAGAAACAGATCGCTGAGCAGCACCACGGCGCCGCCCAGAATCGCCATCAACATGGTGTAGCGGATGTCGAAGTTGCGGATGTGCGCGACTTCATGGGCCATGACCCCCTGCAGCTCTTCGCGGTTCAGTTTCTCCAGCAGCCCGGTGGTGATCGCCACCGCCGCGTGACTCGGATCCGTACCGGTGGCGAAGGCGTTGGGCGCGTCCGAATCGATCAGAAAGACCCGGGGCATGGGAATGCCCGCCGCAATGGCCATCTCCTCGACCACGTTGAAGAACTGCGGCGCCTCCGCCTTTTGAATCTCCCGCGCGCCGCTGACTGCCATCAGCGTATCGGTGCCGCTGACCCAGGCGATCAGGAACAGAAACAGCGCCACCACCGCGGCGATGAGCAGTCCGCCCTCCAATTGGCCGTAGGCCGCGCCGAAGACCGCGCCGAGTCCGAGGAGCAGCACGAACATGCCGCCGATCAGAATCACGCTGTTGCGCTTGTTGGCGGCGATCAGGTCCTGAAAGGTTTCCCGGGCCATGGGTTAGAACTGCACTTTCGGCGCCTGACGCTCCGCCGCCTCGGTGATCTGCCAGAGTTCGGCGTCCCGGAAGTTGAAGAGTCCGGCGATCAGATTGGCCGGAAACACGGCGATCGCGGTGTTGTAGTTGGTCGCGCTGTCGTTGTAGTGCTGCCGGGCGAAGGAGATCTTGTTCTCGGTGGCGGTGAGCTCCTCCTGCAGTTGCAGGAAGTTCTCGTTGGCCTTGAGCTGGGGATAGGCCTCGACCTGCACCATCAGGTTGCGGATGGCGCCGCCGAGCTCAGTTTCCGCCGAGATCTTGGCACCGGTGTCGCCCGCCCGGACCGCCATGGCCTGAGTCCGGGCCTGAGTCACCTTTTCCAGCACCGAGGATTCGTGCCCGGCGTACCCCTTGACCGTCTCCACCAGATTGGGGATGAGGTCGTACCGGCGTTTCAGCTGGACGTCGATCTGCGACCAGGCGTTGTCCACCTGCTTCTTGTTCCGGATCAGATTATTGTACATGCCGATCACGATCAGCACCACGACCACGACGACGGCGATGAGAATCCAGACTCCCAACATGGCAACCTCCTGTTGTTTGATGTTGTCCTGAGTGACCAATATACTCCCGTTTCCATCGAAAAACAAGGGGAGGGACGAAAAAAAAGGCCGCTCTCCGGCAGGTTTGATCCGGCGCCGCGACCAACGAAACGGGCCGCCGGGAGAACTCCGGCGGCCCGCGACGTCAACACGCTGAGCTGTGCTTATTTCTCCGGCAACTGCAGTGCGGGCGCCTGAACCAGGAACTCGACCTTGTTGTCCTTGAGCAGCTGCTCCATATAGGCGAGATTGGCCTCTTCCAGCTTCTGACGCTTCAGGAAGTTGATCAGATTCTCCTTGACCTCCTCAAAGGGGATGGCTTTCGCCTCCTGCCGGGCGTCGCGCCGGATGATGTGATACCCGAATTCGGTCTCGACCACGCCGGAGAGCTCACCCTCCTTCAGGGCGAAGGCGGCATCCTCGAAGGCCTTGACCATGGCGCCGCGCCGGAAGGAGCCGAGCGAGCCCTTGGCCTGTTTCCCGCTCGGGCAGTCGCTCATGGCGATGGCCAGTTCTTCAAATTTGCTCTTGTCCTTCTGAATCTGCGCGAGGATGTCTTCGATCTTCTTCTTGGCCTCGGCCTTCTGCTGCGCGGTGGCGTCTTTCGGCACCATCACCAGAATGTGCGAGGCGCGGATGGCATCTTCCGGATCGGCTTGGGTCTTGAACATCTGCGGATTCTTGTCATAGAAGGTCTTGGCGTCCTGATCCGAAACCGTGGCCTTGCCGGCCAGTTCCTTTTCCAGAAACTCCATGATCGCGACCTGCTGCTGCACCTTGGGCTGCGCCGCCATTTCCGCAATGTAGGAGTCCATGGTCTTGTCTTGGAGCTGAAGCTGCTGCTTGACCATCTCCAGCTCTTCGGGTTTCAGGTTCTTCATCTGCTTGGCGAAGGCGGCCTTGACCGCGTCGGCGGAGGGTTTGAGCCCGGCCTTCTCCGCGGCGCTGGTCAGCAGCATCTGGCTGACGTAGCCGCGCACCAGCTCCGGCGCCATCTGCTTGAGCAGATCGGAGGTGAGCATCGGCGGAATCTTGCCGTCGGGCATCTCGCCCACAAAGAACTTCACCAGCTCCTGACGGGTAATGTCCTTGCCGTTGACCTTCGCCACCACTTCCGGCAGAAAGCTGAAGAGCTCCTCCGGCGTCTGCGCCTTCTGTTCCGGCGCCTGCGCCGGATTCGCCTGCGGCGCCACCTCGGCGGCGAACGCGCCGGCGAGCAGCAGCCCCGAAAGCATCATCGTTGCCAACTTCTTCATCTCAGAAACCCCTTTCCATATTTCGGTTTACGGATTGTTGAAGGATTTTGCCCCCCCGTTCTGATAACTTCCGATACTATTACATCGCACTTCGGCGGAAAGCAAGTCCCGAGATTCGGTTTTCCGAAAAAAAAACGACCTTCTCTTGATTTCCAGCGGGGCGGTCTTACATTATTTTTATGGGAATCGTCACCTTTGAAATTGCGGGCGTACTGGTCGGGTGCGCCCCGTTTGCCGCGTTGACCGCCGGGTTGCCGGAGGAGGAACGCCTCGCGCTGGGCGCGGCCGGCCCGCGCCGCTGCCGGGAGTTTGCCGCCGGCCGCAATCTGGCCCGGCAGCTGCTGGCGCAGGCCGGGCTGCCGGTGCGTC
>CASFRF010000044.1 GCA_949297015.1 uncultured bacterium
GGGGCGCAGGGCGAGGACGCGGTGGAGCAGTTGCGCAATCTGCAGCTGTGCCTGGCGCACGCGGTCTATATGGAGGCGGTGAAGTTCCAGGCCGACAGCGGCGTCGGTTCGCGGGGGTCGGCCATGGTGCTGGCGCCGGAGGCGCCCCGGGTCCACGCCGCGCTGCCGGAGCAGTGGCGGCTGGCGCCGGAGGATCCGAAGTTCCGCGAACAGGTGCTGCTCACGGTGCTGGAGGAGCCCGGCAAGGTCTCCGAGTGCTGGCAGCCCCGGCGGCCGGTGCCGCACACCGACGACTGGTTTGAGACGGTGTGGGCGACCTACCGCCGCGAACATCACAAGGAACAGTAGACGTCGATTGCCGTCGATTCCGAGCGGGATCGGCGGCTTTATGTTATATTGAACCAAGGCGGAAGAGTAAAACGAAAAGGGAGGCGTAATGGCCAGCAGAGTGCGGGCGGTAATGGTTGGCTGCGGCGGGATTTCCGGAACTTGGCTGAAGGCGATTCAGGAGTTCCCGGAGCTGGAGATGGTCGGATTTGTCGATCTGCGCAGGGAGGCGGCGGAACAGCGGCGGAATGAGTTCGGCTGGACCGCCGCGAAGTGCTACACCGAACTGGGCGCGGCGCTGGCGGAGCTGCAGCCGGACGCGGTGTTCGACTGCACGGTGCCGGGGGGACATCTGGCGGTGGTCTCGGCGGCGCTCGATGCCGGGTGCCATGTGCTCGGGGAAAAGCCGCTGGCCGAGAGCACGGAGCAGGCGAAGCTCCTGCTGGAGCACGGGCGGCGCTCGGGGCGGATTCACGCGGTGATTCAGAACCGGCGTTATCTTGATGAAATCGTGGCGTTCCGGCAGGTGATCGCCTCCGGCGCGATCGGAGAGCTGACCACGCTGAATGCGGACTTCTATCTGGGGGCGCACTTCGGCGGTTTCCGCGACGTGATGGAGCATGTGCTGCTGCTGGATATGGCGATTCACAGCTTTGATCAGGCCCGGTTCATTTCGGGAGGAACGCCGGTGAGCGTGTACTGTCACGAATGGAATCCGGCGGGCTCTTGGTATCGGCACGGTGCGTCGGCGATGGCGATCTTCGAGTTTTCCAACGGCGCGGTGTTCAACTACCGCGGGAGCTGGTGCGCCGAAGGGTTCCCCACCAGCTGGGAGTGCGACTGGCGGGCGGTGGCCACCCGGGGCACGGCCTGCTGGCTGACCGGCGAGGCGCCGAAGGCGGTCCGGGTGGTCGGAACCGAGGGTTTCATCCGCGAGACCGAGCCGGTGCCGGTGCCGGTGCCGAAACTGGCGCACACCGGCCACGCCGGGGTGATCGCCGAATTCCTCGCGTGTGTGAAGAACGGCGGCACGCCGCAGACCGCCGCGGCCGACAACATCAAGTCGCTGGCGATGGTCGAAGCGGCGGTGAAGAGCGCCGAGACCGGACGCAAGGTTGAAATTCGATTGTAACGGGAGCGGAGAACATCATGGAACAGATTCGGATTGGCACGCTGGTGAACGGGAATCGGAACACCGGCAGTTATTTGCGGCAGATTCTGCCGCACGGGTTTGAGTCGTTCAGCATCACCTGGTGGCAGCAGTTCAAGGAGGCGCGGCCGGAGGAGATCGTGGACGAGGTGCGCGCGGCGCTCGCCGGTCACGACGCGGTGATCAGTTCGCTGTCGGTGTTCGGGAACCCGCTGGAGTACGACGAGCTGGCGGAGGTGACCCGCCGGGCCTGGCGCGATTTGATCGACCGGGCGGCCGATTTCGGCACCGATCTGGTGACCGGGTTCGCCGGGCGGCTGCGGGATAAACCGGTGCCGGAGAGCATGCCCCGGTTCCGGGAGGTCTGGACGCCGCTGGTGGAATACGCGGCGTCGAAGCGGGTCCGGATCGCCTTTGAAAACTGCAATATGGGGGGCGACTGGCAGCGCGGAGACTGGAACATCGCCTTCAATCCCGACGCTTGGGAGCTGATCTTTGAGGCGATCCCGGCGGAGAATCTGGGGTTGCAGTGGGAGCCCTGCCATCAGCTGGTGCAGCTGATCGATCCGTTGCCGCAGATCCGGGAGTGGGGCTCCCGGATGTTCAATGTGCACGGCAAGGACGCGACGGTGCGCAGGGAGGTGATCGCACGACACGGCTTCAACGGTCGCGAGTGCGCGGTCTGGCACCGGACCCCGGGATTCGGCGACAGCAACTGGACCGATCTGATCTCGGAACTCCGGCTGGCCGGATTCCGCGGATCGATCGACATCGAAGGCTGGCACGATCCGGTCTACCGCGGTGAGCTGGAGATGACCGGGCAGGTCCACGCCCTCAACTATTTGAAACGCTGCCGGGGCGGTGACCTGGTGGCAAATCCCCAATAACGAAAAAAAGGGAGGAGAACACATGAAGTACGGAAAACTGTGCAGCTGCCTGTTGGCGGCGGGTTGCGCCTTCGGCGCCTGGGCGGCGGAGATCAAGAGCGGCGATTCGATCGCCTTCCTGGGAGATTCGATCACCCAGTTCGGCTGGCAGCAGCCTTCGGGCTACGTCCGGATGGCGGAGGCGGCCTTCCGGGCGAACGGACTCGACGTCAAGATCATTCCGGCGGGCATTTCCGGGCACAAATCCAACCAGATGCTCGAGCGCCTGGATCGGGATGTGATCAGCAAGAAGCCGACCTACATGACCTTGAGCTGCGGCGTCAACGACGTCTGGCACGGTCGGAACGGCGTGGTGCTGGAGGATTACAAGAAGAACATCACCGAGATTGTGAACCGGGCGCAGGCCGCGGGAATCAAAGTGATTATCCTCACCGCCACCATGATCCGCGAGGATGTGGACAATCAGGAGAATCAGAAACTGGCCGCCTACAACGACTTTCTGCGGGAGCTGGCCCGGGAGAAGGGGTGTGTGCTGGCCGATCTCAGCGCCGAGATGATCCGGCAGGTCGGTGAGCTGCGGGCGAAGACCGGGAAGAAGCACAACTTCCTGACCAACGACGGCGTGCACATGGACTATGCGGGCAATCTGATGATGGCCGAGGGGGTGCTCAAGGCGCTCGGATTTACGCCGGAGGAGCTGACCCGGGCCGAGGCGTCGTTCGGCAAGCTCGGACATGATTTGCGGATCAACGGCCGGATCCCGGTGGAGGAGTATCTGAAGCTCAAGGCCAAGGCCGACGCGCAGAATCAGACGGTCAATGAATATGTGATGGCTGAAATCCGGAAACTTGCGAAGTGATCGGAAAGGAGAGGCGCATGCGTAAACTCGGTCTCTGGCTGGCGGTGCTGGGGTGCGGCTTGGCGGCGGGGGCGGCGGAGCTCAAAAACGGGGAATCGATCGCCTTTCTGGGCGATTCGATCACCCAGTACGGCTGGAATCTGCCCTCCGGCTATGTGCGGATGATCGACGCCGCGCTGTGGGCCAACGACCTCCGGGGGGTGAAGCTCTATCCGGCGGGCGTCTCCGGCCACAAGTCGGACCAGATGCTCGCCCGGCTCGAGCGCGATGTGCTCAAGCGCAAGCCGACCTATCTGGTCCTGAGCTGCGGCGTCAACGACGTCTGGCACCCGTTCCTCTATCCGGGTCGGGGCAAGGGCGTCTCGCTCGAGGACTACAAGAAGAACATGACCGCGATCGTCGATCAGGCGCAGGCCGCGGGAATCAAGGTGATTCTGCTGACCGCGACCATGATCAAGGAGGATGCGGACAACCCCGAAAACCGCGCGCTGGCGCCGTACAACGACTTCCTGCGGGAGCTGGCTAAGCAGAAGAACTGCAAGCTGGTCGATCTCAACGCGGAGATGCAGCGGCTGGTCGCCGAGGCGCGGGCCGCCTCGCCCGGCAAGCGCAACCGGCTGACGGTTGACGGCGTTCACATGGACGTGGCCGGAAACGAAATGATGGCCGACGGCATCCTGCGGGCGCTCGGCTTCACCGACGAGGAGATGAAGAAGACCCATGACGCCTATCCGGTGCGCCTGCAGTACGAGACGCGGGCTCATCGCTGGATTCGGCTGCCGCAGTACGAGAAGATCAAGGCCAAGGCCGACGCCGCGGATATGACGGTCCCTGACTTCATTCGTCAGGAGTACATCAAGATGATCGACAAACTTGCCGAGTAGGTCGATGTCCACGGTCGGAGATTCCGATTGGCGGCTGCTCGCCCGGGGCCGGGAGATCCCGACCGCGGGCGGGTACGCCGATCAGCCCAATCTGCTGCTCACCGACGACGGTGCGTGGCTGTGTGTGGTCACCACCGGCACCGGCGGGGAGGGGGACCGGGGGCAGCGGGTGATCGCTCTGCGCAGCACCGATCGCGGGAGGAGCTGGAGCGCGCCGGTCCCGCTGGAACCGGACGAGGCTCCGGAAAACTCCTACGCGGTGACGCTCAAAGTCCCTTCGGGACGGATTTACGCTTTTTACAACTTCAACGCGGACAATCTGCGCGAACTCCGGCTGGAGGACGGATCGGTGCTGCGCCGGGTCGATTCCCAGGGCCACTACGTCTTCCGGTTCAGCGACGACCACGGCCGGAGCTGGTCGCCCCGACGCTACGAGATCCCGATCCGGGCCTTCCGGTGCGACCGGGAGAACGTGTATCAGGGGCGGATCCGCTTCTTCTGGAACGTGGGCAAACCCTGGATCGCCGGGAACCGGGTGTTGATCCCCCATCACAAGGTCGGGCGGTTCGGTCCCGGCTTCTTCGCCGAGAGCGAGGGTGCCTTTCTGGTCAGCGACAATCTGCTGACCGAATCCGATCCGGAGAAGATCGTCTGGCAGACGCTGCCCGAAGGGGAGGTCGGCTTGAAGACGCCGCCCGGCGGCGGTCCGGTGGCCGAGGAGCAGAATCTCGCGGTGCTGAGCGACGGCACGCTGGCCGCGCTCTACCGGACGAAGGACGGGTACCCGGTGATCGCCTACAGCCGGGACGGCGGGGCACACTGGACGGCGCCGGAATATCTCCGGCTCCGGACCGGGGAGCTGGCCAAGCAACCGCGCGCGGCGAATTTTATCTGGAAGTGCGCCAACGGGAAGTTCCTCTACTGGTTTCACAACTGCGGCGGCGAGTTGATCCGCGAGGGCTGGGATTCCGCCTGTCCGCCGCCGCCGGGGGCCCGGCCGCTCGATTTGCAGTACGAAAACCGCAATCCCGGCTGGCTGGTGCCGGTTCGCGAGGTCTCCTCGCCCGACGGCCCGGTGCTGGAGTTTGGAGCTCCGGAAGTCGCGCTCTACGACGACGATCCGCTGGTCCGGATCAGTTATCCGGATCTGCTGGAGGATGGCGTCGGCGTGGTCATCTCCGAGACCCAGAAGACGGTGGCCCGGACTCACGAACTGCCCGCGGCGTTTCTGGCGCGCTTGTGGCGGAGCGTCGACCGGCAAGCTCCGACGGTCGAGCCGGTCTGGCAAGTCGCCGCGCCCGGCGAGTACGAGGCGCCGGAGCTGCCGCCGTTCCTGCTGCGCGAGGAGGTGTCCGGAGTCTGTACCCGGCGCGGCTTTTCGCTGGTGGCGGAGCTTGCGGGGCCGGGTCCGGTGCTGGCGGCGGCGCGTCCGGACGGGCGCGGGCTCACGTTGCAGGTCAATCCCGACGGGGCGATCGAGCTGCGGCTGGATGACGGTCGGCTCTGCTGCGTCTGTTGCAGCGAACCCGGGGCAATCCTGCCGGGTCGGCGGTCGCGTCTGGCGGTCAATGTGGATGGCGGGGCGCATCTGGTGGTGTTTGTGGTCAACGGGCGGACACTGGGCGGCGGCGCCGGGCGTTTGTTCGGATGGCGCGGTTTCCCGCCGACGCTGACCCGGGTGGATTTTGTCGGGCGCTGGCGGGTCGCCGCCGCGGCGCTGGCGGTGTACGCTCAAACGTTGCTGCAGGGCGAGGCGGAGTGGTTGACTGGAAATGAGACTTGAGACGGATTATCCGGAAACGGAAGTGTGGTTCGATCTGCCGATCGATTCGGCGTTCGAGGCGTTGCTGACGCGGCGGCAGGCACGGCGGATTGCGGTCTTCACCGGCCGCCGGGCGGTCGATGAGAACGGGATCTGGCGGAATTTCGAGGGCTATCTGCGGGACCGGAGCGTGGAACGGTTCCGGGAGATCGAGCCGGAGCCGACGGTGGCGACCGTGCGGCGCATGGTCGATTTTCTGAAGCGGGGAAATTTCGATACCGTGATCGCGCTCGGCGGCGGCAGCGTGATGGATGCGGCCAAGGCGGCCTATCTGGCGTTCCAGGCCAGCTGCGGGGTGGAGGAGCTCTTCGGCGTCGAGTCCGGTCCGGTCGAGACCCTGCAGCAGTGGGACCGGGTGATCTGTTTCCCCACCACCTCCGGAACCGGGTCGGAGGTGACGCCCTACGCCAATCTGGTGGATCCGGAGAAGGGCGTTAAAAAGCTGATCTCCACGCAGGCGATCATCCCGGCGCACGCCTTTGTGCTGCCGCTCTACGCCATGACCATGCCCCCGACGGTGACGCTGGCCACCGGCTGCGACGCGCTGGCCCACCTGATCGAAGGGTTTCTGAACGTCGGCGCGGACGCCCGCGATCCGGCGGCCAACGCCCGGGCGCTGGCCGGAATCGGGATTCTGGTCCGGAATTTTCCGGCGGCGCTGGCGGACGGGACCGACCGCCGGGCCCGGAGCGCCATGGCGCTGGCCGCCACGCTGGGCGGCATGACCATCCGGCACAAGTCGACCGGACTGCCTCACCTTTGCAGCTTCTCCTGGTTCGGGCGCATCGAACACGGGCTGGCGGTGGCGCTGCTGCTGCCGGCGTGCTGGCGCTACTATCTGGCCAATCCGGCGGTGGCGGCGCGGACCATGGAGCTGGCGTCGGTTTTCCCCGGGACGACGCCGGAGGAGGTGATCGCTTCCTGCCGCGCCTTTCTCACCCGCTGCGGCGTGCCCGGCTCGCTTTCCGCGTTTCCCGCGCTGACCCCGGAGCTGCTCGAGGCCACCGCCCGCAGCGGCAGCGAAAACGCCATGAAACTGGAACTCGCGCCGCAGCCGGTCCCGGTCGATCAGAGTTACGAAGTGCTCCGGGATATTCTGGCACGTTCCTGAAAAAACAACACCGCCTGCCGCTCTCCGGGGGAGGGCGGCAGGCGGCGGCTGATCGCGGATTCCGTCTGTTATTGCTGCGCGGGCGCTTCCGGCGCCGCGGTCGCGTCACGCAGCGGCGTGTGCTGATGATCCTGAACCTTGTCGATCAGCTTGACCACCTGCGCCACGGCCTTGGCCAGCGCCGCGTCGAACGATTTGTACAGATCGAAATCCTCGGCGTTGGCCGAGAAGTCATGATGCTTGGCCAGAATCTGAATATCGGTGCGGAAGCGGTTCTTTTCCAGATCCATGGTGGTCCGGACCGAACTGATTTTCAGCGACTCGGGCAACGCGGTCGCGATCTTCTCCTCCGTGTACAGCCGGATGGCCTCGGTCAGGTCGAAATGCTTGCTCGTGGTAATGATCTTCATGCTTCACCTCTTCTTTCCTGCGGGCCCCGGCCACGCCGGTTCCCGGGGTTGCTACATCGAGAACTGAGGTCCGAGATAGATCTCCCGGGCCCGTTCGTCGTTGACCAGAAAATCGCTCTTGCCTTCCACCAGAATCTTACCCTGACACATCAGATACGCCCGATCCACCACCGACAGCGTCTCGCGCACGTTGTGGTCGGTAATCAGAATCGCCAGATTCTTCTCTTTGAGCTGTAAAATGATCTGCTGCACATCGTAGACCGCCAGGGGATCGACGCCGCTGAACGGCTCGTCGAGCATGATGAACATCGGGTTGGTGACCAGCGCCCGGGTGATCTCCAGCCGCCGCCGCTCACCGCCGGAGAGGGTCATGGCCTTCTGCTTGGCCAGCCGGGTCAGTTCCAGCTCCTCCAGCAGCTCGTGGCAGCGCTTCCGCCGCTCGGCGCCCGAGATGGCGAGCGTCTCCAGAATCGCCATGATGTTCTCTTCGACGGTCAATTTGCGGAAGATCGAGGGCTCCTGCGCCAGATAGCCCATACCCATGCGGGCACGCTTGTACATCGGCATCCGGGTAATGTCGATATCCCGGAAGACAATGCTGCCCGAATCCGGCCGGATCAACCCCATAACCATGTAGAAGCTGGTGGTTTTCCCCGCTCCGTTCGGCCCCAGCAGACCCACCACTTCGCCCTGCCGCACCGTGAGCGACACGCCGTTGACCACCCGGCGATTGTGATACGTTTTAACCAGATCGCGCGCTTCGAGCAACGCCTCTGAGCTTTTCGTCTCGACCATCTTCCCCCGCGTTCTTTCTCTCTATTGATGACTATATACCAATTCCCGCTGCTGTCAAGCCCGGAGCGACGGATCTTTCCGGATTATTCGGCCGTCGGCAACCGGAACTGGGTGCGCTCGTCGGACCACGCCCGGTTGCTTTCCGGATCGACCAGCACCCGCGGACTGATGATCTGTTTGCCCTGCTCGTCCACCACCCGGGCCGGGGCGCCGGTGAGCACCAGCTGCTTGTCCGCCACAGTGTAGACCGCCCGGTCGCCCGTCGCCGACTGTGTACCTCCTTCGGGCAGTTTCCGGACCATCCGCACCTGGTTTTCCGCCACGGTTTTGACCAGCTCCTTGCCGCCGCCGATCAGCAGCCGGTCCGGAATCTGCCGGGTCGCCGGATCGGCAAGTTCATTCGGGTCGTCGTCGATCGAAGGCGCCTTGCGCAGGGGCCCGACGGCGGCCGCCTTGAGCTCCTCCGGCGTCAGGTCACGAGTGTGGACATAGAGATCTTCGCAGGTCAGCGTGATCTCCGGCTCGGTGATTTTGACCGCCCCGTGGCACTCGGTCAGATTGTTCCGCAAGTGCATTTGCCCCTCGCGGGCCTGAAGTGTCATTTTGCCGCGCGGCCCGGCCCCCAGCAGCCCCCGGAGATCCGGCTGCCCGGTCGCCTCATCGCGCCCGACTTCCGGTTGCGGCGTCCGGGCCGCAGCGGTCCGCTCCTTGCTTTCCAGGATGAAGTTCCCGGAACAGGTGATCCGCTCCAGTTCGGTCCCGTTAGATTGGAAGGGGTTGGGCGCAACCGCCCGCTCCGGCGGGACCGGCAGGAAGTAGAGCGTCAACTCCTCCGTCCGCAGCGTGGCCCGCGGGTCCTCGGCCACCACCTCGCCGGTGCAGACCACCCGGCTGACCGTTTTCCGACCGGAACTCAGGTTCGGCACGGCCTGCGTGGCGTCCGCCGCCGGTTCCGGCGCGGCTCCGGCGCGATCCGCCAGGAAGATTTCCAGCTGACGGCAGTCCAGCTGGAGCCGGGGATCGCGGACCTGAACATTGCCGCGGAAGACCAGCCGATTGCCACCGTAATTGAGGTCGCTGGTGTCGGAGGTGATGATGGTCAACGGCGCCTGCGCCGGACCCGCCACGGTTTCCGAACAGAGCACGATCCGGCTGTTGCGGTCGCCGGTCAGCCGCTCCTGATCGAGCCAGATCACCAGTTCCCGGGCCGAAAGCGAGTCGTTGCCGCGGATCAGGGTCGGGGAGTTCTCGGTCAGCGTGATCTTCCGGGCCCGGTAGTCCAGCTCCAGTTTTCCGGCCTGCGCCCGCTCGTTCAGTGCCGCCGCGCCCGATTCCGCCCGGCGGGTCACCCGGACCGAGTCGAAACAGATCACTTCGCTGAGCTCACGGCCACCGCCGAAGTTGAAGTCGGTGAGGTCGCCGACCGCGTCCACGCCGGAGGTTTCCGCGACCGGCTTCTTCGCCTCCTCCGCCCCGGCGACGAACCGCACGTTCATCTGGCCGCAGCTCAGCAGCAGCTGGGGATCCTCCACCTGAACGTTCCCCCGGAACAGGCCGCTGTTGGTCTTCAAATTCAGATCCATCCGGTCGGCCAGAATGACGCTCGGCGCGGCGTTCTCCGGCTGGTTCGGATTGTGAAACGCGATCCGGCACCGGTCATACAACAGCAGCTCCTCCCGGGCCCGGAAAATCACGATCCGGTCAGCGCTCATGCTCTCGTCGCCCCGGCGCAGCGCCGGTTGCCGGGCATCGTTCCCGGTGAGGGTGATCTGCGACTCCGGAACCAGGTAGCGCAGCTCTTCGGCCTCGGCCAGCTGGGCGCCGTGGGCCTGAAGTTCCTCCGCGGAGAGTTTCCGCTCGATCCGGACCTCTCCGGAGCAGATGATCTCCCGGACGCCGCCCAGATCCAGACCGTCGCTTCCGGGCTGCGCCGCCCGGGGATCCCGGTCGGAGTTGAGCCGGATCACCAGCCGGTCGCAGAATAGCAGACTGCGCCCTTCGTCCACGCGGACTTTGCCGGAGAGTGTGATTTCCCCCTTGTTCTGGTCGATCTGCAACGCCTCCGCCTCGGCCTTGATCGATTCGTAACGCGGCGGCAGTTTCCCGGATTTCAAGATCATCCGGGGATCCATCACTCCTTGCCGAATGACGATCCGGACCTGAGAGTTCACCGCGATCAGTTTGCGGTTGAAATCCGCCTGAAACCCCACCCCGTCGAGATCGAGCAGCGGCGAGCGGACGTAGACCGGATCCTCCCCGGCGGCGGCCCGGGCGTCCTGATCGATTTCGGCGTGATCGGTGAAGATCACCCCCTCGCCGAAAGAGCGTTTCCGCCAGAACTCCACCACCTCCGCCAGTCCGGCGTTCAGCGGATAGGGCTGCTGCCCCTCGTCGAAGGTGAAATCCTCGATCCGGAGCGCCGGACGGACCAGGTCGATGATCGTGCCCTGCGAGACCAGCCGCAGCCCCTGACGGCTGGTCTCGCGACTGAAAATGTGATACTTGAGCTGATTCCCGTCGTAAATCGGCAGCCGGGAGCGAATGGTCCGCAGTCCCTGCAGCTCGTTGATCCCATCGTTTTTGGCCGCCTGAACCGCCACCGCGCCGAGCGTCAGCAGCGCCAGCAGCCCGCTAAATCCGAACCTGGTCATGAATGGTTTTCACTTCGCTTAAAACTTGACGGATAGTTTTGAAATCGAGGGAGTTGGGGCCATCGGACCAGGCTTCGTCCGGCCGCGGATGGACTTCGGCGAACAGCACGTCGATTCCGACCGCCGCCGCCGCCCGGGCCAGCGGCGGAATGCAGTCGCGCCGCCCCCCCGAGGCGTTGCCGAGCCCTCCCGGCAGCTGCACCGAGTGCGTGGCGTCGAACACCACCGGCACGCCCATTCCCCGCAGCGTCGGCAGACTCCGGAAGTCCACCACCAGATTGTGATACCCGAAGGAGCTCCCGCGCTCGGTCAGCAGGATCCGCCGGTTTCCGGTCGAGCGGATCTTCTCCACCGCGCCGCGCATATCCTCGGGCGCCATGAACTGCCCCTTTTTGACATTGACCGGCTTCCCGGTCCGCCCGGCCGCCAGCAGCAGATCGGTCTGGCGGCAGAGAAAGGCCGGAATCTGCAACAGATCGGCCACCCGGGCCACCGGTTCGGCTTCATACGACTCATGAATGTCGGTCACCACCGGGACTTTGAGCTCATCCCGGACTCCGGCCAGCATGGCCAGCCCCGCCTCCAGCCCCGGCCCCCGGCGCGACTCGCCGCTGGTCCGGTTGGCTTTGTCGAACGAGGCTTTGAAAATGTAGTGGACGCCCAGCTCGGCGCAGAGCGCTTTCAGATAACTGCCGACTTCGCGGCAGAGCTCCGGCGTTTCCGCCATGCAGGGACCGCCGATCAGGGTCAGCGAGCCGTCGCCGATGGTGAAATCCGCCACCTGAATGGGTTGAATCATAACCTTTCGTCACCTTCCTGTGTGCCTCCCGCTCCGGGGAGGGGTGATGATAACTTCTCCTGCAGTTCGGCAGCCGACACGGTGGCGGTTCCGAGTTTCGCCACCACCACGCCCGCCGCCGCGTTGGCCAGCTTGGCCGCCTGTTCGGCGCTGGCGCCGACGGTCAGCGCCAGGGTGAAAGTGGCGGTCACCGTGTCCCCCGCGCCCGAGACGTCGAACACCTCGTGCGCCTCGGTCGGAATCACATCCGGGAGCTGACCCGGACGGCACAGCGCCATGCCCTCGGCCGAGAGTGAAATCAGCAGGTATTTCGGCTGCCAGGCCGCCAGAAATTTTTCCGCCACCCGGGGCAGCGGCGACGAAGCGGGCAACCCGGTCATGGCCAGCGCCTCCTGCCGGTTCGGCTTGATCACGGTCAGCCCCGGCACCGGGCGCAGATGGCCCGGTTTGGGATCCAGCGCGGTGATCAGACCATGCCGGTTCGCCGCCTCCAGAATCCGCCGGATCAGCGGCCCCGAAAGCAGCCCTTTGCCGTAGTCCTCGAAGATCACCGCCTGCACCCGGTTTTGTTCGATCTCGCCGATCAGCGCGTCGGCCAGTTTCCGACGGAGTGCCGCCGGCGGGTCGCTGAGCTCCTCGTGATCGACCCGCAGCAGCTGCTGGGTCCCGGCCACGATCCGGCGTTTGCTGGTGGTGGGGCGCTGCGGATCGCAGAGCACAAAGCGGTCGGAAACGCCGTACGCGGCCAGATGTTTGCGGATCAACAGCCCTTCGGGATCATCGCCGGTGAGGCCGAAGGCCACACATTCGCCACCCAGGGTGACGATGTTGCGCACGGTGTTGGCCGCGCCGCCCAGACAGCAGCTGTAGCGCTCGGTCTGCACCACCGGCACCGGCGCCTCCGGCGAGATCCGGCTGACCCGGCCCCAGATGTATTCATCGAGCATCAGGTCGCCGATCACCGCCACCCGGCAGCCGGAAAAACGGCGCACCAGTTCTCTGCCGTTCCCTGTTTCGGTCATGGTTGAAACTCTTTGCTTCGGATGATTTTTTCCAGTCGCGGCGCCATCCGGTCGGCGTAGGGGACCGGATCCAGATCGAACTCCCGGTTGTAGGGTCGACCCTTGTTGAGCCGGTGAAAGGCGTTGATCTGACCATCAATCCGCTCCCGCAGGGCGGCGATCTCCGACTCCGTCAGGGCGTTGACGTGGTCGCGCAGGTAGTACCCGAGCCGATCCACATTCCAGCGCAACAACCGACCTTCCTCCGCACAGTCCTCGTTTTTCAGCGGATAACGTTCCAGCAGCGAGCGCAGACTGTCGAAGCGGTCAATCATCTGCTGGCGGCTGACCTGCTCCTCGAACAGGCCCGGCTCGTTGATCCGCAGCGGGATCCCGATCGCCAGCACGAACTCCGCCGCGACCACCGCAAAAAAGATGCCGATCGCCGAATACGCGACATAGTCGCGCTTGAATTTCGCCGACATCAGTTCCCGCTTCATTTCCGCTCCCCGCCGGACGCCCCGACTTGGTCAGTTGCCGCAACAGAAGCGGCAGTTGTGTTTGAGAAAATCCCGACACAGCTCCGGCCAGCGCCGGACCTCCGGCAGCTCCGGAGCCAGTCCCAGCCCGTGCGCCCCCTCCGGAAAGACGTGCAGCGCGAACTTCACCCGGTTCCGACTCAGCGCCTCGGCAAAGTAGAGACTGTTCTCCACCGGCACCGCCGCGTCGGCGGCCGTGTGCCAGAGAAAGGTCGGCGGCGTCTCCGCCGTGACCAGCAGATTCAGCTTGAGCTGCTCTTCCAGCTCTTCGAGCCGGTCGGCCAGAAGCCACTCGCCGGAGCCGCGATGGCCCCAGGTCCGGTCGAAGGAGATCACCGGATAGCCCAGCACCAGCGCATCCGGCCGGGCCGACTCGCGATCGGCCTCGTCGCCGTCTTCGGCCTGCAACCGGTCGTAGAGCACCCCCACCGAGGCGGCCAGGTGACCGCCGGCCGAGAAGCCGCAGAGCGCCAGCTGATCCGGGGCCAGATTCCACTCGCGGGCCCGGCTGCGCAAAATTTTCATGGCCCGCAGCGCGTCGAGCTGCGGCGCCGGGTAGACGTAGGGCTGGACCCGGTATTGCAGTACAAAGGCGTGGAAGCCGAGCTGATTGAACCGTTCAGCGATGTCCACCCCCTCGTGAGGAGCCCGGCCGCAGTAGGCGCCGCCGGGGCAGATCAAAATGCCGCCCCGGACGCCGCCGCCGGGATGGGGAAAGCAGTCGAGGTAGGGCTGAAAATCCCCTTCCGGGCGCCCGCAGTGAGTATCCTCGCGCCAGAGCCGGATCCGGCAGCGCGGTTCAAGCGTCGATTGAGCTTCCGCCATCGGTGGACCTCCTCAGGGTTGATAGGTGAACTGGAAGGCGTGAATGGCGTTGACCGTCTCCTTGATCTTGTCGACCAGGACCTCGGGCACCTCGACATTGGTTTTGACCACGGTGAGCGACTTGCCGCTCTTCACATCGTGCGGTGCCCGGATGTCGATGATGTTGATGTTCTTTTCGCCGAGGATTCCGGCGATGCGTCCGATCACGCCGGGCTGATCCTCGTACTCCACGAAGAGATGGTGCCCGGTCGGCTCCAGATAGAGCTGATCGAAGTCGTTGAGCCGCGAGATCATCAACTGATTTTCGGTGATGGTGCCGCGCGCGCCGGCCTTGCGGATCGGGTTGTCGCCCGCGAACAGATCGATGGTCATCGCCTTGCCGTAGCGCTTGTCGTTGTCCACTTCGCGGTTGACCACCTCAATGCCGCACTCCGCGAAGAAGTGCGCGGCGTCGGTCGGCGTCTGGTCGGGCGCGAACTCCTCGGCCAGCGCGGCGGCGATCGGCGAGAGCATGTACTTGTCAAACTTGGCCAGCTCGCCGTAATAGCTGGTCTCGACCCGGCTGGGATTGCCCTCCTTGCCCAGGTAGATCCGGGCCAGCGAGGTCAGCACATAGGCCAGCTGCTGGAATTTGGCCGAAAGCCCGTCCGGCAGCGCCTTGTTGACCACGAAGTTGGTCACGCCTTGCTCGAAGTAGGCGATGGTTTGCTCGGCCGCCCGGCGGGCCGCGGTGAAGTTGGCCTCGTAGGTGTTGGCGCCGAGGTGGGGCAGCGTGATGTCGGCGAGGTCGGCGATCGGTTTGGGGCCGGGGGCGTCCTTGGGGTAGACGTCGTTGCAGAAGAAGATCTTCTTTTCGGCCTTGATCGCGCGCAGATCATCCTCGTTGAGAATGCCGGAACGGGCGCAGTTGATCAGCACCGCGCCGGGCTTCATCAGCTCGAACAGCCGCCGGTTGACCAGCCCGCGGGTCTCGTCGTTCTCCGGAATGTGCAGCGAAATGAAATCCGCTTCGGCGAAGATCTCCTCGATGGTGGAGAGCTTCACCCCGAGCTTGTCGGCCAGCGCCGGCGACAGAATCGGGTCGAAGCCGAGCACCTTCACTTCAAATCCGGACAGCCGCTTGACCAGCAGCTGCCCGATGTTGCCCAGCCCGAGGATTCCGACCGTCTTGCCGGTCAGCTCGTGGCCCATGAACTTGCTCTTTTCCCACGCCCCGGTGCGGGTGGAGGCGTCGGCCGGCAGCAGATGGCGGCTCACCGCCAGCATCATGGCGATCACCTCCTCGGCCACCGCGTTGGAGTTGGCCCCGGGGGTGTTCATCACATCGATGTCCTTTTTGCGGGCGTATTTGATGTCGATGGTGTTGAATCCGGCTCCGGCCCGCACGATCAGCTTCAATTTGGGCAGCTGATCGATGATTTCGGGGGTGATCTTTTCACTGCGGACGATCAGCACTTCGGTGTCGGCATGGGCCGCCACCAGCTCCGGCAGCGGGGTGGTCGCGTCTAGCACCACCTGATACCCCTTGTCACTGAGCAACGTCGCTGCGAATTTATCCAATTTCGTGGGAATGAGAACCTTACGCATTTTTTCGTCATCTGCTCCTTACCTTAAGTTCCGGAGGACCCTTCGCGGCTCCGTCCGAAAAGCTGTGTTCAATCTTATATAATACCACCAAAAGCCCGCTTTTACAAATCGCGCAGCCGATTCAGTTCCCGATAATAACTCTCCAGTTCCTGCGACTCGGCCTGTTGCGGCGAACCGGCGCGGCGGTGGAGTTCGCTCACCTGCTGTTGGAGTTTCAACGCCTCCTCGCTCCGGCCCAGCCGGGCGGCCAGCAACGCCTTGACGGTGAGCGTTTCGGCCGTCTCGCCGGAGGTGCGTTCGAGCAGGGCGGCGGCGGTTTTCAGCGCCGCCGCCGAGAGCGGCTGACGCAGCAGCAGCGCCCAGGCCAGCGCCGGATCCCGGCGGGAATCGGGCGGAACCTGCCGGAGATAGTCCTCCAGCAGGGGCGCCAGCCGGGGGGTGAGCTCCGGATGGCGTCCGACCAGCTCCAGCGCCGGAAAGACGAAATCGGGGGCCTGCGGCGCCCGGCGACGCAACGTCTCCAGCAGCTGCCAGGCCTCTTCCCCGCGGTTGGCGGTTTCGAGCATGTAGAGCCGGGTGCGCAACGCCGGGGCGTTGGTCGGATCCAGCTCGAAGATCTGTTGCGCCAGTTCGGCGGCCCGGGCGTCGAGATTGTCGCGCAGTGCGCTCTGCAGCTGAGAGAGCAGGGGGGCCAGCCGCCGCTGCCGCGCTTCGTCGAACCGGCCCGCGCGGTAGGCGGTCAGCATCGACTCCAGATCGATCACCTCGCCGTCCCAGATGATCCGGCGGTTCGGGGCTATGACAAAGGCCTTGGGAAAGATCAGCGAGCCGGCCATGTAGCGCGCGGTGTTGGTCGGTTTGGCCTCGCGGGCGAAGGGCAGTTTGAAGTCGGGAAAATCCCGGAGCAGTTGCCGGGACTGCTCCTCGGGATCGGCGGTGATGGCGATGAACTCCACGCCGTCGGCGGCGAACTCTCCGGCCAGCCGGGTCAACAACGGCAGCGCTGCGCGGCAGGCCGGGCTGCGGGTGTTCAGAAAGACCAGCACCTTGAGCGGTTTTTCAAAAGAGTCGGAGAACTCCAGTACCGGTCGGCGGCGCTCCTGCAGAAAGTTCAATTGTTCGGGTTCCGGTGCGGTGTCTCCGGTCAACAGCGCCCGGGCCGGAAACACGAGCCCGGCGAACAACATCAGTCCCGAAAGGGCGGCACGAAGAGTCATTTTTCAGAAAGCTCCCGGTTGAAAAACGGTGTGATATGGTTTCGGATGCTACTATAGCACTCCGGTGCCGCTTCGGCAAATCGGGATGGAATTCCGTTTCGGGCGAACTCCGCCCCGGGGACGAAAAAGGGAAAATCTTTGCGCTTCGGCTTGCCTTTTCGGGGTTCCGGATGTATTGTTATGGTCATTATTGTGTGTGATCGGCGGGCCGATCCCGGACCTTGAGCCAAGGAGTGAGTTGCGGAATGAAGAAATTGTTTATCGGCATCCTGGTGGTGCTGGTGGCGGCGGCGTTCTACACCTACTGGACGGAGCCCTCGAATGAATCGCGGGTGCCGGTGGTCTACTGGAAGAGCGACTCCAATCCCCAGCGCTACGAGCAGATTGAAATGTTCCATCGCTGGCTGGTGCGAAAGGGCTACGTCACGCCCGACGGCGAGCCGATGATGAAGCTTGAACTCGACGCCGGCGGCAATCAGTCGAGCCTGATTCAGGCGGTCTCCGGTGTCGGCGGCGACGCCATCGACGCCTATGTCTCGAGCTTCCAGCCCCTCGGCGTCTGTCTGGACATCACCGACATGGGCAAGGAACTGAACTTCGGCGAAAAGGATACCTACCGGGCGATCTGGCCGATGCTGACCAGCGAGGGCCGCCAGTACGCCTACCCCTGCAACCTGGGCGTCAACACCTGGTGGGGCAATCTGGACACCTTCCGGAAATACGGCATGGAGGCCCCGCCCAAGGATTGGAACATCGAGGAGTTTGAAAAGTACGGTGTCGAATTCGTCCGGCGCGCCAACGAGGGCAAGGAGCGGCAGGACGTCTACTTCATCCCGTCGATCGCCACCACCCCCTCCATTCCCCAGATGATGGCCCGCGGCGAGGGCGTCGATATGTACAACGAGACGCTGACCCGGGCCACGATCAACAACCCGGCCTACATCCGGGCCTTTGAAACCGTACTGCGCTGGACCAACGATCTCCATCTGGCGCCCAGCGCCGCCGAGGTCGCTTCGATGAGTTCCGAAGGCGGTTACGGCGGCGTCAACATGTCCCAGTTCATCGCCGGCAAGTTCGGGCTGGTCTTCTACGGGCGCTACTGCCTGATCCGGTTCCGGGAGTCGACCACCAAAATCAATTTCTTCAGCACGCTCCCCGCCATGGGCGACTACAAGAACGTGATGGTGATCGCCCGCGCCGCGATCATGTATCGCGGGAGCAAGCATCCGGAACTGATCAAGCACTTCTTCGAGTTCCTGGCCGACAAGGAGTACAACGATTCGATCATCGAAGGCGCCGACGGCCTGCCGCCCAATCCGAAGTTCGCCGAAAACAATCCGGCGCTCTACCGCCCCGCCGCCTATCCCAACGAGGGCGACGTCCACCAGAACGAGTTCGAGTGGGCGCGCGACTACGGCGTGATTCCCCCGATCAGCCCCTACTTCCGGGGCTCCTCTTTCGACACTTGGATCAAGTACGCGCTGGACAAGTACTTCAACAACCGCGTCGCCAATGCGGCCGAGGCTTTGCAGGAGGCGGAGGACCGTTACAACGAGAGCATCGACACCACGGTGGCTGCCAATCCGCTGCTGCAGGAAGCCTATCAGCGCGATGTCGAGCTGCAGCGCCGGATCGACGAGTACAAGGCCGCCGGGAAAAAGATTCCGGCCTCCTGGATCAAAAATCCGTTTTATCTGAAATATTATCATGACAAGGGGATGCTGGAGGAGACGGAATAATGGGCATGAAAGGCAAAGACTGGCGTAATCTGTGCATCGGCGTGGCGTTCATCACGCCGAACATCCTCGGCTTTCTGGCCTTCAGCGCGATCCCGCTGGTGATCAGCTTCTTCATGGCCTTCACCGACTGGAATCTGGCGCTGCACAACATCTTCCGGAACGAGCCGCTGAAGTTCGTCGGGTTCGACAACTTTGTCCGGCTGTTCGGCGAACGGGACTTCTTGCAGTATCTGGGCAACACCCTCTTTCTGATGATCGGCATCCCCTTCGGCGTGGCCGGGAGTCTGGGGGCGGCGCTGCTGCTGAACTGCGACTTCAAAGCCGGCGGCTCCCGCCGGGTTTGGCTGATCGTTCTCCTGACCGTGATTATGGTGGTGGCGGTCTCGATCCTGACGCTGTTCGGGATGGGAGCCAGCGCGATGTCGATTCTGATCGCGTCGGTCTTCGGGTTGGTGCTGGTGGCCGGCGGCATCGGCGGCCAGTCGGTCTACCGGACCTTGTTCTACTTCCCCTGCTTCACGGCCGGCGTGGCCACCTTCATTCTGTGGAAGAAGCTCTACAGCCCGGAAAATGGTCCGATCAACCATGCGATTCAACCGGTGCTCGATGTCATCACCCCCTGGGCCTCCTCCCTGACTCCGGGCCACGCCGCGCTGGCCGCGCAGGTGGTGCTGGCGCTGACGCTGGTGGTGACACTCTGGGGATTCTACCGCAAGTTGCGTGACTGGCGCGACGGCGAGGTCGGCACCTTGAGTCTGTTCATCGGACTGGTGCTGCTGACGTTGCCGCTGCTGCTGGTCTGGAGCTGGAGTCCGTGGCGCTGGTCCCACTGGGTGTTCACCGCGGTGGCGGTCCTGGGCTGGTTGACCACCTTCGGGGTGCTGATCAAGGGACGTTCCTACGAGGCGGTGCTGGATCGCGGCATGGCCGACGCGGTGATTCTGGACGGATTGCTGATGGTGATCGGATTCGCCTTTATCGGCGGCGCCAACGTGCTGGCGGATCTGCCGGCCATGGCCGGTACCGAGACCGGATTGATGGCGCCGAAGTGGCTGGCCGACTACTACTGGGCCAAGCCGGCGCTGCTGATCATGGGCTTCTGGGCGGCGATCGGTTCCAACAACATGCTGCTCTATCTGGCCGGGCTGTCGGGCATTCCGCAGGAGCTGTACGAGGCGGCCGACATCGACGGCGCCACCCCCTTCCAGCGTTTCTGGAACATCACCTGGCCGCAGCTGGCCAACGTGACCTTCTTCATCCTGGTGATGTCGATTATCGGCGGGTTGCAGGGCGGCTTTGAGATGGCCCGGACCATGACCGACAACGGCGGTCCGGCCGGAGCGACCACCACGTTGAGCTACTACATCTACAGCGAGGGCTTCGACACCGGACGTCTGGGGTACGCCTCGGCGGTTTCGTGGACATTGTTCGCCATGGTCTTTGTGGTCACCATGTTCAACTGGAAATTCGGCAACCGTTATACGCAGGAGTGAGGAGAGAGATGGCGGAAAAAACTCTGGTCAACCGGGGCATCCGGTTGCTGATTTTGCAGATTGTACTGGCGCTGGTGGCGGGAACGCTGGTGCTGCCCTTCACCTGGATGCTGCTGGCGAGTTTGAAGACGCTCGAAGAGATCGGGCTCGACTCTTGGCTCCCGCGGGTCTTCCAGTGGCACAACTATCAGGATGTGTTCAATATGAAAGGCATCCTCTTCGGACGCTGGTACTGGAACAGCATCTTTGTGGCGGCGTGGGTCACGTTTCTGCAGGTGTTCACCAGCAGTCTGGCCGCCTTCAGCTTCTCCCGGCTGGAGTGGAAGGGGCGCGACCAGATCTTCTTCCTGTATCTGGCGACCATGATGCTGCCGGGACTGGTGATGATGATCCCGAACTATCAGAACATGATCATGTTCGGACTGGTGGACACCTATCCCGGACTGATTCTCCCGAGCGCCTTCTCGGCCTTCGGCACCTTCCTTATGCGGCAGTTTATGATGAGCATCCCGAAGTCGCTGGATGAAGCCGCCGAGATCGACGGCGCCAGCAAGTGGCAGCTCTACTGGGATGTGGTCATGCCGCTGGCCCGTCCGGCGGTGGTGACGCTGACCATCTTCAGCTTCATGGGCAACTACAACTCGATGTTCTGGCCGCTGGTGATGATGAAGAGTCTCGACAAGTACACGCTGCCGATCGGTATGCTGGCCTTCGACAGTTCTCAGGGGCAGCAGACCAACTTGCTGATGGCGGCGGTGGCGATGAGCGTGATCCCGATGATCATCATCTTCGTGTTCATGCAAAAGCAGCTGGTCAAGGGCATCATGCTCGGCGGCGTCAAGGGGTGAGTCCGGCGGCTCCGGCCGCCGCCCGACCGGCGGCGGGGCCGGAGGGCGGGCCGAACAGCAGGATCCCGTCCGGCGTGTTGAGCCAGAGCCGGACCCGGTACGGCTCCTGCAACAGCTTGAGAATGGCGCGGTTCAGTTCGTCCACCCCTTCAAAGCCGCAGTAGTTCCCGCGATCGAACAAATAGTATTCGCTGGGCTCCTCCTGACGCAGCGAGTAGACTTGGTAGTCGCGCAGCAGTTCGCAGCCGACCTCGTTCTGAGCGGTGACCCGGGAGCCCGGTGGAATCAGGGCGACCACTTCGCGGAAACGCGCCGCGTGTTCCAGCGTCTCGGCCAGATTGCGATACTCCGCCGGACGCAGCGGCAGCCCCATGAGCCCCAGATGAAATTTGGGAATCCAGCCCTCCGCCGGCGAGTAGAACCGGACCCGCGGCAGTTCCACGAAGGTCACATGGCTGACCAGCGTCAGGACCAGTGCGCCGTAGAGCAACCGCGGACTGAGCGGCTGCCGGCGCTTCCTGCCGTAATACGCCCGCAGGTAACGCAGTCCCAGCAGCGCCGCCACCGGGACCACCCCGATCAACGCCGAGGAGTAGTGGCTGTAGAGCCAGTTCTGGTGAAAGAAGTTGCCGACCAGATGGACGCCGAGCGAGGGTCCGATCACCAGCAGGAACATCTTCCACGCCGCCAGCGGCAGGAAGGCGAACGGCAGCAGCACGGTGGTCAGCACCGCCAGCGAGCGGAGACTGAACAATTTGCGGAACATCTGTTCAAAGGTGAGCAGCCAGGCGGCGACCCCGCCCTCCGCCGGGGCGTAGCGGTCGAAGTGCCAGTAGTTCATGTGGACCAGATGCGGGAAGTAGATTTTCAGCACGAAGCCGGTCCAGGCCAGCGCCGCGGCCAGCAGCAGCGCGCCGAGTTTCCGGTGCCGGGGCGTGAACAGAAAGAAGAGTCCCATCCCGGCCAGCGGAATGACGAAGTCCTCCTTGATCAGCGGCGTGGCCAGCAGCAGCGCGGCGGCCCAGTTGCGCCGTCCCCGGCTCCAGAGCAGCGCGGAGCTCAGGAACACCACCGGGAACAGGCATTCGATGTGGAAGTCGTAGAGCATCAGCCGCGAATAGTAGGGGTTGAGCAGGTACATGGCGGCCAGCAGCAGCGGCGCGCCCTCGCTCCGGAAGTAGTGCCGGGTGAGGGCGTAGAGCACCGGCGCTCCCGCCGCCAGCGCCAGCGCCTGAAAGAGCACCAGCCAGACCGGGGAGTCCCACAGCCAATAGAGCGGCGCCAGCAGCAGCACGACGGGGGAGAAGTGGTCGTAGGCCGCGCCGCGGTAGTCGCGCATCAGCCCCTGGCCGGTGGCCGCGTAGTGGACCATGGAGTCGTAGATCCCGAAGTCCCAGAGCCCCATCTGGAGCGCCCGCCAGCGATAGAGCCCGAGTCCGATATGGATCAGCGCCGCGGCGATGGTCATACCCCACAGCCAGCGGCTGGAGAGCTTGCCGCTCCAGCTCTGAGTCGGTCGGAAACTCAGAAATGCCAGCGCCGCCGCCAGCGCCACGGTCAGTGCCACCATCAGGAAATACGGGATCATCTTTTCCTCTGCTGGGTTGTCGGATTCGGATTCAGGACGGCATCCGGACTGCGGCGAGAATGTCCTCCACCACGGTCAAACCGGTCACTCCGGCATAGCGGCTCTTGGGTTCGAGCAGCAGCCGGTGCGGCAACACCACCCGGGCCAGGGCGCACAGGTCGTCCGGACGCACATAGTCGCGGTGATCCAGCACCGCCGCGGCCCGGGCGCAGGCGGCCAGCGCGAGCAGCGCCCGGGGGCTGGCGCCGAGGGTGATCCGGGGATCCTCCCGGGTTTTGCGAACCAGTTTCAGCAGGTAATCGATCACCGAACCTTCGAGCCGGATCGACCGGGCGCGGGCCTGCAGTTCGAGAATTTCGTCACAGCTCAGGATCGGCTGCAGGTCGGCGGCGGGGGCCCCCCCTTCGCGATCGAGCAGCAGTTGCCGCTCGGAGGCTTCATCCGGATAGCCCAGCGACAGCCGCATGGCGAAGCGGTCCAGCTGCGCCTCGGGCAAGGGGTAGGTGCCCTGAAATTCCACCGGATTCTGAGTGGCGATGACCAGAAAGGGGGCCGCCAGCCGGTGGGTCACGCCGTCGGAGCTGACCTGATGCTCGCACATGCACTCCAGCAGCGCCGACTGGGTGCGCGGCGAGGCGCGGTTGATCTCGTCAGCCAGCAGAATGTTGGTGAACACCGGACCGGGGCGGAAGCGGAATTCGCCGCTGACCGGATTGTAGACCGAGGTCCCCAGAATGTCGGCGGGGAGCAGGTCGGGCGTGAATTGAACCCGTTGGAATTTGGCCTCCAGCGCTTGGGCCAGGGCCTTGGCCAGCGTGGTTTTGCCCACGCCGGGCACGTCGTCCAGCAGCACGTTGCCGCCGGCCAGCAACGCGGTGAGGAGCAGCTCCACGGTTTCCGGTTTGCCGCGGATCACCCGGTTGAGGGCGTCGCGCAGCAGCGAGAGTTTATCCAGCGTCGAACCGGTGGTCACAGCAAGCCTCCTTCAAAGTTGAATGTCGTCGTCTCCCGCGGGTTCCAGTTGGCGCAGGTCAGATCGTAAAAGTCGTACATCCCCGGCAGCCGGGGAATGGACATCACCTCGTGCGGATAGAGCCGGGTCAGCTGCTCCCGGGCGTTCGGGCGGATCAGGAATTTCCGCCCCCGGTTGTCGCGGATCTCGCCCGTGACCGGCAAACGGGCGCGGGTCACCAGCAGCGGCGGGCGCCCCAGCCGGTAGAGTTCCAGCGGCAGCGTGGCGTGGTCGCGCAGGGCGAGGAGGGCGTCGCGTTCCAGCTCCAGATGGGCCAGACAGCGGGCGGCTCCGAGTTCGCGCAGCTGCTCCACGCACTGGGAGTTCGCCACCGGCACCGGCGCCGAGACGATCAGCTCCGCCTCCGGATGGTGGCGGAAGAAGGCGAACCCGTAGAGCCCGGTCAGGCGGAAGCGCCGGATCCCCTGCGCCCAGGCCCGTTCCACGGCCCGGCTCAGCGTCGGCAGCCGTTCCTCCGGGCAGAATTCGGGCAGAATCGCCTCCGAACAGTGCTTGTTGAGCTCGAAGATGTCGGTGGCCAGCAGCGCCTGCCGGTTGGCCGGTTGCGCCCCGCCCGGCACCACCGCCACGGTCTCCACGGTCCGTTCGGGCACCGGGGCCGGACGCTGGGCCAGATAGTCGCGGCGGAAATCCAGCAACGCCCGACCGGCCGGATCGGAGACCGCCTCCGGCGTCAGCCGCTCCTTGAGCCAGCTCCAGAATTCGCGCCGGACCGCCTTGAGCTCGGGGGCCGGAAAGAAGTAGTTGCCGTCGAGGGTGCAGTCGATTTTTTTCACCTCGAACTGCGTCGAGTCGCCGGCGGCGAACTCCCGGGCCAGGGTGTCGGCCGTGACCGGATGTTTCGCCGCCGGAGCCAGCGCCAGGGGGTGAGTCCAGACCGGTAGCGCCGTCTGCAGCACCCGGATCCGGAGTTCGCTGCGGCTCAGCGTCAGCTCGAAGTTCAGCCCCTGCCGCGGCGCGGGCAGCGCCGCCAGCCGGGCGCTGTAGTCGGGGAAGCTCTCGCCGATCTTGAAGACCAGCGAATGCTCCCGGACCGGCTTGTCGCAGCAGATGAAGACCCGGTGCCCCGGCGCCACCCGCGTGGCGCTCTGGTTGTCGACGAACATCCGGGTGATGGTCAGCGCCGCTCCCTCTTCGCTGTTGGTCTCCTGCAGCCGGATGCGGTCGCCCAGATGGAGCCGCTTGCGGGCGGTGAAGCCGAAGCCGTTCTCCCGCACTTCATCCACCTGGCCGGAGAGGACGCCCGAAGCGCCCATGGCCTGATGCTGAATCAGATCGCGCATGGCCTCGGCGCTGAAGAAGCCGTGCGACCATTTGCGACCGCAGGCCTTGCTCAGTTCGCGGCGCAGTTCGCCCTGAAACGCCCGGTCTCCGGGCTGTGCCGCATCGATCATCCGGCGGTAGCTCTTGACCACCTGCGAGACGTAGTCGGGCTGGCGCAACCGGCCCTCGATCTTGAAGCTGGCAATGCCCAGCTCCATCAGCTGCGGCACGAGATCGATGGCGCACAGATCCTGCGGCGAGAAGAAGAAGCCGTTGCCGTCGCGCGAGAAGTAGCGGCGGCGGCAGGGTTGTTTGCACTTGCCCCGGTTGCCGCTGGCCCCGCCCAGAAACGAGGAGAAGAGACATTGCCCGGAGAGCGAACAGCAGAGCGCCCCGTGGACGAACACCTCGAGTTCCAGATTCGTCTTCTTCCGGATTTCCGCGAGCTCCTCCAGCGTGAGCTGACGCTCCAGAATCACCCGCGAGAAGCCGAGCCGGGCGGCGACTTCGAGCCCCGCCGAGTTGTGAAAGCCCATCTGGGTGGAGGCGTGGAGCTTCAGCTCCGGGAAGTAGCGGCGGACCAGCCGTACCACGCCCGGATCCTGTACGATCAGCGCATCGGGGCCCAGCCGGGAGACCTCGGCCAGCATCAGCATCAGCTCGGGCAGTTCCGACTCCTTGATCACCGTGTTGACGGTCAGATAGACCCGGCGCCCGAGTTTGTGGGCGTAGGTGATGATTTTTCCCAGCGACTCCGGGGTGAAGTTTTCGCCGCGTTCCCGGGCGTTGAATTTGGCGAGTCCGGCGTAGATCGCGTCGGCTCCGGCGTCGAAGGCGGCCAGCGCCGTCGCCGGGTTTCCGGCCGGGGCCAGCAGTTCAGGTCGGTTCATGATGGATAACCTCGAAAATCGGGTGACAGGTTCATTTCAGCCGCACTCTGGGATCGGCCCAGGCGTACAGCAGATCGACCGCCAGATTGACCGCCACGAAGAGCAGCGCGCTGACGATCACCAGCGCCTTGAGCAGTTGCAGGTCGGAGTTCATCAGCGCGTCGATCCCGGTGTAGCCCAGCCCCGGAATTCCGAAAAAGCTCTCCAGCAGCAGACTGCCGGTGAAGAGAAAGGGAATCGAGGCCGAGGCCCGGGTGATGATCGGCAGCAGCGAGGCCCGCAGCAGATGGCGCCGGTAGAGGGTCCAGCGCGAGCAGCCCTTGGCCGCGGCGGTCCGCAGATACTCCTTGCCCAGTTCGTCCACGAACACCGTCCGGTAGAAGCGCACGCTGCCGCCGAGTCCGCAGACGATTCCCACCAGCACCGGCAGCGTCAGAAAGCGGATCCCCCCCCAGCCCCAGACCGGGAAGAGGTCGAAGCGATACCCCAGAAACCACTGGGCGAAGATGATCGCCGCCAGCAGACTGACGCTGAGCCCCAGCACCGAGGCCACCACCAGCAGCCGGTCCAGCCAGGTGTCCTTCCAGGCTGCGGCCAGCAGCGCCAGCGCCACCCCCAGCAGCAGTTCTCCCAGAAAAATCGGAATCATCAGCGCCAGCGACGGCCCCAGTCCGCGCCACAGCAGCTGCCGGATCGGTTCGCGGGTCGAAAGCGAGCGGCCGAAGTCGAACACTTCCAGATAGGGGAACTCCGGGGTGATCCGGCAGATCTCCCCGAGCGCCCGCCGGAACTGCGAATTCCAGGGCGACTCCTGCACCCGGAAGAACTCCGCCCGCAGCGGCTCCGGCAGAATCAGCTCCTCCGCTTCCGGGGGAATTCGGCGCAGCTCCCCGGAACTCAGACGGGCCACCACCGGCTGATCGACGCCGAAATTCCGGCGGTAGCGGACCCGGCCTCCGGCCAGTTCCGGCGCCGAGTCGAACGCCTCGGTCCGGCAGAGCCGGCCGTAGAGCAGCGGCAGATCGCTCCCGAGCTGGCGGCGCAGCGCCTCGACCTCCTGCGGCGCGGCGCTCTTGCCCAGCGCCGCCGCCGCCGGGTCGCCCCCCGCCAGATTGAACAAGGCGAAGGTCAGCAGCACCACGCCCAGCACGATGGCCAGCGAAGAGGCCAGTTTGCGGATGATGAATTGCCATGTCATGATGACTATTAAGATAACGCCGGAACCGGCGTTCGGCAAATCCGAACCCTTGTTTTTTCGGCTTCCGGAGCTATATTCCCGGCATGAAAACGATTCTGCTGCACTGCTGCTGCGCCCCCTGCGCCGTGGGCTGCGTCGAAACCCTGCTGGAGCAGGGCTATGCGCCGACGCTGTTCTTCGCCAACAGCAATCTCGCGCCGGCTCCGGAGTTCGACCGGCGGCTGGATTCGGTGCGGCAACTGGCCGCGATCTACCGGCTGCGGCTGGTCGAAGCCGCGTACGATCACGCCGCCTGGCGCGCGGCGGTGGCCGGGCTGGAGTCGGAGCCGGAACGGGGGGCGCGCTGTCCGCGCTGCTTCGATTTTTCGCTGGCGCTGGCCGCGGCCCGGTGCCGGGAACTGGGGCTCGACGTCTTCGCCACCAGTCTGACCGTCAGTCCGCACAAGAACTCCCGGCTGCTGCTGGAGCTGGGGAGTCGCTACGAGCGCTTTGCCCCGTTCGACTTCAAGAAGCGCGACGGTTTCCGCCGGGGGCGGGAGCTGGCCCGGCGGTACGGTTTCTATGTGCAGAACTACTGCGGGTGCGAGTTCTCGTTCCGGAACCCGCCTCCGCCGCCGGTTCAGGGCTGAAGCCGGATCCGGCCGAAGGCCGCGGCATTGCGGGCGTTTTCGGCGGTTCCGAAGAGCATCAGCTGGGTTTTCCGGCGCACCTCCTTGCCCTGGGCGAAGGCGCCGTTGATCCCGAGGTCGAAGCCGAAACTCTCCGGGCGCCGCGCTCCGGCCAGTTGCCAGGGCACCTCCAGCCGCAGCCGGTAGCCGCCGTCGAGGCGTTGGCTCCAGGCCCGGACCCCGCCGCTTTCGCCGTTGGCCAGCTGCGGGCTGTAGAGCGGGATTTCACGCTCATTTTCGCTCAGCGCCGGAGTGAGCAGGAACTGGTAGACGTTTTTGCCGTAGTTCGGATTGCCCAATCCGCGCTCCGGGGTGCGGAAGTCGAAGAAGAGCTCCACCGAACTGCCGTGAATCCCGGGGAAGGCGGCCGGACGGCCGATCTGATCCCGAACCGTGAGTTCCAGTTTCAGCTTCTGCTCGTCCCAGCCCCAGCGGAGCTCGCCGGAGAGTTCATCCGGGCCGTTCCAGTATTTGTCGGCCTCCGCCAGCGAGGCCAGCGCCGGAGCGTGGCCGATCACCACCTGCTCGTCCCGGTTCAACGCCAGCACCGGATTGTCGGCGGGGCGCAGGGTCACCACCTTCAGCGCCTTGAACTCGGCTTCGATCTGTGCTTCCAGCTGCCGATCCAGTTTAAGCCGGATCGGGACGCCGAAACTCTTCCCGGTGACGGCGGGATCCAGCTGATAGTGAAACTCCAGCTGCTGGAAGGCGCCGGGGGCGAGCTGAACTTCGGCGCGCTCCGGCGTGAACCGCACCCGGGAGTCCGCCCCGCCGGGGGCGACTTCGATGGTCCGGGTCCGGGTCTCCCGGTTCCCCAGCTCGAGGAACAGCGTTCCCTCGGTGGAGCTGGTCGGCACCACGTTGAGTTTCTCCACCGGCAGCGCCCCCAGTTCCAGACGCTTCCCCGTGGTATGCAGATAGCGCGGAAAGGCGTCGAGCGTGAGCATATAGGTGTAGGTGTCGCCCTCGCGGCCGGTGGCCTTGAGCGTGGAGCGCCGCCCGTGCAGGTCGACCTGCTCCAAGGTGGGGGTGTCGGCGTTCAACAGCGTGGCGACCTGGTTTTTCACCGCCCACAGGACGGCGACTTTGCCGCGCCCCTCCGCCTTGTTGAAAATGCCGCCGTTGATCCCGTAGTGATCCGCCAGCGGGACAATGCCGTCCAGCGTGGCGCTCTCCAGCTGGGCCGCGCAGACCGCCACCGCCAGCATGTAGAGCGACGGCGTGCGCTTCCCCTCCGGCGTGACCGCGAAGAGGTTGAAGTCGAAGAGCTTTTTGGTCCAGTCCCCGCCCGCGTCGTGGGGATCGCGCCCGTTGGTCACCCCGAAGAAGGTGAAGAGTTTGGCGCCGCTGCAGAAGTTGACCACCACATTGCGGACGATCTTGTTCGAGGCGTCCCACTCGTCCACCGAACAGCCGGGAAAGCCCGAGGGAAAGGCGAAGCCGAAGACCCGGGCTTCACGCTTGGCTTTGACCTCCTCCGGCGGAATGGCCCGATCGATCTGGTAGCGCATCACCGCGTTGCAGCCGGTTTCGGTGTTCAGGGCCGGGGCCCCGGCCGGAAATTTCTTCACCGCGTCCTGGAGCATGTCGGACAAGCCGGTCTCCTCCGGCAGGTTCTCGATCAGGTAACTGTGCCAGGAGACGCCGTCGAGGTACTTCCCCGCGCCCGCGGCCAGCGCCCGGTCCATCCAGGGCGTGAAGATCGAGGTCCCGCAGATCCCGACCACCGGGACCTCCGGGGTCACCTCCTTGACCACCTCATAAACCATCCGGCAGACCTTCCAGTACTCCTCCGGATGGTCGGGCAGGAACCAGGCGTTCGGCTCGTTCTCCACCTCCCAGGCCAGAATCCGGCCGCGGTAACGCTCGACCAGAACCCGGAACCAGCGCTGAAACAGCTCCTTTTTCGGCATGCCGCCGCCGCCCTCGCGCGTCCGGCGCAGCAGCGGGTATTCCTGTCCCCAAGCCTGGCCCGGAGCGGTCTGAATGCAGAGAATCAGCTTCTTCCCTTCCTGAATCGACCACTCGGTGACCTCCTCGTAGTTCCAGCACTCCGGATCGACCTCGGGCTGCTGCTCGACGTTGCACCCGTAATCCTCCAGCCAGAACGGGGCGTAGACGTAGCTCCAGTGCGAGTACCGGACCGGAATCCGGACCGGGACCGAATCCATGTAGCCCCCGAAGAGATAGTTGACGCAGCTGTGCCATCCGAATTTGTCCGGCCCCGCCGGTTCGTTCCGCCGGAGGATGTGGAAAAAGTGCTTCTCCTGCCGGATTCCGAGCTCGGGCAGCTCCAGTTCCAGATGGTAGACGTCGTTCGCCAGACCGCCCGGGAAATCGATGAAGTGCAACTGATCCTGTCGCGGTCCGGCGGCAAGCTGCTGCGTCCACTCCCGGGTTTCGCCGGCCACTTCCGAGCGCAGCCGGAACCGCGCTTCGGTGGTGACGGCGTGGTCGGTGGTGTTCAGCAGCTGAATCACCGGACACTCCCGGCTGGCGCGGTCCAGCGTGACCGCACCCGAATCGAACCCCATCACCTCCGCCGAGACCCCGCCTCCTTCGCGGACGGCGAGCCGCCCGGCGTAGGTCCGGTTCTCCCAGTCCAGCGTAAAGGTGCCGTTGGCGCCCTCGAGCTTCAATTCATCCACCGACCAGACGTTCAGTCCGAGCCGGGTCGGGGCAAAGCCCGGCGGCAGTTCCGCCAGCTTGGCCACCGGTTTGCCCCCCATCGTCAGGGTGGCGTCGGTTCCCTGCCAGACGATTTCGGCGGCGCTCCAGTCGGGGCCCGGCGTCTCCGGCAGCGGGGCCGAGGTCAGCACCTGATTGCCCTTCCGGAACAGAAATTCGGCCTGATTGCGACCGACTCGCGCCGACTGGATCTGCAACACCAGCGCACCGCGCTCCGGATCCTGAAGCTCCAGCACTTCGACCCGGAAGGGTTTCCGCCGGGCCCGGAGCATGAACTCGAGCCGACCCGCGCCGTCGAATCGGAGGTGCGGGGCCAGCGGATAGTCGAAGCGCACCTGCTCAAACGGGATTGCCGCGCCCTTCGCCCCCCGGTCGGGGGCGGCGTAAGTCGGGACTCTCAGATTGAGCGTTTTCCCGCCGGTTGCGGGGTAGAGCTCCGCCGCGCCGAAGACGCAGCTTCCGGTCAGCAGCAGCAAAGCTGAATACAGGCTCCAGGGTCTGGCGGTCATGGGGATCACTCCTCAAATTCGATAATCAGCGCCGGGGAGAGCTGGTTGTTTTTATTGAACTGGTTCTCCGCGCTGACCAGCCGCCAGCAGGCGTTCTTCGCCCCCGGCGCCTCCAGCCGGAACCCGAGATATTCGGCTTTGCCGGCGATGGCCTCGCGCACCGCGGCGGTGACGTCGGCCACGCCGGGATGGGCCTGGTCCACTTTGGTTCCCTCCGGGAACAGCGGCTGGGGCAGTGGAGTTCCGCCCTGATCGTCGCCCAGCTCGACCTGTCCGTTGGCCTGCGGCGCGAGGTAGTAGCTGGCGCGCAGTTCGGGCATGCCGCCTTCGGCACGCTCATAGCCGCCGGAGTTGCCCAGCACCGGGAGTTTCAGCCGGGCGCTCTTGACGGTTCCGGTCTTTTCCGGCAGCGGAAATTCGAGAATGGTTTTGTAGTGGTTGCGCCAGATTTTCCCGGCCAGCAGCGAATGGGATTGATTGTTCTCCGAATTGAGCACGGTGGAGACCACCTGTTCCATCACCGGCGCGGTCTCCTTGGCCATCAAATAGCCGTCGGAGGCGGGCACGGTGTAGACGGTTACGGTTTCCGCCGCGGCCAGCGTGGCGAACACGCCCAGCCCCAGCAGACTCAAGCCTTTGAATGACATTGTTCCCTCCTTGGAAAATTTACGGATTGTTGGTCGGGTTGACCCAGTCGAAGTCCGGAAGCAGATAATCAGAGCTGTACCGGCTCTGGGTCGAAAGTTGAATCGAGTGGTTGCTGCGATTCTCCACATGGCCGTCGGTCAGCAGCAGATTCTTGGTCCCGCTGTGGGAGAGCATCCGGAAATGGATCCGGTCTCCGATCTCCTCCGAGGTGTTGCTGTAGTAGGTGTAGGTCAACGTCCGGTGATAGCTGGCCGTTTCGGTATCGCCGTTCGGGAAACTGTCGCTGACCCACAGAATCTGACTGGGATGACGGAACTTGGAGAACCGCCGGTAGTCGAGCATGCCGCTGCCGCTGGGCCGGGGCGGATCGGCCTGATAACTGCCGCCGGAAACCGCGTAGTTGGGGTTGAATTCGCCGTTGGCGTTGAGTGTCTGGTCCTCCGGACAGCGCAGCACGCCCATGCCGTCGGCCCGGTAGTGACGCTTCCAGACGAAGTCGCCGTAGAAGGAGGCGGTGGTCAGTTTGGGCATGTAGCCGCTGTAGTAGGCCGGAACCACCCACCAGGGCGCGGTTCCGGCCTGGTTCTCGTTGGTGGAGCTGGTCGAGGGATAATAGGCCGCGGCCCATTGCCCGTTGAAGTCGTCCATGTACTGCTGCATCGCCAGCCCCAGCTGCTTTTGATTGGACATGCAGCGGGCCCGCCGCGCCGTCGCCCGCGCCCGGTTCAGCGCCGGCAGCAGCATGGAGGCGAGGATGGCGATGATCGCAATCACCACCAGCAGTTCAATCAGGGTGAAACGGGGAGGGCGCTGCGGCCCGGAGGTCGAGCGCCCGGTGGAGACCGGACTCCCGGCGAACAGAGGAACCTTGCTCATTTTTTCACTCCTTCCAGGGTGGCCCCGCCATCGGCCCGGTCGGTGGCATCCGACCGGTAGCTCAGATAGCTGCGGGCGTAATTGATGAAATCGTTCCATTCCGCGATCAGACACGACGGTTTATCCACCATCATCAGCATGGCGTGATCGAGCAGATGATTGTAGACGTAGTAGTCATCCGGATCCGGGAAGTGAATCGGCCAAGCCTGACTCAGCGCCCGGCCGAAGCGCTCCGGATCGAAGTAACGCCCCTGTCTCGAGAGCGTCACAAACCCCTGTTCCCGGAATTTCTCCTGCGCTTCGGGACTTTGCAGATGGCGCAGCAGCCGGAGGCACTCCATGGGGTTGCCGGTGTCGCCGCGCACCGTGGCCGGCAGCGGTTCCAGCAGCGGCAGGTCGTCCAGCGCCAGCACCGGATAGAGCAGCAGCTCCTCCGGGCGCTCCGTCAGCGCCAGGGTGCCGGTGTTGGCGGCCAGAATCGGAAATTCCCGTTGGTTGAAGCGGGTGATCCCCTTCTTTTCCCAGAAATCCCGGGCGTAATGGAAGGCGGCGCAGTACTCCAGAATGGTCCGGCACTCTTCGCGGAAAACGGCGTCGTCTCCCCCTTGTCGCAGGGTGCTCAGCAGCTCCGGAAGGCGGCTCCCGAAGAAGCCCGCCGGGCGATGCGTCGAAACCGGGAGGCAAACTCCCGTCTCCCGGCAGCGGGCGGCGACCTGTTGCAGATAGGCGGCCTGTTCCCGGAAGGTCCGGTAGGTCGGCTCCGGCAGCCCCAGCCGTTTCAGCGCCGGGCGGTCGCAGAATAAATACAGCGCGTAGTAGGCCAGCGGCGCCGTCTCGTCCGGTTCGATTTGCAGGAGGCCGCGGTCGAGGTCCGAGGCGCCCAGCCGGCGCAGCGGCAGTGGCCGGGGGGGGCCCGGCAGATTGATGATGAGATCCGGCGCCTCTTCGGACTGAGTGAAGCTCAAACGCAGCTCCAGTCGCCCGAGATATTCGCTGCGGAACGACTCGATCAGCTCCAGCATCATCTGCTGGCGCGACTCCGCCTGCTCCCAGTAGAGCACCCGCACGACGTAGCGTCCATGTTGGGTATAGTGCAGCGGATCGGCGGTCGGTGGCGGCGGGTTCTTGACGAAGAGACCCACGCCGCTGCGCGCCATCAGCACATCCTCCGCGATCAGTTCGGTCACCGCCCGCTGCACCGAGGCCGGCGCCGCTCCGAAAATTTCGCTGAGTTTGCGGATCGCCGGCAACCGGTCCAGCCGCTGACTCTCCGCCGCCAGCCGACGCAAGACCATACAGATGTTGGCCGAGGTCCCCCGGTCATCCCGGCTCCGCTGCTGCTCCAGCAACTGCCGCAGCCGCGCCGCCATGCGATCAAGATTTTCCTTCGTCATCGCTCTGTTCGGTGTGCTATTGTGTACTATTACACTGTAATTATAGCCGAAACGTCCCGGAATGTCAAGAGCATTCCGCAAAAAAGCTGCCCGCTGGCGCGGCGTGACTCAGGATTCGTGGAATACGAGCGCTTCGAAGACGGAAAAGCGCGCGCCTTCGCGCCAGGCGTCGGGCGGCAGTCCGGCCTTGCGGGACAACTGGGTCAGCGTGGTCGCCAGATCCCAGTGCTGCTCCGGGGCGACCTGGGGCAGAAAGACCGCGCCCCGACCGGCTTTTTCCAGAATGATCCCGTGGCGCCCGAGTTCGATTTCCGACCAGTCGGCGACCGGGTGGGGCGGGGTCAGCACCGAGATTTCCAGCCGCAGTTCCGGCCACTCCTCCGGGGTCACCGGGAGGAAGCGCGGATCGCCGAAGGCCGCATCCAGCGCCCGTTCGACCACCGCCTGCGCGAGCGGGCGGCGCGCTTCGATTTCCCCGATGCAGCCGCGCAGCTCCCCGTCGCGGGTATTCAGCGTGACAAAGCAGCCCCGCGGCTGCCGCAACCCGGCGGTGAGTTCGGCCGCATACTCCGTCTCCGGCAGTTTCCGGTGGTGAGCGAAGGCGTATTCGATGGTTCGGCGGGCCAGGTTGAGCAGAAACTCCTGTTCCGCCGGAGTGAGCGACTCCGGCTCCGGCCACCGCGCGTACCCGGCGGCGCAGAGGTAACAGACGAATTCGGCGCTCTCCCTGGTGCGCTCGGCGCTGTTGGTGTAGTGCAGCAGTTCAAACCGGGTGTCGGCGGGTACGGTTTGCAGCAGCAGCAGCAACGGCTGGTACCCGCAGATGGTGGCGCCGGTTCGGCGGAGCAGGGCGGCAAAGCCGGGGGCGTCGAGTTTCCGGATGGCGTCGAAGGCGGCGAGGTCGAGCTTCCGGACCTCGGCCGCGGCCTGCCCGTCGAAGGGGGTGAAGCCGAAGCTCGCGCCGTAGTGGGTGAAGTCGCTGCTGATGACCAGCAGCGTGTCGCGATCCAGAATTGTGCGCAGCGCCGCCGCGGCCCGACTCCGCCCCGAATCCGAAAAGTCGCCGACGATCAGCGGCACCAGCCGGAAGTCGACGAGTCCGTATTGCAGCAGCGGATATTCGATCTGCGCGGCGTGCTCCCCGGCGTGAACCGCGTCGCTGCGGACCAGCGGAAAGGCGCGACCAAGCCGGGTCAGCGCCTCCTCGTCGAGCGGGATGTCGCCGAACGGCGTCGCCACGGCCGCGCTCTCCGGCGCGACCAGCCGGTCGCGGATGGCGCAGCGGTGGCTGGGCGCCAGCACCACCACCCGGGAAAAGTGCGCTCCCTGCAGCCGCCGGATGCCGTACAGCGCGGTCGCCGCGGAGTAGAGGTAGCCGGCATGGGGCAGAATCAGCAGATTCGGCACCGGTGCGCCCTCCGGTACGGGGGGCAGGGCGGCGCTTTCGCGCGTCAGCAGTTGACGGAGTGCTTCGGGATCGGCCGGATACCAGCTGCCGGCGATGGAACTGGGCAGTACGCGCATGATTCAGGTCTCCTCGGGGTCGGGGGTGAAGGGCAGATTACCGAGTCGCACGCAACGGAAGCCGCAACGGCGCGCCAGACTCCGCGCCCGGTACAAAGTCTCCGGCGGCGTCGGCGGCGCGGTGAAGCCGCCGGCCGGGAAGTAGGCGGAAAAGTGCAGCGGAACCTCGGTCCCGAGCTCCCCGGCCACCCGTTCGAGCAGTTCGAGCAGCTCCGGTTCCGCATCGTTGAGCCCGGGAATCAGCAGCGTGGTCAGCTCCAGATGTCCGTCGAAGTCGTTCCGGAAACTGCGGCAGCCGGCCAGCACCGGCTCCAGCGTGCCGCCGCAGTAGCGCCGATAGAAGGAGTCCGGCCCTTTGAGGTCGATGTTGGCCGCGTCGATCAGCGCATAGAGCTCCCGGCGCGGCTCCTCGGCGATGAAGCCGTTGCTGACCAGCACCGTGCCGAGTCCGGCCGCCCGCGCCGTCCGCGCGATTTCAAGCGCGTATTCAAAGGCGACGGTGGGTTCGTTGTAGGTCAGCGCAACCGATTCGCAGCCATAGCGGCGGGCCAGGGCGATCAGCTCCTGAGCCGATACTTCCGGCAGGTCGGGCGCCGCTTCGAGTCCGTGGCGCGAAAGCTGATCGTTCTGGCAGAAGGCGCAGCGCAGGTTGCAGCCGAAGGTGCCGATCGAGAAGGTCCGGCTGCCCGGTCGATAGCAGGCCAGCGGCTTCTTTTCAATGGGGTCCACCTGCAGCGCGGCGGGACGGTTCCAGGTTTCGGCGATCAGCCGCCCGCCCCGGTTGCGCCGGACCCGGCAGCGACCGACCGCGCCGGGGGCGATCACACAGCGGTGCGGACACAAAGTGCACTGTACCGCGTCGTGCTCCAGCTTTCGGTAGTATCGGGCTTCCATCGGTTCGCTCTCCGGAGGAGGAATATAGCTTCCTCCGCCGGAAAGTCAAGCCCCGGACCGGCCGTCAGGACCGGGCCTGACGGAAGACCACCGCCCTGGCCCCCCAGTCCCGCCGGTACTGGGGCGGTCTGGGCGGCGCCGCCAGCTTGAGCCGCAAATAGTTGTACCCCTGCCGGAGGTTGAGGTCAAACCACAGCGGGGCGGTGAGTTCGGCCTCCTGCACCGGCTCCAGCTCCAGCACCTTTTCGCCGTTCAGGTAGCCGATCGCACACCCCGCGACCCCGAGCGCCAGCGTGGCCGGACCGGCCTCCTCCGCCCAGATCCGCAGTTGCAGATAGGCCAGATGATGCTCCCCCTCCTGGAAGTGGTGGATCAGATCGTAGTAGTCGTCGGGATTGACCTGAACCGGCGCGGCGTGGCGGTAGAACTCCTCGTCGCTCCGGATTTCCGGCTCGTAACTCTGCTCCGCCAGCGGTCGCCGGAAATCGTAGGGATAGGGCCCGGCGGCCGCGGCGTTGACCACCGGCAGCAGCTGTCGCTCAACCGGATCGGGGAAGGCGGTGATCCGGGTGGTGGTGCAGCCGTAGGGCACCAGTTCCAGATACTCCCGGTCTCCGAGCAGATGGTAGAACAGCGGCAGCTCCGGCGTGTAGCGCCCCAGGGCCAGTTCATCGTAGTTCGTGATCCTGCGCACCGGGACCCGGAGCGTCAGCGGCGGCTGATCGTAGGGGTAGCTCGAGTCCCGGCGCTCCGGACGCAGCGCTTTGAGCTCCTCGCCGGTCAGATCCAGCGCGTAGTTCCAGGGGCCTGCCGGCATCAGGGTCAGCGGCGCAAAGCGTCCTTCACCCTCGGTGGTCGCACTGTGCGGCACCGGATAGGAGAAGACCAGCGGCCCGCAGCTCAGGCAGCCCCACTGCCGGTCTCTCTGCAGCTCCACTTCGGCCGGAAGCTCCAGCACCAGTTCGTCGCCCGGGCGCCAGAGCCGGCGGATTGTAGAGTAGGTTCCGGCGTCGGCGGTCAGGGTCAGCGGCTCGCCGTTGAGCCGGGCCTTCGCGCCGCGGCACCAGCCCGGAATCCGGAAGGTGAACGGCATCTCCAGCGCCGTCTCCGGCTCGAAACGGAAGCGGATCTCAGGTTCAAAGGGATATTCGGTCTCCTCCACGATCCGGTAGTTGACTCCGGCGTAGCGGTAGCGCAGCTCGGCCGGGCCGTAGGTGGCCGCCACCGGGGCGCCGGAGGCGTCGGCCAGGAACATGCGCAGCACATAATTCGGCATCACCCGGTGCAGGTTTCCGCCGCAGCACTCGGGGATGTGGTTCGCCTTGTACTGGCGCCAGGCGTTTTCGCCGCGCATGAAGTGGGAGTGATTGGAGAACGGCGTGGCCAGCACCTGATTGGGACTGGAGAGGTACTGCAGCCGGGTGAAGTCCTTGGTGATCGAGCCGGGCAGCGCGTTGAAGGCGATCTTTTCCAGCTGATCGGCGTAACCGGCCTTGCCGGTGGCCTGCAGAAAATAGCCGACGCTCCACAACAGGTCCGAAATCACACAGGTCTCATACCCCTGAAGCGGATCGCGGCCGGTCAGAAACTCGTTGGCGCTGGGCAGCCCGACCACCTGACCGTGCTCGCGCATGGCCTTCTCCAGACAGCGCTCGGCCGCTTCGAGACCGGCGCGGTCGCCGGTGTAGAGATAGAGCAGCACCGGAATTTTCAGCTCTTCGGAGAAGGTCACGCCGTGCATCACCACCCGTTTGCCGGAGGCGGCTTTGTCAAGCCACAGTTCCTCGTAGGGGTTGTCCAGCCGGGGATGATAGGCGTTGTGACGGGCGCAGGCGGCTACGGCCTTGGCCTTCAGCGCCTCGTCGCCGGTCCACTCGCTGAGTTTGAGGACACCCTCGAGATTGGTGAAGTGGCGCATCTCCAGCGCCAGATCGTCCACGCTGAGTTCGCGGTAGTGGCGGTGGAACGCCTCGCGGACGCGCTCGTCGCCGGTGGCCTCGTACCAAGCGATCACCGACTTGAAGAACACCGCCAGCGGCCACTCCGAACCCGAATCATGGTAGTCGCGCCCCAGCCGCCCGTCGCGGGGATGGCTGATCAGGTAGTCGAGATTTTCGCGGTACTCCCGCTGCAGCTCCGGATCGTCCAGCAGCAGCCCCAGCCGGATCAGGCCGTCCAGCAGATAGCCCGACTGCTCATAGGGCCACCAGGCCATGTCGCGGACCACCGGAATGGTTTTGCCGTGGTGCCAGCCCTCGGTCAGATGCACGTTTTCGATCCGGCCCTTCCACATGACGGTGTCGAAGGGGTACCCCTGAACCGCGTGATGGCCGGTGAGTCCGTCGCGCTGACGGCGCAGAAATTCGGCGAGGAACCCCCGGGCCTTGATGGCGGTCGGCGGCAATTCACGAAACTGGTGATACATGGTGAACCTCCTCCAGAAAAGTTCAGTTAGGGCATCTGCTCCAGTTCCCCGCGCCAGTGGGCGATCCGGGCGATCCGGTGAAAGACGCATTCGCCGACGCCGGGGACCTCGCAGCTCCCGTCGAGTTTGAGTCCGCCGCAGGGACCCTCCAGATTTTTGGGACACTCCGCCGGGCAGACGAAGGCGCTCCGGGGCAGTCGGCAGGGCCGGTGGCAGTTGCGGCAACCGGCCAGCAGTTTTTTCAGCAGCAGCCGCTCCGAACCCTGACTGTCGGCGTGGGCGAAGAAGAACTTTCGCAGATGGTACTTGAGTTTCTCAGCGCGGGAGACCTGAACCGGCCCGAAGTCGCGCAGGGCCAGCGGCCCGTCGGCATAGGGGCGGTGCAGCACCCGGTCGTACAGCGCGTAGCTGCGACTGCGCGGCGCCATTTCGGTCCGGGCCAGATAGGAGTTGTAGGATTCCAGCCAGGAGCCGAAGTCGGTGAACTCCTCCAGTGCCGCTCCGATCCGCTCGGCGGCCAGCCGGATCCGGGCGGGCTGCTCGACGCCGAGCAGCTGAACGCCGCTGAAGCCCAGCAGCCGACACCCCGCGACCTGCAGCTCCAGCCGCCGGTACTGCGCCGCTTCGAACTGCGTCCTGGAAAAGCGCAGCTCCTTTTCCAGAATGGCGCGGAAATCGGGCGAGATGGTGACTCCGGGAATCTCGCCGGAGAGGATGTCGTCCACCTTTTCGGGGGTCAGCAGCACCAGTCGGGCGATGGTCGGATAGAAGAGGTCGCGCTCGCACAAATACCAGCGCAAGGATTGCAGTTTGAGCATGTCCCAGCCCGCCTGAGTCACGGCGAAGGCGGCTCCGGCGGCGAACTTCCGCACCAGTTTCCGGTATTGCGGGACCAGACTCCACGGCGTGTAGCAGAAGGGATTGACCACCACGCCGGTGTGAAACTCCCCGGCGGTCCGCTCCAGCAGGTTCAGACTGTCGGTAAAGACGTGGCGCCGGGTGGCCCGGCGATCCTCGCCCGGCACGGCGTCGCCGCTGGTCACCACCAGATTGGTCAGCGTGTTGGCCCGCGCCAGCTGCAGCAGTTCCGTAACGTGCTGCGGTGACTCCCCGCGTCCGCCCAGATAGACCAGATGACGGTCCCGGTTCTCCGGCGAAAGTCCGGAAGCGTACTCCACCGGATGCCAGGCGGCGGTGGGATACCGGCAGTCGGTGATCGCCAGCGCGCAGTTCAGCGGCTGCTCCAGTGCCGCCTGCTCCAGCGCCCGGAGCCGATCGGCGGCGGCGGCCGGATCGTTGTCCTTGGCCGGGGCCGCGTGCTCGATGAAGAGCACGAACTCCGCCCGGTCCAGCGCCTGCTGGAGCCGGTTGCCACGGGGCGAAAAATTCATTTCCAGTTGCAGTTCGCTCATGATTCCGCCGCGATTGAGGATTCTCCTGCCAGTTCCTGCTCCAGAATCCGGCTCTCCTGACGGCGCCCGGGATCGAGCAGGAAGTAGATCATGCCCAGCAGATTGAAGAACAAGATCAGCGCCGTGTAGAGCAGCTGGGCCGTCTTGGCCGGACCCACCGCCATGCCGCCGGCCACCAGAATGGTGATGCACACGAAGTCCCGGCCGCCGAGCCCTCCGGGGAAGATCGGCAGCAGCCCGACGATGTTGGCCACGGTCATGGCCACCACTACCAGCAGGATTCCGGGATTGCCGACGTCGAGTCCGGCCAGCAGAAAGCCGAAGGCGGCGGTGACCATCAAATGGACGCCGGGTACGCTCAACAGCGTCATGCCCAGGGTGACGCGCCAGTCTTTGCGGTAGAGATCGGTGGCGGCGGTCATCCGGGTGACCATGCCGTCGGTCAGGCGGTCGCCCAGCTGCATCAGCCAGCGGACCGGCGGGATTTTCTCCAGCGCCCGGTGGAAGAAGATCAGCATCGAGGCGCCGAGTCCGGCCAGACAGAGCGCCAGCAGCCCGGCGATCAGCAGCCAGCGCAGCTCCGGAGTGAGCTCGATCCCGGTGATGGAGACGTTGAGCAAGGTGGGCAAATCGAGCGGTACCAGCACCAGCGCCATGCCGAAGAGCGCGATCATGCCGACGATGCGGTCCATCAGGATGGTGAACGCCGCTTCGACCTTGGTGCCCTCCCGCGCCCGGCGGGCCAGCACGCCGATTTTGACCAGGTCGCCGCCGATGGCTCCGCCCGGAAAGACCAGCGAGAAGAAGTAGGCCTGCATGGTCAGCGAGAAGGCCTCGCGGAAGGAGAGCTCCAGTTTCAGCACCTGAATCAGCCGGTACCAGCGCCAGGAGCAGATGACCATGTGCAGCGCGTAGCAGAAGGCCGCCGGAAGCAGCCACCAGAAGTTGAATTCCCGGAAGCTCTCCACGATCTCCCGGTGGTTGCGTCCGAAGAGGATGGCCACGATCGCTCCGGCGATGCCGAGTTTGACGAGGAACCAGAAGATTTTTTTCCCTTTTGCCACCGCGCTTCGGGTCTGCATGAACGGTCCTGAAATGTTGTTTTGGGTTTTGGTGATTTTCCGGATAATATAGCATGGATTGGGGCTCTCGGCAATCCCCGGCGCGGAATTTTCCGGGAATGGAGGCGCAAAATGCGGCGAAGTGGTGTATATTGTCCGGGAAACGGGTGAGGAGCGAGACGAAATGGAAAAAATCGAAGTGATCACCACCGGATCTGAACTGTTGCGCGGCGCGGTCGCCAACCGGGATCTGGCGATCATCGGCGAAGCGCTGGCGCGGCGGGGGCTGGCGGTCGGCCGGTCCTATGTGGCGGGCGATCGAACGGAGGAGATCCAGCGCTGCCTGGCGCTGGCGGCGGAGGAGGGCGAGACGATTCTGATCACCGGCGGCCTCGGTTCGACCGGCGACGACTGCTCGCGCGAGGCCGTCGCCGAGTTTTTCGGGCTGGAACTGGAGGAGTCGCCGGAGTTGCGCCGCCGGTTGCTGGGCTGGTGGCGGGCCCGGCACGAGACGGCGCGGCCGCCCCGGCGCTACTTCCGCCAGGCGCTGCTGCCCCGGGGGGCAGAGGCGCTGGACAACCGGGTGGGGTCGGCTCCCGGACTCTGCTTCCGGGCGGAGCTGGGCGGCCGGACGTTGCGGATCTTTCTGCTCCCCGGCCCGCCCCGCGAGCTGGTTGCGATGATGGAACAAGTGCTCGCGCGGCTGGAGCCCGATGCGGCGCATACGCTCGGCTTTCTGGCCGCCGGCTGCGGTGAATTGACGGTGGAGAATCTGGTGGCCGATCTGGCGCTGCCGGCGGAGGTGTCGGTGGCCTACTGCGCCACGGCGGCCGGAACCCGGGTCTTCTTCTCCGGTTCCGACCCGGTGCGGTTGCGGGCGGAGTTGGAGCGGCTGCGGGCGGTTTGTCCGCTGCCGCCGCTGCCGGTGGGAGCGCTGGAGCCGGCTCCGGCACTGCTGGCCGAACTGGAGCGCCGCGGGGCGCAGCTGGCGGTGGCGGAGTCGTGCACCGGGGGCGGATTGGGGGCGGAGCTGACCGCCGCGGCCGGAGCCTCGGCGGTGTTTCTGGGCGGCGTGATCGCCTACGACAACCG
>CASFRF010000045.1 GCA_949297015.1 uncultured bacterium
GAGCAAATCGATGATCTGCCGGTCGATCCGGTCGATCTCGCTTCGCAGCTGCTCCAGACCGGCCTTGTTGCCGTCATCCTCCGCCATAAATCAAGATCCTTAATTCTAGAGTTGTTTGTTTATTCCCATAATGTAGCGCCACTCCGTCGAATATGCAAGAGTCCGGAGCCCGCCGCCGCCGGGCTTTCCCCCGGAAAATTCGGGAAAAAGCCGCCGGCGCCGGGCTCCGGGCGATTGACAATCTCGCGAACTTGTGGTATGGTATATTCGAGGAGACAGAGTCGTGTTCAGAATCAATCGCATCATGATACAGCCCCGTTGGCTGCGGCGAACGCTGTTCCTGCTCCCGCTGCTGGCGGCGGGCTGTTTCGCCACGGCACCCCAGCCTTTCCCCGAGAAGCCGATGGCGGCGGTCTCCCCGGAACAGCGGCAGCGGGCGGCGGAGCTGTCCGCTTTGCTCGGGAAATTCCCCGCCGCGGTGGTGGTGTCCGCCGGGACGCTGAGTGATTTCGAGAACCGTTACGCGGTGCTGGCCGACCGCATCGCCCTGCTCGGCTTCCGGGAAGTGGTGATCGAATGGCCGGGGCCGGAGCTGCCCGCGGCCGACTCCGCCTTCGACCGGCAGCTTCGCGCACTTCTGAGCGAACTTGCCGGGCGCCGGGTCCCGGTCCGGTTTCTGCTGCGTCAGGGCAGCTTCTACCGCGACAGCGGGCAACAACGCCCCTGGGTGGAGGCCGCCCGGGAGGTGGCCGGACGGATTCAAACCCTGCCGGAACCGGAGCGACCGCAGGGGCTGCTGCTGGCGCTGGAGCCGCACCGCTTCACCGCCCTGACCCGAAACCGGCCGCGTTCGCTGCTCTACGCCTGGGGCGACAAACATTACGGCCCCGGACTGGATAACGATCAGCTGCTCAAGCTGACGCTGGAGGACTTGGTCCGGGTGCGGGAACTGCTCGCGCCGCTGCCGGTGATTCCGATTCTGCCCTCCTTCTACCCGGAGGAGCAGGCGAAGAAACGACTGAGCGTCGGGGATCCGGCAGTCGACTATGGCGCGCCGCCGCTGGCGGTGACCGCCTACGGTGAGAAACCCAGTGTCATGACCGCGTCGGTTTCGACGCTGCTGGCGCGGTTGCAGGACACGCCCCGCGCCGTCACGGTGGAGGTGATTCTGGCCCGGCACACCTATGAAACAACCATCTCGCTCCGGCGACGGGACTGGGCGGATCTGATGGCAATTCTGACCTATGCGCTGCGGGACTGGGAGCGGCAACCGGCCTACCAGGGGCTGCTGTTCAACTCCTATGCCGCCCTGGCCGGACTCTGGGAGCAGTAATCATGCGTTGTCCCGCCTGTGGTTGTCCGGATGACAAAGTGATCGATTCGCGCCTGGCCAAGGACGGCACCGGGGTCCGGCGGCGGCGTGAGTGCCTGAAATGCGCCTACCGCTTCTCCACCTACGAGAGCATCATTCCCGAAGGGCTGCGGGTGATCAAACGCAATCAGGAACGCGAAGACTTCGACCGCGACAAGCTGCGCGCCGGAATCGCCAACGCCTGCTACAAGCGCCCGGTCGAACCGGAGGTGATCGACCGGATCGTCGCCGAAATTTCGACCTCCATTCTGCGTGACTTCGACAAGGAGATCACCAGTCTGGAGATCGGCAACCGGGTCATGGAAAAGCTCAAGGAGGTCGATGCGGTGGCCTATGTCCGCTTTGCCTCGGTCTACCGCAAGTTTCAGGCGGTGGAGGAGTTCGGCGAAATCCTGGATGAAATCCGAGGCGGGAAATGATCAAAACCGCCGATCAAACTGTGATGCTGATCGGCAGCAACGGCGATCACTTCGCCTTTGAAGTGGAGTGGCTGCAGCGGGAGCTGATCCGGTGCTTTCTGGACGGCGGGCTGGGCGACTATTGCAGCTATGCCGACGACATCGCACTGGCCGTGGAGTTCGCGCTGGCGCATTCTGAACGGGAACATCCGGTGTTCGAGGAGCGGGAACTCTCGGCAGTGGTCGGGCGGATTCTGGAAAACACCGGGTTCCCCGAGATCGCCCGAATCTTCCGCAACCGCGAAGGGCTCAGCGACTGGATCAAAACCGATCCGGAAACACTCCGGGGGCAGTTGACCGAAATCGTGACGGCCGCCCGGCTGGAGCAAACCGTGCAACAGGTCAAAGGCGCCCTCGACCGACTCGGCGTCAAGCAATCGAGCCCGGGACTGGTGCAGGAGCTGGCCCGCTATTACGTCGCCACCACCCGACTCCAGGAGGCGCCCGCCCTGCCGTCGCCGGGCCCGGTGGCCGCGCCCGGCTGGTATGTACTGGAAGCGGAGCTGCTGGGACGACTGTCCCCCGCCGAAGCGGAATGGTTCCGAAGCGGGATCCTGCGCTGCGCCGGAATCAGCCGGGTCTTCCCCTGTCTCCGACTGTTCTGTCGGCTGCTGCCACTGGCGGAACGTGAACACTGGCAGTCTCCGGTGACAGAACTGGAGCTGGCTCCCTGCTGGGATCGCCTGGGTTCGGCGCTGGATCACATACAGCAAGAGGCCCGGCAACGGTTCCGGGAGCGGGTGTCGCAACTGGAGTATCCGGGAGAACTGCCGCTCTATTTGTTTTTCCCCGATCTTTCGGAATTTACCGTGCGCGTACTCGGCGCCGAGTGGCCGGCCGGGCGACCGTTGGCCGAGGAGCTGGCAAACTCCCTGACCGATCGTCTGGAACGACCGGTCTATCAATTAAAAATCACCTGACCCAAGGAGTTGGATCCATGCCGTTCCAATTTGAACCGGGCCCCCTGCCCGGGTTGCAGATCATCACCCCGCGCGTGTTTCCGGATGACCGCGGCGCCTTTTTCGAGTCTTACAAGCGTTCCGACTTTATCGCCGCCGGCATCACTGCGGAGTTCCGCCAAGACAACAACTCGGTTTCGATCGGCGAAGTGGTGCGCGGTCTGCACTATCAGCGCCGCCCCCACGCCCAGGCCAAGATCATCCGGGTGCTGGTCGGGGCGATCTGGGACGTGGTGGTCGATGTCCGCCACGGCTCCCCGACCTTCGGTCGGGCCTTCGGCATCGAACTCAGCGCCGAAAACCGCAAAATGTTTTATGTGCCGGTCGGTTTCGCCCACGGCTTCGCCACGCTGAGCGAGCGCGTGGAGATCAACTACAAGGTCACCGCCGAATACTGCAAGGCGGCCGAAGGCGGAATCACCTGGGACGACCCGGCGCTGAAGATCGACTGGCCGCTCCGGAATCCGATTCTCTCCGCCAAGGACCGGGTGCTGCCCAAACTGGCCGAGGCGCCGGTGGACTTTGTCTGGGGCGAAGAGTAAGTTGAAAATCTCCATCGTCACCGTGGTGCTGAACGCCGCCGATGTGATCGCCGAGACTGTGCGGAGTGTGCTCGATCAGCACGATCCCGAGCTGGAATACTGGATCATCGACGGCGGCTCGACCGACGGCACCTTGGAGCAGCTGGCGCCCTTCCGCGAACAGCTGGCCGGCGTGATCTCCGAACCGGACCACGGCATTTACGAGGCGATGAACAAAGGGATCCGGCGCTGCACCGGCGAGGTGATCGGGCTGCTGAACGCCGGGGACCGCTATCTGCCCGGGGCGCTGGCGCTGGTGCGCCGGACCTTCCAGGAACAGGGGCTTGTCCGGACCATCTTCTGGGGCGATGTACAGTACGAGTTTCAGGGCCGGGTCCGGGGCTTCCGGTCGCGCAAGGTGAAGCTCGGGGCCTTTGCTCCGCACCCTTCGATGTTCGTTCCCCGGCAGGTCTACCGGGAAATCGGGCTCTACGACGAGTCGCTCCGGCTGCTCGGCGATTACGACTTCATGTACCGGGCCGTCAATGTGGAGCATCTGCGGGTGCTCTACGTCCCGGAGCTCGTCGCCTTCTACCGCGAAGGCGGCCTCTCCGACCGCCGGCGGCACGACTGCCTGCGCGAGGAACTGCAGGTCAAACTGCGTTACGGCCAGCCCCGCTGGTGGGCCACGCTGCTCTACCTCCTGAAACGGCTCAAGAACCGGAATCGACGTCGTCGACGGTGACGGAGCGGAGCCCCGCCCTCCCCGCCCGCTGCCGGTTCAATCGGCTTTTTTCCCGGAACGGGGAAATTCAAGTCCCGCCTTGGCCGCCTCCACCACCGCCAGACGCCGGATCTCCTCCAGATCGACGTGGGGCGGCGGGAACTGCGGATCCATGTCCGCCAGCGTGTTGACAATGATGTTGGAGACCGCCAGATTGCGGAACCACTTCTTCTCCGAAGGGATCACATACCAGGGCGACTCCTCGGTCGAGCAACGGGACAGAACCCGTTCAAAGGCCTTGATGTAATCGTCCCAATGGACCCGCTCCTGATAATCGGAATCGCTGATCTTCCAGTTTTTGGTCGGGTCCTCCAGCCGCTCCAGAAAGCGCTTGAGCTGCTCCTCCGGGCTGATATGCAGAAAGAACTTGATGATTTTGGTCCGGTTGAACGAAAGCAGCCGCTCAAAATCGTTGATGAACCCGTAGCGAGCCTCGATCTCCTCCTTCGGCGCCAGTTCGTGCACCCGCTCGACCAGCACGCTCTCATAATAGGAGCGGTTGTAGATCACCACCTCGCCGTTGCGCGGCGCCACGGTATGGGCGCGCCACAGAAAATCATGGGAGCTCTCCAGCGGGGTCGGAACTTTGAATGACTGCACCCGGCACCCTTGCGGATTCATCACCGCCAGCACCTGATTGATGATCCCGTCCTTGCCGCCGGCGTCCAGCGCCTGCAACACGATCAGCAACGACTGTTTGCTCTCCGCATAGAGCTGATACTGCAACCGGGTCAGCTTCTCCTGATCGGCGGCGACCACGGCGTTGGCCACCGCCTTGTCGGTGATGCCGTCCACGTCGGCCGGATCGTAGTCTTTGAGTTTGACCTTGGTGTTCGGTTTGACCCGGTAATTCTTCCGCAAATCCATCTCCGACCTCCTGACTGAATTCTGGGTTAGCGGGGAGGCACCACCTCGTTGCGAAGGGTGCCGATCCCGGTGATCTCCACTTCCACCACATCCCCCGGCCGCAGATAGGCCGGCGGCTTCCGCCCCATGCCGACCCCGCCGGGCGTGCCGGTCAGAATCACGGTTCCGGGGACCAGCGTCATCTCCTGCGACAAAAAGGAGATCAGCTCCGGCACCCCGAAAATCAGGTCGCACGCCCCCTGATGCTGCCGGACTTCGCCGTTGACCCGCGCCTCGACCACCGCGTTTTTCCAGTCCAGATCGGTCGTCAGCACCGGCCCCAGCGGACAGAAGGTGTCAAACGATTTGCCGCGGGCCCACTGCAAATCGAGCTGAAGCTGCACGTCGCGGGCTGAAACGTCATTGGCGCAGGTGTAACCGGCGACGTACCCGGGCGCCTCCTCCGGCGTCACCCGGAAGGCGGTCCGCCCGATGACCACCGCCAGCTCCGCCTCGTAATCGACGCAGTCGGGGTGGGAAAGCGGCAGCCGGATCGGCTCGCCGTGGGCGATCACCGCGGTCGTCGCCTTCAGAAAAAGCGCCGGGTGGGAGGGCGGGCGGATTTCGCACTCGGCGCCGTGATTGCGGTAGTTGACGCCGATGCAGAGCACGTTCACCGGGGTCACCGGCGGCAACCAGCGCACGATCGCCGAAAGCGCGACCCGCTGACCGGTCGGCGTCAGCCCCTCCGTCGACGTCGGGCTGCCCGCCATCAGTTCCAGCCGATCCACCTCCAGCCGTCCGTAAACGCCCTCCGGGAAACCGGGGAGCACCGCTCGAATCAGTTTCATCTCACCTTTTCCTTACTGCGTCCGGAGCCGGCGGCGTTCGGGGCGCAGGAAGGAGGAGAGCACATAGAGGATCACTCCGCCGCAGATTGCGCAGTCCGCCACGTTGAACACCGGATAATGCCAGTTGCCCAGATAGAAGGAGAAAAAATCGACCACCGCGCCCCGCCACAAACGGTCGATGGAGTTCCCGATCACCCCGCTCAGCACGGTAAAAATCGCCAGATAGCGTTCGGGATAGCCGTCGGTGAGGTAGCGCAGGAAGAGCAGTGCCAGCACCGTCACCGCCAACGCGATGATCAGCAGCACCACCCCGTAGCCGTCCAGAATATTCCAGGCTGCGCCGTAGTTGACCACATAAGTCAGGGAGAAGCAACCGGGGATCACCGGCCAGGACTCGCCCAGAACGAAGTTCCTGGCCACCAGCGCCTTGGTCAGTTGATCGACCAGCAGCCAGAAGCCGGCCCAGACCATGCAACCGGCGATGATCCGGCGTTCACGCGCCGCGCCGGGAATCGCCGGCGACAGCAGTTCCTTAATAGCCAAGGCGAGGATTCCGTCCCTGATGTTCTTCGCGGATCGATTTGCACTTGGTACAATAGAGCGCATAGGGCCGGACTTCCAGCCGGGCGGGGGCAATCGGTTCGCCGCAATCCTGACAGAGCCCGTAGGTGCCTTCCAGCAGACGGCCGATCGCATCTTCGATCAGCTCCAGCACGTTGCCGTCCTCGGTCATCAACCGCAGTTCCATTTCGTGGCGGGAGTTGTCGCTGCCCATGTCGGCCATGTGAGTGGTGACGCCACGCTTGTCCGCGTTGCTGCAGTCCAGCGCCTCCTCGGCGTGATACTGCATCTGGCGATGAACCTTTTCCCGAGTCTCCATCAAGCGGTCGTAGAAAACCTTTTCCTCGGCCGTCAACTCTTCGAGTTTCTTTCTTTTCTTCTTCATCTCCACCATTCCTCGCTCAACCTTTGCCTTACCTGTTGAAGAACCTGTCTTTTCGCGCACCCATCCCTTCCTCGTGGCGAAGAAGGCTCCTCCCGTTCTTCAAAGCCGGCCCAGGAGCGGCACCCGAATCAAGCAACTGATTTTCAGACAACGTTTATACCAAGCAACAGCTTCCCCCGCTCCGTCGAAGTCGGGCACTTAGCGGATATAAATATAATGGTTCACAACGGATATGCAAGAAATTGAACCGGTTTTTTCCGAAAAAAAAAGCGGGATTCCACTTTCCGGGACTTGCAATCTACGATTCGTGGTGTTATTGGTAGTACCGGGATTATGTATCGCGACGGCATGATGAGGGTGGGGCCGGCGCAAGTTTCAACAAAGGGCGAAGACGATGATTTATCAACTTGAAGACCGGATTTTGTTTGATGGAGCACTGGCCACGGATCTGGCCGCCGCACAGCAGGCCGCGGATTCTCAGCCGGATCAGGATGCGGCCGCGGCCGAACAGCAGCTGCAACAGGAGAGTGGACACGAAACCCAGGTCGTCAATGCGCATGAATTGCCGCCGATGCTGGCGGAGCTGCCGGATGCGGCTCCGCTGGCCGGCGTGGACGGGCACGCCGCCGATGCCGGAGACTCGGTGGAAGTGCTGGTCGTCTCCGATAAACTGTGGAATAAGGACGCGCTGGTCGAAGCGGCGAAGCCCGGAACCATCGTGGTGGAGTTCGATCCGGGCGAAACCACCGGGGCTGAGCTGCTGGCCCGAATTACGGATGCGCTCGATGGGCAGACCGCCGACCGGATCGGCTTTCTCGCGGACGACACCGATGGAGACTTCGCCCTGTTCTCCGATGGTGAAACTTCGCTGGATACGCTCGATCATGAGGCGCAGCAGGAGTTCTGGAGCGGTCTGGACAGCGTGCTCGCCCGCGATGGCCAGATCGATCTGTTCTCCTCCAACTTGGCGCAGGACGCCGACGGCCGGGGGCTGGTCGACGCGCTGGGCGAGCTCAGCGGGCATCAGGTCAACGCCAGCAGCGATCTGACCGGCGACGCCGAGGTCGGCGGGAACTGGGAGCTGGAGTACGCTTCCGGCGACCACGCCGCGGCCGGGGACGTGATCGATCAATATTTTGACGCGCCCGCGCTGGCGGATTACGACCACGCGCTGGCCGACACCCGCGAGGTGATCTTCGTCAACTCCACGGTCATGAAGCCGGAGCAGTTGATCGACCAGATCGGTTCGGATGCCGAGGTGGTCTATCTGTCGTCGGACTCGGCCTTCGACGAGGTCACCGCCTATCTGCGCGACCATCAGGAGCTCGACGCGGTTCATTTTCTGACCCACGGCAATCAGGGAGAATTCCTGCTCGGCAACAGCACCCGGATCACCCGGGAGTTCATCGACGCCCATCAGGAGGAGTTCGCGGTCTGGAAGTCCGCCTTTACGGATCAGACGGATTTGCTGATCTACGGCTGCGATGTGGCGGCCAATACCGAAGGTCAGGCGCTGATCAGCCACTTGTCCGACGTGCTGGACTGCGATGTGGCGGCCTCCTCCGACCGCACCGGGTACAACGGCGACTGGGATCTGGAGTTCCAGGTCGGGCGCATCGACGTCGGGGTGCTCTCATTCACCAACTACAACTATTCGCTGGCCCAGTGGACGGTCAACAATCTGAACGATCCGCACATCTCCAGCACCGAAGCGATCAACCCCGACAATCTGTCGCTGCGCGAAGCGCTGCGTCTGGCTCAGGACGGCGACGTCATTGCCATGGCGAATTCCGACACGCTGATCAAGAACACCGATGATGCCGACGCCGCCGCCCGCGACACCCTGTATCTGCGGGAAGCGCTGGTCATCAACACCAACATCACCCTCAACGGCCTGATCAGCCACGGCGATTACAGTGCGCATCTGACGGTGGACGCCTCGCGTTCCCAGTCGGTGGTGTACAGCGCCGGCAGCATTCTGCCGATCGACATCACGCTGCGTGACGATCTGCGGCTGGCGGAGGGCAGCACCTACGCCCATTTGCAGAGCGCCGATCTGACGCTGGAGATCACCTACGACACCACGGTGCAGCTCACCGAGCAGCAGACCGTGGGCGTGGGCGGCGTTTACCTGATCAGCGGGGAAGAGGACAGCGAGTCGGTGCTGCTGCCGGGCACTACGGTGTTCGCCGCGGGCTCCACGTTTGAAGGCCTCGCGGACCTCGCAATTGCGCCTTCTGACCTGACGCTCAACAATTTTGTCGACGGCTACTGGACGCTGCCCGGCGAACTTATGGTTCAGGGTTCCACCATCCTCCGGGGGGCCGAGGAGCACTCCTACGAGGTGGATGGTCAGACCCTGACGGTCACCGGTTCGGAACTGGCCACGGGCAGCGTGCTGGTGGCGGGGACGGTCCTCTCCGCCGGGTCGGTGCTCAACGGCGAACAGCTGCTGGCGGATCTGACCCTGAGCGAGACGGTGACCACGACGGGGCAGACCTTCCTCGCCAACGGCGAAGACGGAGTCGCCCTGATTAGCGGTTCGGTTCTGGCCGCCGGCTCCCATCTGGGTTCCTCCTCCGGGACCGGGACGACCAACGTCACCGTGCTCGGCTCCGCGTCGACCCTCTTCCTGCCTAATCCGACGACGGAAGCGGTGACTCTGCCCGGAGGCTTACGGCTGTCCGCCGGGAACGTCTTTGCCGCCGAAGGCAGCCTGCTGCCCGAGGACACGTTCCTGCGTTACGGGGAAGCCGGCAACACCGCGGAAGTCGCCGGAACTACCTACATCTACGCGGGGACCGTGCTTCATGAGGCCGGGAATACGCTGACCGCCGGAACGCTGCTCCAGGGCGACGTTTCACTGCTGGACCGCGCCTTCTATGTGGACGCGGAGGCGCTGGTCAACTGGGATACCATCAGCGACACCACCACGAGCAGCACGGAAGAGACGGTCGAAGTTCAGCCGAACTACAACGACCTGCCGGAGGGCACCACCACCGAAGTGCTGGATCCGGTCGTCACCGAAGTCTCCTCCTCGAAAGTGGATGACGAGGGGAACGTCACCAAAACCACGGTGATCACCACCGTCAACACCACCATCGTCACAGTGGTGGGCGAAACCGATTCCGGCTCCTCCTCGGGCTCGACTTCGGGTTCAACTTCGGGGTCGACCTCGGGGTCGACCTCGGGAACCGATTCCGCCTCCGGCTCGGTGACCAAGACCACCACGGTGGAGACGACGGTACAGACCATCGTCGAACAGTCCTCCACCTCGGGTTCCACCATTTCCGGGGTGACGATTCAGAACAGCAGCGCGCAGAGCGGCTCGACCGCGACTCCGGGTTCGGGGCTGGGCGGCGCCATCTATCTGACCGGCCGCAGCCAGCTGGATCTGAATAACGTCTACATCTACAACGCCACCGCCGACAAGGACGGCGGCGCCATCTACGTGGCGGCCGGCGCCAAGCTCGCGCTGACCAATACCGACATCCTCTACTGTCAGGCCGAGGGTGCGGGCGGCGCCATCTACAACGGCGGTCGCCTGACTCTGACCGGGAGCGACCGGAATGCTCAATCCTGGCTCTGGTACAACACGTCGGGCGAAGCCGGCGGCGCCGTCTACAGCGCCACCAGCTACCTGAGCATCGATTCCTACGATTTCTCCTACAACACTGCGGGGAGCTCCGGCGGCGCGCTGTACATCAATGCCAACAATTTGCAGACTTCGACCATCGTGATCGAGTCGAGCGACTTCAACTACAATACCGCTACGCAGGACGGCGGCGCCGTCTATTTCACCAAGGGCAACATGGCCAATGATGACGCCATGCGGCTTGAGTGGTGCGGCTTCACCGGCAACCACGCGGGCGGTTCCGGCGGCGGGATTTTGATCACCGACAGCATCGGCAAGGTGATGTTCCTCTCGGTTCCCGGCTCAGACGATCCCAATTCGACAATCGGCGTCAACCAGGAATCCCACTACCTCGACAACACGGCCGGGGAGAACGGCGGCGCCATTGCGGTGGTCAGCAACAAGGGCGATGTGGAGGTGAACTTCGTCGCCCTGTCCGGCAATGAAGCGGGCAAAGACGGCGGCGCCATCTATGTCAAGGATTCGGCCAATCTCACCCTGACCGACGTGGAACTGACCGAGAACGGTGCCGACACCCAGCGGGGCGGCGCCCTGTTCATCAGCAACAGCAATGCGAAAAACGAGGTCACGATCTCCGGCAGCAGCATCAACTACAATGCGGCGATCGACTCCGGCGCCGGAATCTATCTGGAGCGCGGATCGCTGGAGATCGTCAACAGCACCCTCGCCTTCAACGGCGACGCGGAAACCGGCGCCAATCAGGGCGGCGCGATCTATATGGTCGCCGGAACGCTGGACATCAACTTCAGCACCATCGCCTACAATTACGGGGCGGGCGCGGCGCTCTACCTCAGCGGTCCCGGTTCGGCCACGCTGACCGTCAACAACTCGATCATCTACAACAATACGGGTGACCGGTTCTCGAGCCAGATCTACATCTCGCCGACCAGTACGCTGCGGGCCTCGCTTTCCAACACCAACAACATCTACAGCCACTATTATGTGGACAAGGCGGCGAAGGCCAATACGCTCAATCTGACCAGCGGAAAGACGGTCAACGGAGTCAACCTGATCGCGGTGAACGCCGAGGATTCGCTGAAGATTCAGCAGAACTTGTTCCTGGACAGCGAACTCTCCTATCGCGGGAATGTCCGGACCTCCACGCTGGCGATCCTCAGCGAGGAGAGCATCGCCTACAATCAGGTGAGCTCCGGCGGCGTCCGGTACGATCAGCGGGGCAATCTGCGGGTCGACGCCAAGGCCTGGACCTGGAACGGCTACAAATGGGTTCAGGGGCAGAAGACCAAGGCCAGCATCGGCGCCTACGAGGCGATCTTCTATTTGGAGGTCTCCAGCAAGGGGGATGACTCCAAGCTGATGTACACCTACGATGAAGCGGCGCAATACATCGACAAGGCCTACGAGAACGGTCTGACCATCCGGGAGGCCATGTACTGGGTGGACAGCTACGATGGGCTGTCCCGCCTGATCAATCAGAACCTGGAGCTCTACGAGAGCTCGGGGAACAGCGCCTACCTGACCGTGGCCAACAAGCTGATCGCCGACTTCAACCGCTACTACAACGACGCCAGCGAGGGCTTCAACGTGGCCGGAGTCAACGCCGACGGCTCCTACAACTACATCCAGACGCCCGGTTATGTGGTGGACAATCAGGGCAACCCGATCTATCAGGTCGACGCCTACGGCAAGGTGCTCAAGGACGCCTACGGCAATCCGCTGAAGATCTCCACCACCGGCAACATCAACTTCGATCAGACGGTGTTCAAGGCCGGGCAGGACAACACCATTGAGCTGGAGTACGGACAGCTCTTCGCCGGGCGCAACTGGATGAACGGCGGCGGGCAGAGTCCGGTGCTCATCACCATCGGCGGCATGTACGATCACACCTACCGCTCGCAGGAGGCGACGGACCGGATCACCATCGACGCCAACGGCACCGGCCGGGTGTTCCTGGGTGGACTCAACTCGTCCCTGACTCTGAACAACCTGAACATCACCGGCGGCAACGGCAAGGAGGATATGTATCTGACGCCGCTGCTCACCGGGAACGACGGCGGCGGCATCTGGAGCGCCGGGTATCTGGTGCTGAACAACGCGATGGTCACCGGCAACACCTCCACGGCCGAAGTGATCGGAGACATGTCCTACGGCTGCGGCGGCGGCATCTATTCGCTGGTCAGCGCGCGGATCTACGATTCGAGCATCACGGAGAACACGGTCAGCGTCACCAGCAGCGACAAGAATCCGGCCAATGACGCCGGGCGGGGCGCGGGCATCTACGCGGCCGGCGCGCTCTGGCTGGAGCGCTCCGAAGTCAGCGAAAACACCGGTACCTGGTCGGGCTCGGTGGGCACGGCCCTGGCCGGCGGCGGGCTCTATGTGGCCAACACCGGCGTCGCCTTTGTGATGAACACCACGTTCTATCACAACTCCCTGACCGCGACCGGAACCACCCTCACCTACGGCGGCAGCGCCATCGCGGTGGCCGGACAGCTCTACAGCTACAACAACACGATCACCCAGAACTACATCGAAACCAAGCTGGATACGGCGGGTTCGATGCCTCCGGGCAAACTGTCGGCGGTCTGGGTCGGGACGCTGGAGGACTACGAGATCACGGATCCGGACTACGTCACACCGCTGCTGTCCATCGCGAACACCATCGTGGCGGAGAACATCCTGACCATCTCCGGCGAGGGCAAATTCCGCTACGACCTCTATATCGAACAGGCCGACAGCGTGAACACTTCGGACTTCAACGGAAAATACAACGTCATCGGCGGCTACAACTATACCGATGACGGGACCACGACCACCGGCTACGACTGGAGCCAGGGCAATGTGACGGGCGTCCATACGTTCACCGAAAAGCCGGGCACCGGCGAAACCACGGTCACCTATCCGACCACCGATTTCGGCATGGTGGAGTCGTTGCGGATCGACTTCGACAGCTTCGGCTACAACGGCGGCAAGACCCGGAATCTCCGGCTGCTCGGCAACAGCAGCTCGTTCGACTCGGGCTATTACCAGAGCGACTATGTGGAGACCCTTTCCGGTCTCGGTCTGATCAGCGTGACCACCGACCAGCGCGGCGTCTCCCGGACTATGGACTCGGAGGGCGCGACCGCGGTCACGACCAACATCGGCGCCTATGAAAACATTCCGCTGCTGACCGTCGGCAGCGCCAAGGACTCCCTGACCTTCCGGACGGAGTACAACTACGGTTTGAATTTGCCGCTCTGGGAGGTCACGGATCTGACGCTGCGCGAAGCGCTCTATCTGGCCGACGACAGCACCCGGATCGTCTTCAAGGACGACTGGCAGGTCAACGGCACCAAGCGCAACGGTGTCACGGTGAGCAACGAGCTCAACGCCAAGGGCGAGCTGGTCATTCAGGCGGTGGCGGAGTTCCGCATCGGCAAGGATCTGGTCATCGACGGCAACTACTTCACCGATGGCGGCAAGCTCGCCGGGGTGGTGGAGTTCAAGCTGGCGACCGGTGTCACGGCGCGGTTCTTCAACATCAAGAGCGTTGAAGACAACTACATCTCCAACGTCGAACTCCGCAACATGGAGTTGACCGGCGGCAACGTGATCGCCACCGGCTCTCCCAACAGCGGCAGCGGCGGTTCGATCTATTCGGGCAGCAATCTGCTGCTGGAGAATCTGGTGATCAGCAACTCCAAGGCCACGGGGTACGGCGGCGCCATTTTCTCGAGCGAAGGCGTGCTGACCATCCGGGACAGTCAGATCACCGGGTCAACCGCCCTGCTCGGCGGCGCGCTCTATGTGGAGGCCAACGACCTTCAGGCTGATAACTACCGGGTGCTGGACATGACCCGCTGCGTGGTGCTGGACAACACCGCCAGCAACTCGGCCAAGAGCGGCGGTGCCGGCGGCGGCATCTATATCCGGAGCGGCCGCGCGGCGATCACCTACAGCACCATCGGCCGGAACGCGGCGGTGGCGGACGGCGGTGGTCTCTATGTGGAGACCGGATCGCTGACGCTGAACAATTCGACGGTGGCCAACAACACCGCGGGCCAGAACGGCGGCGGCATTCTCTTCACCTCAGGCAAGGAGCTGACCATCGACTTCACGACGATCGCCAACAATCAGTCGGGCTGGCTGGTGACCGGCAAGGCCAACACCTCCGGCACCTTCTACGGCGGCGGCCTGTTCCTGAAGGCGGGGACGCTGAACCTGACCCGGTCGGTGGTTGCCCAGAACTTCCGCGGCGCGGCGTTCGACAAGAGCGGTTATGTGGTCACCAACGCGATTCACGACGATCTGGCGATCACCTACTGGCAGGGGCACAATCTGGAGCAGAACGTGCTCGGCGCCGATCGGGTGGCCAACCAGAGTCAGTGGCTCAGCCAGCTGGTCTCGGGGAATGACGACAACCACTTCATCACCAACTGGACGCGGGACTTCACCGGCGCGCTGGACACCAAGCTGACCGACAACGGCGGCACCACGCCGACGCTGCACATCACGCTGAACAAGGCCTCGATCATGAAGTGGAGTTCGGGGCTGGGCAGCGGCACGGAGAGTCTGTATGACCAGACCGATCTGGTGGACTATTCGCTGAGCGTGCTGGCCAACCGCTTCTGGGCGGGGTCGCTGGAGGCTTCGAGTCTGGAATTCAACTACAGCGCCGAAAACGGCGGCTGGACCGCCGATGACGTCAACTACCGCAATGCGGAGGATGGTCTGTTCTCCCGTCAGAGCACGCAGTTCGTCATTGCCGAAGGCTCCTGCACGGTGACCAGCGACCTGATCCTCGGGGGGCAGGACTGGGCCTCGGCCCGGTCGTCGCAGCTGCTCGTTTCCGGCGAAGGGTCGCTCACGGTCTCCGGTGCGCTCAGCGGCCGGGTGACGGTGGCGGAAAGCGGCGCCTTGTTCATCGCCACGACCAACTACTCCGGGCTCTCGCTGACCCTGGATTCGGACAACACCACCATCGGTTATACGGCCTCGGGGGCGCAGACGCTGCTCAAGCTGCAGTATGACAATCTGGTGATCGGCGGCGGCGTCGAGGGTGGCAAGGAGCTGGTCAAGACCTACAGCGGCGACCTCTATTTGAACGGAAATCTGGAAGTTCAGGGCAATACGCAGCTGAAGATCGCGGCGGTCCGGGGCTCCGCGGACGGCAACCTGTCGTTCGAGACGGCGGTCAGTTCCAATCCGGAATCGGCCGGGCGAGCGGTGGCGGCCGGGAACATCGTGGTCCGGGGAGATGCGCTCTCGGGCATCGCGCTGGAGGCCGGGAAAAAATTCACGATTCAGTTGCAGAGTCCCGATCTGGTGCTCATGGGCAACGTCACGCTGGGCTCCTCCGGCAGTCCGGTGGAGGTGCCGAACGGGCTTACCGTGAGCGGCACCAACAACCGGATCTACATCAACACCATGGGCGTCTACAAACTCGATCTCTCGGGCGGCGAGCTGATCTTCGACGCAGGCAGCAAGAGCGTCGATCTGCAGACCTCGTTCTTCCAGGGGATCACCACCGACGCCGACAGCCGGCTGATGGTTTCGACCAAGGGGACCATCAAACTGGGCGCTTCGCTCAGCAGCGGGTTTGAGGGCACGCTGGCGCTGGATGGCCGGATCACGGTCAACAGCAATCTGAATCTGGCGGCGGCGGCGCTGGAACTCAGCGGAACGGTGACCGTGAGCGCGTCGTCGATCTCGGCGGCCAACGGCGTCTCGCTGAGCGGCTCGGTGACGCTGCGGAACAACCTGACCATCAACAGTGCCGACGGCAACGTGGTGATCGGCGGCACGCTGGACGACGACGGGGTGTTCACGGCCGGGACCAAAGCGATCAGCGGCGGGAGCAAGAATCTCACGGTCTCCGCGGGCGGCAAGGTCTATCTGGGCTCGCTCGGCAACATTCTGAGCAAGGTCAAGACCTTGACGGTGTCGGGCGGCGACGGCATTCTGCTGAGCGGTTCGATCAGCGCCAGCGGCGATGTGAACTTTGTGGACGAAGTTGAGTTGCAGAGCGTGTATGATACCCGCGGCAATCTCAAGGCCATCAAAGTGGCGGCCGGTTCGGCCATCCACGCGCTCGGCTTCACCTACAACGGCAGTGCTGCCGATCAGAGCGAACTGCAGCTTTCGGCGAGCACCAAGGTCCGCAGCACGCTGGACAGCCTGTCGCTGCCCGGAAGCATCAACTTCCTGAAGGGCGTGTTCGACTTCCGCGATGCGGCGCTGACGGCGGGCAACATCACCATCAGCGGCGGCTTGCTGGGAACGGCCACGGTCAACGCCGAAGAGCTGCTCATGACCAGCGGAACGGTCACCAACAAGGGGATTTTGAATGCCGATCTGGTGACGCTGCGCGGCAGTGCGGACTTCACCAACAGCAAGACGGTCAACGCCGTTGAGTTCGTGGTGGACGAGACGGCCACCATGCTCAACAAGTCCGGCACCATCAATGCCAGCGGCCTGTTCAAGGCGATGGGCTCCGCCACGGTCACCAACAAGGCGACGATCAACAGCGGCGAGTTCTACCTCTTCGGCAGCGCGGTGATGGAATCGACCAAGACGATCAAGACCTCCATTCTGGAGATGGAGGGCGGTTCGCTGACCACCAAGGGCACGGTCACGGCCACCGACATTCTGTTGCAGCAGGCCGCGTTCTACAACAGCAGCAAGCTCACCACCGGCACCTTCACGGCGGAGGATTCGACCGTCACCAACGGCAGCACCATGACCGTCAACGGAGAACTGCTGTTCGTCGGCGAGTCGCGTCTGGTCAACACCCGGACGCTCAAGGCCAACGGCGGAATGATCTTCGAGGGGAACGCCTCGCTGGACAACACCAAGTCAGGATTGTTCGGCGGCTCGATCACCTCGACCTCCATTCTGATGGATGAGGGTACGATCAACAACCAGGCGACCATCAAGCTCTCCGGCCGGATCGACGGCGGCAGCGTCACCAACGCGGGCACGCTCACGGTGGATCAGGGAATTTTCACCAGCGAGTTCACCAACAGCAAGACGGTGAAGACCTCCACCATCCAGACGATCGGAGACTTCACGACCACGGCCGGAACCATCACGCTGAACGACAAGAAGTTGGTGAACAATCAACTGATCGTCGGCGGCGATCTGACCAACGCGGGCACGTTGACCGCGAGCAACACGCAGATCGAAGTGGACGGCAGCGTCAGTCATGCCGCGAAGAAGACCTTCAAGGCGGCTTCGCTGACGGCGTTCGGTCAGGTTGTGAACAACGGCACCATGACCATCAGTCAGGCGCTGACCATCGACGACAACGACCTCAGCAACAGCGGGACGTTGACCGCTTCGGCGATCACGGTCGGAGGCAACAGCAGTCTGACCAACACCGGTACGCTCAAGGCGGTGTCGGTCACGATGGAGGACGTCAGCTCGGTCCTGAACCGCAAGACCTTCAACGTCGATCAGTTCACCATGAACGGCGGCGCGCTGGACAACACCGGCACCATGACCAAGTACAAGGCCAAGCGGATGAATATCACGCTGGAGGACACCTACTTCACCAACGCCTCGACCGGGCGGGTGACCAGCGCCGACCTGCACTTGGGCGGCGACTCCGAGGTGGTCAACAACGGGAAATTCACCAGTGTCGAGGTCTACGACACCTTTGCGGGCATGGCCAGCCGCTCGCTGCAGCAAGTCAGCGCCCTCTGCAAAACCGAGGTGGACACGGCGCTCGATGAACTGCTGGCGATGTGAGTGACCCGATGAGTTCTCCCCGCTTCGCGCTGGTGATCCCGGCGCGAAACGCCACTGCCGGGGCCAATCCCTGGCCCCGGGTGCTGGCCGCGGTGCGGATGCAGACGCTCCGCCCGCGGCGGCTTTTGCTGACCGATACCGAATCGACCGACGAGACGGCGGCGCTGGCCGCCGCCGCCGGGTTTGAGGTCATTCCGGTCGCCCGGCGGGAGTTCGATCACGGTGCGACCCGGCAGGCCATGGTGGAGGCTGTGGCGGCGGAGGTGGACTTTGTGATCTTTCTGTGTCAGGACGCCTTGCTGACCGCGCCGGACGCCTTCGCCCGACTGCTGGCGTGTTTCGACAACCCCCGGGTGGGCGCGGCCTACGGCCGACAGCTGGCGGATCGTCACGCTCCGTTGCTTGAGCGTCTGGCCCGCGAGGCGAACTACCCGGCAGAGTCACATCTCCGGACCGAGGCGGATATTCCGCAACTCGGGTTGCGGACGGCCTTCTGCTCGGACACCTTCAGCGCCTACCGGCTTGAGGCGCTGCGGACGATCGGCGGCCTGCCCCGCACCCCGTTCGGCGAAGATATGCTGGCGGCGGCGCAGCTGCTGCTGCACCACTACGCCATTGCCTACTGCGCGGAGGCCGCGGTGCTGCACTCTCACGCCCATACGCTGCGTCAGGAGTTTGCGCGGGGGCGGGCGATCGGCGAAATGCACCGCCTTCACCCGTGGCTGCTGGAGCGTTTCGGCAGTGCCGAAGGCAGCAGCGGGGCGCTGCTGCGACGGGTCGGCTGGGCGCTGCCGCTGGTGGCGCCGCGCCTCCTCTTGAAATATCTCGGCTACCGGTACGGGCGCCGAAAAAATTCCGGAGCGACGGAGCGATGAGCAACGCCATCGACATTCTGCTGGCCACCTACAACTCCGGTCCGCTGCTGGCCGCCCAGCTCGATTCGATTCTGGCGCAGGACTACGCCGACTGGCGGCTGCTGATCAGCGACGGCGGCTCCACCGACGATACGCCGGAGCGGCTCCGGGATTACGCCCGGCGGGATCTGCGCATTCAGCTGCTGGAACCGGCCGGAAGGCTGGGGGCGATGGCGAATTTCTCGCGTTTGCTGGCGCGGGCGACCGCGCCGTTGATCATGTTCTCCGACCACGACGACGTCTGGCTGCCGGACAAGATCAGCCGCTCACTGCGCGCCTATCAAGCCGCACCGGACGATCGGCCGAAGCTGGTCTTTACCGATAAATTCGTGACCGATGCCGACTTGCGGGTGATCGCCCCCTCGCACAACCGGATGGAGAAACTCAACACCTCGGATTTTTCGCTGAACCGGCTGCTGGCCCAGAACGCGGTCTCCGGCTGTGTCATGCTGTTCGACCGCGGTCTCGCGGAGCTGGCCGGCCCGATTCCCGAGTGCGCGGTCATGCACGACTACTTTTTGACGCTGGTGGCGGCGCTGTTCGGGCGCATCGTCTATCTGGATGAACCGACCATGTACTACCGGCAGCACGGAGTCAACGTGCTGGGAGCGCAGGGCTACGGCTGGAGCTACCTCCGGAACCGGTTGCGGAGCGGCCGGGAGGCGATCCGGGAACGGCTGTTCCGGCAGGCGGATCAGGCGCGTTTTCTGCTGGCCCGCTTCGGAGACCGTCTGGATCCGGCGCAGCGCGAGCTGCTGACGGCTTTCGGGTCGTTGCGGGAACAGGGCTTCTGGGCCCGCCGCCGGACCCTGTGGCACTACGATATTCGGAAAAACGGTTTTTTACGCAATGTGGGAATGTTTCTGTTGATATGAGATTCGATCGCACATTCTGGCTGCTGCTGGGCGCGGCGCTGATTCTGGCGCTGCCGCTGGCGCTGGCGGAGACGATCCCGTTGCGCGATCTGGCCGGGCGCTATGCGCCGATGGCCGAGGCGCTGGCGGCGGGGGACTGGGAACACGGTTTTCACAGCGCCTATCCGCCGCTGCAACCATTGCTGGCGGCGGGGGTGATCCGGCTCTTCGGCGGCAACGGATTTGCCGCCAATCAGGTGATCAGTCTGCTGTTTTATCTGGGATCGGCGTTTCCGCTGTTCTGGATCTTCCGGGAGCTCTGGGGGCGGCGGACCGCGCTGTGGAGTCTGGCCATGTATCTGGCGGCGGATCAGCTGCTCTCGCTGGCGGTCTCCGGGATCCGGGATTCGGGGCGGACCTTTTTTCTGGCGCTGGCCGTCGCCGGTCTGCTGAGTCTGATGCGCCGCCGCAACCTCGCCGGGGCGCTGGTGGTCGCCCTCGGCGCGGCCGGACTTACGCTGTTGCGCGGAGACACCTTCCTGATCGCTCTGCTGGCCGGGACCGGTTGTCTGTATCTGGATCTTTACGGCAGCGACCGCCGCTGGCATTTTCCCCGTTACGCGCTGGCGGCGGGCGGGGTTTTCCTGCTGCTGATTCTGCCCTGGCTGATTCACCAGCAGCGGGTTACGGGCTATCCCCTCCCCGAGTGGCGGCACGGAGCGATGATGAACCGGATCTGGCCGAGCCTGCCGCCGGTGGCCAACCCCGGGGAGTATCAGCGCACGCCCGCGCGGCTGCCGGACCTGCCGCCCGCGGCCCGGAAAGTTCCGGCGGCGGCGGAACACCCGCCGTTCAGCGAGTTTGTCGCGGGCGTGCTCGAGGGGCTCTATCTGCCTTATCTGGCGCTGGTGGCGCTGGGCGTCTATCTGCGCTGGAAACGCCGGGAGTGGAGCGCCGGGGAGACGTTGGTGCTGGCGGCGGTGGGGCTCCATCTGTTGGCAGTGGCGGCGCAGATCCGGATTTCCAGCCGCTTTTTTTACATGTCGTCGCGCTATCTGCTGCCGGCGAGTCCGCTGCTGTTCGGCTGGGCGGCGCTGGGGCTGGAGTGGCTCCGGGAGCTCGGGTCCCGGACGCCGCGCGGGCGGAAACTGGTCACCGCCGGACTGATCGCCCTGGGGTTGCTGTTGTATTTGAGCGCCTGGCGGCGGACCACCGACTTCAACAAATCCAAAGTTCTGGAGCGCAACCGGGGACTGAAGTTGACGGCGGCGGCCGCCGCGCGCGGCCCGGCCGGAGCGGTGCTGACCAACGACACCCGGCTGGGCTACCTCTCGGGCCGGACCTTCTGGGTGTTGAGCCACGCCCGGGGAGTGGCGGTGACGGAATTCTGTCGGCTGAACGGCGTAAGCCAGCTGGTGCTGACGGTGCGTGGAGAGGAAGCCCTGATCGAACAACTGCGGCGTGACCGGAACTGGCAGGAGCAGGAGATCACGCCCGATTACCTGATTTTCCGGAGGTCGGAATGAAGACGAGTCCTGTGCCACGGGGCATTTACGGGCGGCTGGCGGCGCTGATCGCGGGCGACCTGCTGCTGCTGGGCGGATTGATTCTGGGCGTCGCGCAGCTCTATTTGCTGTGCGGCGGCGAATACCAGCTGTCGAACTACTTCCGGCTCTGGCCGTTGCTGCCGGTCTTCGTGCTGGTGAACAATCTCTTCGGACTGTATCACGGAAACCTGTTGCAGGCGGGGGTGCCGCCCGGGGCGGCGGAGGAGCTGCGGCGCGGGTTTTACTCGATCGTCATCCTCTTTCTGCTGTTGACCGCCTGGCTGTTCGCGGCCAAGATCGGCGGCCAGTTTTCCCGGTTGGTGCTGGGGGTCAGCTTCATGCTGGCGGTGGTGTTGTTCCCGCTGGAGCGGTTTCTGGTGCGCCTGCTGCTGAAAAAGCTGGGACTCGGGAAACTCCCGGTGGTGATCATCGGCGCCGGCCGGGCCGGTCAACGCATCGCCGACATCTGCCGGAACAGTCTGACCCTGGGGTTGGAGCCGGTGGCCTTTTTCGACGACGATCCGCAACTGGCCGGGCGCCGGGTGGAAAATCTGCCGGTGGCCGGGCCCATCGCCGAAGCGCCCGCCTATCTGGACGAGCACGGGATCGGCTATGCGGTCATCGCGGTTCCGGCCGCCGCCCTGCGGCCGGTGCTCGAACGCTTCGTCACCCGGGTACGCCATCTGCTGATCATTCCGGACACCACGCTGCTCTGCTCGATGGGCGTTTCCGCGCACGACATCGAAGGGGTGCTGGGGCTGGAGTTGTCGTGCAGTCTGCTGGAAAAACGCTACCGCTGGCTGAAGGCGGCGGTGGACTGGGTCGGCGCGGCGGTGCTGGTGCTGGTGCTGTCTCCGGTGTTCCTGCTGCTCGCGCTGCTGGTCGGGCTCACCTCCGGCTGGCCGGTGCTGTACCGGGCGCGGCGACTGGGCAAAAACGGCCGTCACTTCAAAATCATCAAATTCCGGACCATGTGCCGCAATGCCGACAGCCGACTTCAGGAGCTGCTGCGCAGCGATCCGGAGCTGGAACGGGAGTGGCGCACGAACTACAAACTCCGGCACGATCCGCGGATCACCCGCATCGGCAACTTTCTGCGCCGGACCAGTCTGGACGAACTGCCGCAGCTGTTCAACGTGCTGGCCGGGGACATGAGCCTGGTCGGGCCCCGCCCGATCATCGACGACGAAGTGCCCTGCTTCGGACGCGGCTACGAGCTGCGGAGCAAGGTGCGCCCGGGCATCACCGGGCTGTGGCAGGTCTCCGGCCGCAGCGACATCGACTACGAGGAGCGGGTCGAACTCGACGTCGCCTACATCATGAACTGGTCACTGTGGCTCGACTACCTGATTCTGCTGCGAACCATCCGCGCGGTGTTCTGCGGCCGCGGCGCCCGGTGAGGACGCCGCCGCCCGGTTGCATTTTCCGCCGACCATGCTATATTGCACTCCAATGAAGGAGGGCTTTTGATCATGGAAAATCAGGTTCTGAACAACATCCGTCAACGGCGCAGCGTGCGCCACTTCGTCCCCGGCAAACGCGTTCCCCGGGAGCAACTGATCGAGCTGGTCAAAGCGGGCATGGCCGCGCCCAGCGCCTGCAACCGGCAGCCGTGGGCCTTCATCGCCATTGACGACCCGGAAGTGGCCGCGGAACTGGCGGCGATCCATCCGCATGCCGCCTTTTTGCGCGACAGTTCCAGCGCGATCGCCGTCTGCGGCGATCTGGACCGGGCGCTCACGGAAATTCCCGATTACTGGCTGCAGGACTGCTCGGCGGCCACCGAAAACATTCTGCTGGCCGCGGAGGCACTCGGACTCGGCGCGGTCTGGTGCGGGGTTCACCCGAATTCGGCCATCGAACCGAAAATCCGCGCGGCGCTCAAACTCCCGGAGCGGATCATCCCGCTGAATTTGATCGTACTCGGGTATCCGGCCGGGCAGGAACAGCCCAAGGATAAATTCGATCCGGAGCGGCTGCACTGGCAGCGCTGGTAAGCGAGGTCAGGACTCAGCAGTGCGCCGCCGTCCGGGAGAATCCGGGCGGCGGCGTTCGTTTTCAACGCCGGTTCAGCCCCGGCAGTAGCGCGTCTGCAACTCCGGCGACAAAGTGCCGTCGGGCGCCACCGTTCCCCAGGCCCCCTGCCCCGACTCAAAGGCCCAAGACACGCCGTCATCGGCGAACAGCCGGGCGGGTTCGGGGTTCGGACCAAACGTTTTCACCGTCAGGCGATAACGCATGTTCGCCACCACCTTCTCCTCCGGTTCGGCCAGCGGAATGGTCGCGTTTTCGCGGACCAGAATCGGCAGGGTGGTCAGCTCCGGACGCAGCAGGACGCTGCCGCGGTGGGCTTTTCCGGTGTAGAAGTCGTACCAGTTCCCCGGCGGCAGCGGAAACTCCAGCTCGGTCATCCCGGCCCGGAACGGAACGACCAGCAGATCGTTCCCGGCCAGCCAGGCGTAATCGACTCCGCGCAGCGCCTCCTCCTGCGGGTAGTCCATGGCCGGCGCCCGGAAGGGCGGAATGCCCTCGAAGTGGTAACGGGCGAAGGCGGCGTACAAATAGGGCAGAAAACGCATCCGCAGCTCCAGACTCTCGCGGGTCCGGTCCGCCAGTTCCGCCTGCACCTCCGGCGGATAGAGCTCATTTTGCACATTGCGCTCACGCTGCAACTGACGCCAGGGGGGGTGGGGCATCGACCAGATGTTGAGCAGCATCTGGGGGGCCAGCACCATGGCCTGAAGCCGACGCAGATAATCCTCCCGGCTTTCGGCGTGGCGCAGTTCCGGGGTCCAGAGCATTCCGGCAAAGCCCATCGAAGTCACCCCCCGGATGAAGTCGCGATGATCGTAGAGGTCGCTGTAGAGCACGAACGGCTGCGGCGGCGCGAACAAATGCGCGTTGCGGACGCTGCCGTAGGTCCGGATCCCCGCTTCGCGGCAGGCGCGCTCAATCGTCTGCATATAGAGCGCGCCGAACATCGAGTGCATCTCTTCCCCGTCGCGGCCGGAGGGAAACTGCGCACACTCCGGGAAGGACCAGGGACTGGCGATGAAGTCGGAATTGTCGCACTCATCGAGCTTGAAGGAACTCACCCCGCGCGAGGTGAATTGCTCCCGATGGTAATCGGCGAAGCACGTTTCCGCCTCCGGCAGGGTGAAATCCGGGACCAGCCCCTGCCAGACCTTGAAATCTCCGGCGCAGGAGCTCAGCTGCCGGTACAGCGGCGAACTCGGATGCACAAAGGCATGCTCCCAGAGGTTCACCCGGAACCCAAGCTCCTTCAACTCATCCAACAGCTTCTGCGGCTCCGGGAAGCGCTCCGGATGCCAGCGGAAACTGCAGGAGTAGGCCTTGGAGTGCCAGCCGGGCTCCAGCCCCAGCACGTCACAGGGCAGATGTTCGGCCCGCAGTTCCGCCGCCAGCGCCGCCACCTGCGCCTGATCGCTGGAGCCGCAGGCCCGATAAAAACACCCCAGCCCCCACTCCGGCGGCAGGCAACCGCCGCCGCAGAAGAGCACATAGCGACGCACCGCCGCCAGCAGTGTGGGACCGCCAAATACATAAAGGGTAATGCCGCGCGCGGTGGGCAGATCGATCACCATCGGTGCGAGATGCTCCCGGGCGGCAGCGTAAAGCGCCTCTTCGGTCAGCAGCACCTTGCTCCTGCGCGATTCGGGAGGCAGTTCCTCCGGCGCGGCAGCGTCGAACGGCTCATTCCCGCCGCAGTAGAAGGTGGCGTAGCGGGCGGTGTCGAGCATGACCCCGTACCCTGAGCTGGAAAAGTAGAGCGGCGCCGGGGCGTGACTGTCACCGGTATCGACCGCCGGATCGCTGTTGACCCGGAGCGTCCGTTTCTTCCCGGTGGAGCGCAGACTCTTCAATTGCAGCCCGAGTCCGTAGATATCCTCGCCGGGTGACATCGGCAGAGTCAGCCGTACGCCGCGCGGCAGCGTCCGGAACTCGATCGCCTCCGGCGCGAAGGGCATTGGGGCCGTTCCCAGCTCCGCCAGCGCCTCCCGGCGCGGCGGCCGCACATAGCGCTGGGTCGCCGGAGTCCCCGGTTCCGGCGTGCCGAAAGTCAATTTGAATACTCCGGGGAACAACTCACTCACCGTCATGGCCGGACTCCTTTTTCCGCTCCTCCTCCCGGCGCAGAATCAGCTCGGCCGGAGTGAGATATTTCTTTTCCGCATTGCAGCGGCGGCAGCACACCACCAGGTTGCCCCGGGTGCTCCGGCCGCCGCGGGCTACCGGAATCAGATGATCGAGCGTCAACTCCGAAGCCGGGAAGTGGCCGCCGCAGAAGTGGCAGATTCCCTTCCGGAACAACTCCTGAAAATAGGCGGTCTTCCTCAGCTCCCGGGCCTTTGCCCGCTCCCGGGCGATATGCCGGGGATCCGCTTCGATCTCGATCCAGTCATCCATCTTCAACAGACGGCCTCCGGTACGGCAGTATGACCGCACCGGAGGCCCTTTTTCCCGGCGTTTACTTCTCGTTCAATTCCTGCTGACAGGCCTCCAGCACCGTCGCAACCGGCGTCCCGGCGGCGAAGGTCAGCGTGCCGAGCGTCGCTTCGCCGTCCTTTGCCGGATCGGGCGTGAACGCCGCCAAGAGTTCCACCCGATCGTTCAGGTTCTGCTGGACCAGGAAGTCGCTGATCGCTCCGATCAATGCCTTCCCCTGCTCCGAGCCGGAACGGGTCGAGCAGCTCACGCAGATCGAAAGCTCCACCTCGCCGCTGCCGCGCATGATCGGAAGCTTGGCGTTGAACAGCTGCTCCCGGTTGACATACCGGGTGTGCAGCCACTCGTGCGCCTCGTGCGAACCGGGCGCGCCACCGAGATTTTCCGCATAGCAACGTGCCACCTCGGTATTCTCCTGCGGCTTCTGGAACTCACGCGCCTTGTCGTCGCGATAGAGGCCGTCCGCCCGCTTGGTCCGGAATTCGTCATCGTTCGAGATCGGCTGTCCGCCGCCGGCCACGCAGCCGCCCGGACAGGCCATCACTTCGATGAAATCGTACTCCACCCGGCCGGACTTGAGATCCTCCAGCAGCGCCCGTGCATTGCCGAGACCATGAACGATGGCCAGGCGCAGCTTCTTGCCGTCGACCACCACCACCGCCTCCTTGCGCGGCGCCAGCCCCCGCACGCTGGAGAAATTCACATCCTCCAGCGGCTTGCCGCTGATCTTCTCCGCCGCGAAGCGCAACGCCGCCTCCATCACGCCGCCGGTCGCGCCGAAGATCACGCCGCCGCCGGTCGCCATGCCGAACGGCACATCGAAATCCTCGGGCTTCACCTTCTTCAGGTTGATTCCCATCGATTCGAGCATCTGGGCGGCCTCGATGGTAGTCAGCACATAGTCCACATCCGGGCGCCCGTCATGCCGGAACTTCGGCAGCTGTGCCTCGAACTTCTTGGCGGTACAGGGCATGATGGAAACCACCACCAGGTCCTCCGGCTTCACGTTCAGCGCCGCGGGCAGCGTCTTCCGGGCCACCGCGCCGAAGATCTGCTGCGGCGAGCGGGTGCTCGAAACCTGCGGCAGGAACTCCGGATAGAAGGTCTCGACAAACTTGACCCAGCCCGGGCAGCAGCTGGTGAACATCGGCAGCGCGCCGTGGTTCTGAATCCGCTCCAGCAGCTCGGTGCCCTCCTCGAAAATCGTCATATCCGCGGCGTAGCAGGTGTCGTAGATCTGATCGAACCCCATCAGCCGCAGCGCGCCGACCATCCGCCGGTCGACGTTGTCGCCGGGTTCAAACCCGAACCGCTCGCCCAGCGCCACCCGGACCGCCGGCGCGATCTGCACAACCACCTTCTTGGAGGGATCGTGAATCGCCGCCCAGACCTTGTCGCGATCGGACTTGGGCACGATCGCTCCGGTCGGGCACACCGCCGCGCACTGTCCGCAGTTCACGCACTCGACCTGATTCAGATTCTGGTCAAACGCCGGCACCACCCGGGCGTTGGCGCCGCGCCCGGCGAAGTCGAGCGCGCCGACGGTCTGCACCTCGGAGCAGACCCGGACGCAGTCGCCACAGAGCACGCACTTGTTCGGATCGCGCACCAGCGACGGCGAGGAGTCGTCGATCGGGCTGACCTTCTCCCGCTGCTTGAACCGCACCTCGGTCACGCCGAGCTGACGGGCCAGATCCTGCAAGGTGCAGTTGGCGCTGCGCTCGCAGCTCGGGCACTCCCGGTGGTGATTCGCCAGCAGCAGCTCGATGTTGATCTTGCGCAGCGCGTGCAGCTGCTTGTTGTCGGTCTCGATGCGCATGCCGGGCTCCGGCCGGGTCGAGCAGGAGGCCATGATCCCCTTGCCCTCCACCTGAACCAGGCACAACCGACAGGCGCCGTAGATCGACAGTTTGGACCGGTAACAGAAGGTCGGAATGGTGATTCCGGTCTTACGGATCAGCTCGAGCAGGTTGCGCTCGCCGGCGATTTCCACCTCGCGACCATTGACGAATAAGGTATTGTTGCTATCGCTCATCTTTCTCGTTTCCCCGTTCAGATTAGAGACCAATCACCGCGCCGAACTTACACGCCGCCTTGCAGGCGCCGCACTTGATGCATTTGTTGATGTCGATGACATGCACTTCGCGGACTTTCCCGGTGATCGCGCCGGCCGGACACTTGCGGGCGCAGGCGGTACAACCCTTGCACTTGGCCGGATCGATCTCCGGACGGGCCAGCGCCTTGCACTCGCCGGTCGGGCAAATCTTCTTGAACACATGCGACTCGTACTCGTCGCGGAAGTAGCGCAGCGTCGACAGTACCGGGTTCGGCGCGGTCTTGCCCAGACCGCAGAGCGATCCGGCCTGCACCGCCTTGGCGGTCTCTTCGAGCAGCTCCAGCGTGTGGCGGTCGGCCCGGCCTTCGATGATGTCGTCGAGCATGGCGAGCATCTGCTTGGTCCCCTCGCGGCAGGGCACGCACTTGCCGCAGGATTCGTTCTGGGTGAACTGCATGAAGAACCGCGCGATCTTGATCATGCAGGTCTCCTTGTTCATCACCACCAGACCGCCGGATCCGACCATGGCCCCGACCGACTTCAGCGAATCGAAGTCCATCGGCAGATCCAGCATCTCCGGCGTCAGACAGCCGCCGGAAGGGCCGCCGATCTGCACAGCCTTGAAATCCTCGCCGGTGACCTTGCCCTGATTGTTGGTCACGCCGCCGCCGATGTTGTAGACGATTTCCCGCAGCGTGGTCCCGAACGGCACTTCAATCAAGCCGGTGTTGGCCACGTGCCCGGTCAAGGCGAAGGTCTTGGTTCCCGGGGATTTTTCGGTACCGACCGCCTTGTAGGCCGCCGGCCCCTCCCGGAAGATGAAGGGCAGCGAAGCGAGCGTCTCGACGTTGTTGATCACCGTCGGCTTGCCCCACAATCCGCTCTGGGCCGGGAACGGCGGTTTCGGCCGCGGCATGCCGCGCTTGCCTTCGATCGAAGCCAGCAGCGCGGTCTCCTCGCCGCAGACGAAGGCGCCCGCGCCCTCCATCACATGGACCCGGAACGAGAAATCGGTTCCGAACAGATTCTCGCCGAGGACTCCGGCCTTCTCCGCGTCGGCCACCGCCGCGCGCATCCGCTCCACCGCCAGCGGGTACTCGGCGCGGACGTAAACGTATCCCTCGTCGGCGCCGATGCCGCGGGCGGCGATCATCATGCCCTCGAGCACCGAGTGGGGATTGCCCTCCATCACCGACCGGTCCATGAAGGCGCCGGGGTCGCCCTCGTCGCCGTTGCAGACCACATACTTTTTCTCATTCTGGCTGGCCAGCGTGAACTTCCACTTGAGTCCGGTCGGGAACCCGCCGCCGCCGCGGCCGCGCAGTCCCGATTCGATGGCGGTCTGGCAGACCTCTTCCGGGGTCATTTCGGTGATCGCCTTGCGGGCGCCGAAATAGCCACCGCGGGCGATGTACTCCTCGACGCTGCCCGGCTCGATCATGCAGTTGGCCAGCGTCACGCGCTTCTGACGGTTGTAGAACGGAATCTCCGCATTGCCCCGGCAATGGCAACCGTCCTTGGCATTGGTGTAGAGCAGACGCTCGATCAGCTCGCCCTTGACCAGCGTGCGGCTGACGATCTCGGGCACGTCCGAAACCTTGACCTTGATGTACAGGATGTGCTCCGGCTCGATGTGCATCAGCGGCCCCATCTGACAGAAGCCCTGACAGCCGCTCTTGGAAATATAGGTATTCTCCCCCTCTTCCTTGAGCTCCACCGCCGCGTCCACGCCGATGGCGGCCAGTTCCTTGAGCAGCGCGGCGCGCACCTCCAGCGAGCCGTTGGCCACGCAACCGGTCCCGGCGCAGAGGATGATCCGGCGCTTGACCTGCTTGGCTTTTCTGTCGTATTCGGCGGCAATCCGTTCCAAATCTACCACGTTTTTCATGCTTTCACTCATTCCCGATTGAGGTTAGTTCGCTTTTTCCGCGGCGCGCAGCTGATCCACCAGCTGGCAGGCCAGTTCCGGCGTGGCCTGACCATGGACTTCGCCGTCCACCACCATCACCGGCGCCAGACCGCAGGCTCCGAGACAGCTCACGGTCTCGACCGTGAACAACAGATCGTCGGAGGTGTTCTTGTCGCCGAAAAGTTCCAGCTTGCTGTACAGCGCGTTCAGAATGCCGTGCGATTTCTTGACGTGGCAGGCGGTGCCGTCGCAGAGCCGGAAGACGTGCTTGCCTTTGGGCGTCAGAGAGAAGTGCGCATAGAACGTGGCCACGCCGTACACCCGCGAGGCCGGAACACCGAGCGCGTCCGCGACGTAGGCGATCATATCGCGCGAGAGGTATTTGTAAACCTCCTGAATCTCCTGAAGAATCGGAATCAACCGGGCTTCCTGACGACCGTTCTTCTCCAGGATCCGGTTCACCTCAGCCAGATGATCGATCATCGACTGGGTTTTTTCGATACTGCTCTGCATGTTTCCTCCTGCTCTCTCGGTTAGGGTATATTCCAAACATTCAATGTCGTCACGCCGCCTACTGCAGATATTCCTCGCCCCGGGCCGCCTGCCGGTGCATTTTGACCGACAACACCGCCAGCCCGCCGGCGATCACCTCGCGCTGCACGATCACCTCTTCCGGGGTTTTCAAACTCACGTTCGCAAAATTCCAGATCGCCTTGACCCCCCCGGCCACCATGGCGTCGGCCACCTCCTGCGCACAGGCCGCGGGCACGCAGATAATGCCGATGGCAATCGCGTGTTCCCGGATAAAGTCCGCAAGAGTCGCCACATCCCGGACCACCCGGCCGTGAACGGTGCTGCCGATCCGGGCGGGCGAGGCATCGAAGGCGGTGACGATCTTCAGCCCGCACTCCTCGAACCCCTCGTAGCCCAGCAGCGCGCTGCCCAGCGAACCGGCGCCCACCAGCACCGCCTCGGAGACGCTGTTCCATTGCAGATAGCGGCGGATCGCCTCGATCAACTCGCCGACCTGATACCCGACGCCCGGCTGCCCGGTCACCCCGGTGGCCGCCAGATCCTTGCGGATCACGATCTCCGCCAGGTTCATGTAGCGCGCCAGCTCCGGAGTCGCCACAATCGTGAGCCCGGCCTTCTGCATCTCCGTCAATTTGTGAAGATAGGTCGGCAGCCGCCGGATGGTCGGCAGTTTCTGCACTTTCTGTCTGGACATAGTCCGACTCCGCAAATTCCCTCGTTACTTTTTTATCTAGCCAATTGACACTATACAGCAGATCCGGTCAAATTGCAATCCCCGAAATCACAATCTAGATATTTTTTTACCGAAAAAAAAGCCCGGCCCGCTTTTTTCTCAGGAAAAAACGGCGGCAGCTTGACTTTTTCGGCATAACCGGTTATCGTTATTACCAAGCAGAGTTGGCGACTCAACTCTGAGAATGATTGTTCAGGAGGGAAAGATTATTATGAAAAAATTGTCCCTGATACTGATGGTTCTGACGTTGTGGTTCGGAATCGGTCTCACGGCCGCCGAAGCGGCCAAAGAGCCCGCGCCCGAAGGATGGCTGACCAGCTATCCCGAAGCCGGAAAACTGGCCAAGGAGAAAAAACTCCCGCTGCTGCTGCTGTTCACCGGCTCCGACTGGTGCCCGGCCTGCAAACAACTGGATCAGAAGGTGCTGTCCCAACCGGAGTTCCAGAAGTATGCCGCGGCGAACCTGATCCGGCTCTATGTGGATTTTCCCCGGTACCGGACGCAGAGTGAAGCGCAGCAGCGGCACAACCAGATGCTGTCCCGGATTTTCAAAATCGAAGCCTATCCGACGCTGATTCTGGTCCGGCCCGACGGCAAATCAAAGCAGCTCGGATTCTACGTCAACACGACGGCCCAAAGCTTCATTAAGGAGTTGCAGCAGGCCGGCTCCGGCAAATGAGCATTCAGCTGCTGCGCCGATGGGCGGCGTTCTCCCTGTGGAGCCTGCTGTTCCCGGCGATCGCCGCGCCCTTCGACTGGGAAGCGGCGGTGGAGGACGGGAACTTGGTGCTCTCGGCTACGGTGGCCCCATCGCACTATCTCTATGCGGACAAACTGACCATTCAGGTGACCGCCGGGGACGGGCAGGCGCCGTCTCCGGTCGCGACGCCCGCCACCGTCGAATATCAGGATCCCTTCAGCGGTCCGACGCTGATCTACGGCCCGGGCGTGCACCGCTGGCGTTATCGGGGCGTCGCCCCCTATCGGGCGGAGATTCACTATCAGGGCTGCCGCCAGGCCACGGAGCAGCAACCGGCGCTCTGCTATCTGCCGACGGCGACCACTTTGACGACGGAGGAGGCATCACCGGCTGCGACCGGGGCTGCGGCAGCGGTGGTCGAATCGCCGATTCCGGAGACCTACGCGCCGGTCGCCACCCTCGGGGGGCTGCAGGATGAGGCGGCCTTTCTGCGCTTTCTCTCCGGCCGGGAGCCGGAAGCGAACGCCTTCAGCCGCTTCAGCGGCTGGACGCTGCTGCTGATCCTGCTGGGTGGACTGGCGCTGAATTTCACCCCCTGCGTGCTGCCGCTGATCCCGGTGAATCTGGCGATCATCGGCGCGAACACCGGCGGCTGGAAGGGGTTCCGGCGGGGGCTCGCCTACGCCGCGGGGCTGGCGCTGGCCTACGGCACGCTGGGGCTGGCGGTGGTGTTGACCGGGGCCCGGTTCGGTTCGCTGAACTCCTCCGCCGCCTTCAACTGGACGGTGGCGGCGCTCTTCGCGGTGCTGGCGGCGGCGATGTTCGGAGCGTTCCAGCTCGATCTCTCCCGCTGGCGCAGCCGCCTGGGCTGGCTCGATTCCGGGCGCGGCGGAGCACTGGCGATTTTTCTGCTCGGGGCCGTGGCCGCGTTGCTGGCCGGAGCCTGCGTCGCCCCGGTGGTGCTGGGGGTAATTCTGCTGGCCGCGCAACTCTATCAGGGGGGGAATGTGACCGGGCTGCTGCTGCCTTTTGCGCTCGGAATCGGCATGGCACTGCCCTGGCCGCTGGCCGGAGCCGGGGTGGCGGCGCTGCCCAAACCGGGGCGCTGGATGGTGGCGGTCAAAGTCGGCTTCGGGGTGCTGCTGCTGGCGGCGGCGGTCTACTACGGGGCGCTGGCCTGGAGCCTGCGCGGCGGGGGCGACTACTCGGCGGAACGCGAATTGCAGACGCTGCGGGAGGGGTTTCTGGAGGCGGAACTCAGCGGGCGGCCGGTCCTGATCGATTTCTGGGCCACCTGGTGCGGGAACTGCCGGGAGATGGAGCGCACCGTTCTGTCCCGGCCGGCGGTCAAAACGGCGCTCGAAGATTTCGTCGTGGTGAAATTTCAGGCCGAGCGGCTGGACGATCCGGCGGTCAAGGCGTTGCTGGATCAACTGAAGGTGCAGGGGCTTCCGACCTTCGTCATTCTGAAATCGAAACTTTGACGGAAAGCCTTGAAAAAACGTCGGGCCATGCTATAGGTATAAGAATGATCCCCGGCGGATCGCAGCCAACGTTTTGGTCAGGAGTCGAGCTTTTTATCTATGGACGGCATGGATTTTCCGCCGCCCCGGGAGCCCCGGGCGCGGGCACTGATTCCGTTCGGCGTCTTTCTGTTGTTCTATCTGGGGTTGTCGCTCTGGGCGGGGGACTTCTACCGGGTGCCGATGCTGCTGGCCTTTCTGGTGGCCGGAGCCTCGGCCATGCTGCTCGACCACCGGCAGCCGCTGCGGCGCAAAATCGAATTGTTCACCTCGGGCATGGGGCACCCGGACATCATGGCCATGGGGTTAATCTTCATTCTGGCGGGGGCCTTTGCCGCCACCGCGCAGGCGGTCGGCGCGGTGGACGCGGCGGTCCATCTGGCCCGGTGGGTGATTCCGGCCCGGCTCCAGCTGGCCGGGGTTTTTCTGGTTTCGTGCTTCATCTCGCTGGCCATCGGGACCTCGGTGGGAACGGTGGTGGCGCTCTCGCCCATCGCGCTGAGTCTGACCGAACCGCTGAACTTATCCGGGGCGCTGACGCTGGGCGCGGTGGTCGGCGGCGCGATGTTCGGCGACAACCTCTCGATGATCTCCGACACCACCATCGCCGCCACCCGGACCCAGCAGGTCGAAATGAGCGCCAAGTTCCGCTCCAATCTGGCCATCGCACTGCCCGCGGCCGGATTGGCGCTGATCGGCTATGTGCTGCTGAACCGCGAGAGCGCGGCGCCCCCGCCGACCCCATTCAGCCGCCGGGACCTGCTGCTGATTCTCCCCTACCTCGGCGTACTGCTGGCGGCGCTGCTGGGGGGCAACGTGATGGCGGTGCTGATGCTGGGAATCGCCTGTGCCGGAGGACTGGGCGTCGCGCTCGGGATCTTCGATCTCTGGGGCTGTTTCGACGCCATGGAAAGCGGCGTTATGGCCATGTCGGACACGCTGATCGTGGCGCTGCTGGCCGGAGGGTTGCTGAAGGTGATCCGTCACAACGGCGGCATCGAATATCTGCTGCAGAAGATCGAACGCCATATCCGCGGCCGCCGGGGGGCTGAACTCGGAACCGGCTTGCTGGTGGCGGTGGTCAATCTCTTCACCGCCAACAACACGGTGGCGATCGTGATCGTCGGCCCGATTGCCCGGGAACTTTCCGGGCGGTACCGGATCGCCCCGGCTCGGACCGCCAGCATTCTCGACTCCACCAGTTGTGTGGTGCAGGGCATTCTGCCCTACGGCGCCCAGCTGCTGGCGGCGGTGGGGCTGGCCCACGGCACGGTCAGCGCTCCCGAATTGCTGAAGTACATGTTCTACCCCTATTTGCTGGGCGCGATGCTGCTGATTTCCATCTATCTGGCGGCGCGCGAAGGAAAGTTTCCGGCCAACGCTTAAGGAAGGTTCATCATGGATTCATGGGAAAATTTGCGGCGGCAGATCCGTCAGGAGCAGGAGCAGTCCAAACTCTACCAGATCTGGGGCGACCGGGTTCCGGAATACCGGGAACTGAGTTCACAACCGCTCCCCGCGGAGCTGGAGCTGCGCTGGGGCTGGCTGTGCCGCGCCAAACTGCGCAGTCTGGCTTTTGAGTACGACCCCCGCGAGGGACTGGTCGGTCGGCTGAAGCGGCCGGAGCCGCGCGATCCGGCCGAGGCCGAAGTTGCCCGGCGCTGGTGCGAGGAGCACTTCCCCCGGGGCGGCGGTCAGACCGGACACTGCGAGCCGTTCTACGACGAGCTGTTTGCGCTCGGCATCGACGGGCTCCGGCAGCGGATCGAGCGCTTGGAACCGACTCCGGCGCGGCGCAGTTTTCTGCCGGCGCTGGAGGGGCTGACGCTGCTGATCGAGGCGGCGGCCCGGGCCGCCGAGGCGGGCGGCAACGCCGAGCTCGCCGCCGACTGCCGGGCGGTGGCGCACCGGCCGCCGGAAAGTTTCCGGCAGGCGCTCAATCTGATGCTGCTGGTGATGATCGGCATCCAG
>CASFRF010000046.1 GCA_949297015.1 uncultured bacterium
ACAGTCGCGGGCCCGCCGGACGCTGGCCTTCGCCTGCCGCCGGTTCGATTCCGAACCGGCGTGCGGAGATGACCCGGCTGCGCTGGTCGAGGACCTGACTTTTCTCGGGTTCGTGGCCATTGCCGACCCGGTGCGAGAGGAGGTGCCGGCGGCGATCCGGGACTGCCGCCGGGCGGGGATCGAGGTCAAGGTGGTCACCGGCGACACCGCCGCCACGGCCACCGAGATCGGCCGCCAGATCGGATTGGAGCCGGGGCCGGACGGGGTGCTCACCGGCGCGGAGTTCGAGGCGTTGTCGGACGAGGAGGCGTCGCGCCGGATTCCGGAGCTCAAGGTGATGGCCCGGGCCCGGCCGCTGGACAAGATGCGGCTGGTGAAGCTGCTTCAGGCCCGGGGCGAGGTCGCGGCGGTGACCGGCGACGGCACCAACGACGCCCCGGCTTTGAACAGCGCCGCGGTCGGCATCGCCATGGGGCGGACCGGAACCGCGGTGGCGCGCGAGGCGGCGGACATCATCCTGCTGGACGACTCCTTCCCGAGCATCGTCAACGCGGTGGTCTGGGGGCGGACGCTGTTTCTGAACATCCGGCGGTTTCTGCTGTTTCAACTGACCATCAACGTGGTGGCGCTCTCGGTGGTGCTGCTGGGGCCGGTGGTCAATGTGGAGATGCCGCTCACGGTGATCCAGATGCTCTGGGTCAATCTGATTATGGACACCTTCGCCGCGCTGGCGCTGGCCACTGAACCGCCGGATCGCCGGATTCTGCAGCTGCCGCCGCGCCGGGTCGGCGAATTCATCATCTCCGGCGCCATGGCCCGGGGGATCTTCTTCTGGGGCTTCTGCTTCACCGCGGCGCTGGTGGGGATGCTGCTCTATTTCGGGCGCAACGCCGAACTGAGCACCTACGAGCTGACCGTGTTCTTCACGGTGTTTGTGTTGCTGCAATTCTGGAATCTCTTTAACGCCAAATGTTTCGGAGCGTTCGGGAATCCGCTGCGCCACCTCTTTTCCAACCGTTCGTTCTGGCTGATCGCCGGAGCGATTCTGATCGGCCAGTTCCTGATCGTGCAGTTCGGCGGGCGCTTCTTCCGGACCGAACCGTTGACCGCCGGCGACTGGGGCTGGTGCCTGCTGGGAACCTTCCCGGTCTTTGTGCTGGGGATGATTTTCCGGGCGCTGGCCGCCCGGAGAAAGGAGAGAGCATGCGCTTCGGTTGTCGCTTGATCGCATATCTGGCCACGCTCGGCGTCGCCGCGGCCGCACCGCTGGTGCAGGACGGCGACCGGCTGGCGCTCTACGGCGACTCGATCACCTATCAGAAGAACTATTCGGTGCAGCTGGAGTGCTATCTGCGCGGCTGCGCCGGAATGCCCCGGCTCCAGCTCTTTCAGTTCGGGCAGGGGGGCGAGACCGCAGAGCATTTCGCCGGACGGCAGCCGCGGGTGTTTGAATTCTGGCCTCCGACCGCGGCGGTGGTGTTCTTCGGCATGAACGATGCGCGGCAGATGGACCGCCGGCCCGAATATCGCGAGCGTTACCGCGACCGGTTGACCCGGATTCTCGAGTTTCTGAAGGAGCGGGAGATCCGGACGGTGCCGGCCACGCCGACCGCGGTCGATCCGGATTTCTTCCGGCAGCCCGACGCCGAGCGCAACAAGTACCTGGCGCTGCTGGCCGACGACGTCAGAGCGCTGGGCCGGGAACGGCAGTTGCCCGTTGCCGATTTCTACGCCGCGTTCACCACCGTGGGACCGGCGGCCAAGGCCCGGTACGGGAAATCCTATTCGCTCGGCGGTCCCGACGGGGTGCATCCCTACGGCAACGGCCATCTGTTGATGCTCCGGGAGCTGTTGCGGGCGCTGGAACTCCCCGGTGAGATCGGCGAGATCGTCTACGACGCCGCGACCGGGAACGCCCGGAGCAGCGCCGGACACCGGGTGCTGGCCGCCGAACCGGGGCGTCTGACGCTGGAGAGTCGGCGTTATCCCTTTGTCGTCTCGGATCAGGACGGCGCCTTTCCGGGGACCTCGCTGCTCGAACTGGTGCCCTTTCAGCAGGAGTTCAACCGCCTGAT
>CASFRF010000047.1 GCA_949297015.1 uncultured bacterium
GCGCTCGGCGGGCGCGGCAGCGGCTACCGGCTGGCCCGTCAGGCGGGACACCGGCTGGTGGAACCGGTCCCGGCGCTGGTCGGGCTGCACGTCCGGGCGGAGTGGCCGGGGCGGTGTTGCGGCAACCTGCTGCGCGCGGCCCGGCTCGACGGCGGTCGGCTCGGCCGGAGTTCCGGGGAACTGGTGTTCAGCCATCGGGGGATTTCCGGTCCGGCGGTGATCGATCTCTCGGGCGCGGTCAACGCCGAGCTCGCCGCCGGACGTGCGGTGACGCTGCAACTCGCCTTTTGGGCCGATCGGGATGAGTGCGCGTGGCGGGCCCGGTTCGAGGATTTGCGCCGCGTTTCCGGGCGTAAAATGCTGCGCACCGCGCTGGGCTGCGAACTGACCCGGGAACTGGCCGAGGTGCTGATCGGGCTCGCCGCCGTTCCCGCCGACCGGACTCTGGCCGAATTGACCCGGCCGGAGACCCGGCGGCTGCTGGAACTGCTGCTGCGCTGCCCGTTGGAGATCACCGGCAACGAGGGCTGGGACAAGGCGATGGTCACCCGCGGCGGCGTGGCGCTGACGGAGGTGGCTCCCCGGACGCTGGCCAGCCGGAAGTGGCGTGGACTCTATTTCGCCGGGGAGGTGCTCGATGTGGACGGCCCCTGCGGCGGCTTCAATCTGCAGTGGGCCTTCAGTTCCGGGGCGCTGGCCGGACGCTGTGCGGCGGAGGAGCGCGATGAAGTTCGAGCTTGAACCGATCGGAGTCGTGCATACCGACCGGCGTTACCGTTACGAGGCGCCGCGACAGGGCGTGTTTACCGGGAGTCCGGCCGAGATCGAGTTGCTGCCGGACCGCGGCTTTGAGCTGGCGTTGCGGGAGCTGGCCGGGGTGGAGCGGATCTGGGTGATCTTCGGGTTTCATCTGAATCAGCACTGGCACCCGCTGGTGACGCCGCCGGTGGCGCCGCCGGGCCGCCGGATCGGGGTCTTCGCCACCCGTTCGCCGCATCGCCCGAACCGTCTGGGGTTGAGCGCGGTGGAGCTGCTGGAAGTGACAGGGCTGACCCTGAAGCTCGGAGCCTGCGACCTGCTGGATGGGACTCCGGTGTTCGATCTCAAGCCCTACGTCCCGGCGGCGGACGCCTTTCCCGACTCCCGGGTCGGCTGGCTGGAGGAGGCGGTGGCCGAGCGTTATCAGGTCGAATTCACGCCGGAATTCCGGGAACGGGCCGAGTTGATCCGGACCGCGAGTCGGCTGGATCTCGAAAATTTCGCCCGGGTGCAGCTGGCGTTCAATCCGCTCGACCGCTCGCGCAAGCGCCTGACGCCGCCGTCGGAACCGGGCGGTTGCTGGCGGATCGGCTGCCGCACCTGGCAGCTGGCGTTCACGGTGGCGGCGGAGCTCCGGCGGATCCGGGTGAGTGCCGTCTTTTCACGCTACACGGCGGAGGAACTGGCTCCCGGTGCGCCCGATCCCTACGCGGACAAGGAGCTGCACCGGCTCTTCCGGCGGCGTTTCGGCTAGACCGCGAAGCAGGCCGCGGCGAGCACTTTGACGTCGACGCCGTCGCCGAGTCGCTGCGCCTCGGCCAGCAGCTCCGGGAGTTTCACCCGTGGTACCCGCAGGCATTCGATGTGTTCCGAATCCTCGGGGTGGGCGGTCGGCGGGGAGGTGTAGGCGCGCCCGTCGATGACGATCCGCACCGGGGTGATGGTCTCGCCGGACATGCCCGGCGAGCTGTAGCCCGGGGCGCCGACGGCGACCACCCGTCCGACATAGCCGGTCTCCTCGTAGAGTTCGCGGATGGCGGCCCGCTCGGCGTTTTCGCCGGGGTCGATCAGCCCGGCCGGAAATTCGATCAGGTACTTGCCGGCGGGCGGGCGGAACTGGCGGACCAGCAGCCATTCGTCATCGGGTTCGATCACCGCGTGGATCAGCACCGCGCCGCGGCTGCCGACCCGCCCGGCGCACTCCCAGCGGCGACGGCGGCCGCGTTCGTCCACGAATTCGAGTTCATCCAGGGTCAGAAAACGGCCGCTGCACAGCGGTTTGCGTCCCAGCAATTCAGCATTCACGGATCTTTTCTCCAGTTTTTCCGGTTTTTTTGATAAATATGATTTGCAATCTTTTTTTTTCAAGTTAAATTAAGCAAAAATCAAGAAGTTGTCCGCTTAACGCGACCGCGGGGCGGAGTCCGGTCGAGAGGACCGGTTACGGTTCGCTTCCTCCTTGTCAAACAAACGTATTCCCTGTCGAAATCGATGATCAGTATCGGAATTACCGGCGCCTTCGGCAGCGGCAAGAGCTCGGTGCTGGCGGCTTTTCAGGAAGCCGGCTGGGAGACCGACAGTCTGGACCGCTGGGTGCACCGGCTCTACGCGGACCCGGATTCCGGACTGGGGGCGGAACTGGCCGCCCGCTGGGGACGGCGGGTGCTGCTGCCCGACGGGGCGGTGGATCGTCGCGAAGTGGGGCGGCTCGTCTTCGCCGACGCCGGGGAGCTGGCATTCCTGTGCGACCGGATCCACCCGGTGCTCCGGCGGCAGCTGACCTCGCGCCTGGCGGCGGGCGGCGTCCGGGCGCTGGCGCTGGAGGTGCCGCTGTTGTTTGAGCTCGGATGGGAGTGCGAGTTCCCGGCTACGCTGGCAGTCTGGGCGCCGGCGGCGCTGCGCCGTGCGCGACTGCGTTCCCGGGGGTACGAGGCGGCCGAAGTCGCCGCCCGGGATCGGCGGCAGTGGTCGCCGGAACGCAAGCTGGAGTTGGCTGATTATGCGGTGATCAATACCGGATCGCCGGAATTTCTGAAATCGCAATGCAAGTTGTTAATCAAGCATTTGGAACTGGAAAATGAGTGAAGAACAAGAGTTGATTCCGTCGGCCCCCGAGCCGCTGCCCGAAACCTCCGACAACCAGGCGCCGGTCAAGCGGCGGCGCGGGCGCCCGCCCAAGTCGGCCACCGCCGGTCAGGCGGCTCCGGCGGAGGGGGGCTCTGCGGAGCGCCGTCCGGGCAATCACAACAACCGGCGCGGCCGCAACGGAAACTGGAACAACGGCAATCGCAAACGGAATTTCGAGCGGGAGGAGGAGTTCCTGATCTCGCCGGAGCGGGAGGCCAATTCCGACGAGGTGATGCGCGAACTGCTGGCGCAGGAGCTGCGCGAGACGCCGGAGGAAGCGACCGCTCCGGCCCCGTTGGAGGGGCTCCCGCCGGATGCGGAGCTCGACGCTCAGCTGCCGCTCGACCGCCCCCGTCAGAAGCGGGAGGTTCCGCGCGACCGGATTGCGCCGAGTCTGAACATTTCCGAGCTCCAGACCAAGCCGATGGTGGAGCTCGCCCGCATGGGCGAGGAGCTCGGGATCGAGGGGTTGGGCGCGCTGGACAAGTCCCACCTGATCTTTGAAATTCTCAAGGCCAACGCCGAGCGCAGCGGTCAGATGTACGGCAGCGGCTATCTGGAGGTGCTGGCCGACGGCTTCGGCTTTCTGCGTTCTCCCAACTACAGTTATCTGCCCTGTTCCGAGGACATCTACCTGAGCCCCTCGCAGATCAAACGGTTTGCACTCAAGACCGGCGACTTTGTGGCCGGGCAGATCCGCACGCCGCGCGAGAAGGAGCGGTTCTTCGCCATGCTCAAGGTCGAGAGCATCAACCACGACAGCCCCGACCGCAAGAAGGAGATCATCCCCTTCAATGAATTGACGCCCTATTTCCCGACCCAGCGGCTGGTGCTCGAACACAGTCAGGAGGATCTTTCGACCCGGGTGATGGATCTGGTCTCACCGATCGGCAAGGGACAGCGCGGTTTGATCGTGGCCCCGCCGCGGACCGGCAAGACGGTGCTGATGCAGAAGATCGCCAACAACATCCGGCTCAACAATCCGGAGGTGTATCTGATCATTCTGCTGATCGACGAGCGGCCGGAGGAGGTGACCGACATGCAGCGCAGCGTCGACGCCGAAGTGGTGAGCTCCACCTTTGACGAGCCGCCCGAGCGTCACGTTCAGGTCGCCGAGATGGTCATCGAGAAGGCCAAGCGGATGGTGGAGTACAAGAAGGACGTGGTGATTCTGCTGGACAGCATCACCCGGCTGGCCCGGGCCTACAACACGTTGCAGCCGCACAGCGGCAAGATTCTGACCGGCGGCGTCGACGCCAACGCGCTGCACAAGCCCAAACGCTTCTTCGGCGCGGCGCGGAACATCGAAAACCACGGCAGTTTGACCATCATCGCCACCGCGCTGATCGACACCGGCAGCCGCATGGACGACGTGATCTTCGAGGAGTTCAAGGGCACCGGCAACATGGAGCTGCATCTGGACCGCAACCTTTCGGACCGGCGGATCTATCCGGCGATCAACATCGAAAAGAGCGGCACCCGCAAGGAGGAGCTGCTGCTGCACCCGGACGAACTGCAGAAGGTCTGGACTTTGCGCAAGGCGGTCAACGGCGTGCCGCCGGCCGAGGCCATGGAGCTGCTGATCGGGCGGCTCAAGAAAGTGCGGACCAACATCGAGTTTCTGTTGACCCTGCAGACCCAGAACAACTAACAGCCGGGGTCCCGGCGGGAGGAGCGTATGCGGAACAGTGGAACGGGCAATCATCATCACTCGGTTCTCTCGTTCCTGATTTACGGGGCGGTGCTGGTGCTGCTGGCGGCGGCGCTGGTGCTGCTGTATCCGGTCTACCGGGAGTATCAGAAGAGCCGACGGGAGCTCAGCGAAGTCCGCGCCGAGGAGAACCGCAAGCACGATCAGGTGGCCGAAATGAAGAAATTCAACGCCGAACTGGTCGATTCGCCCCAGGCCGCCGAAAAGGTGGCCCGCGAGAAATTCGGACTCTGCCGGGAAGGGGAGTCGGTGCTGGTTTATCCGACGCCGCAGCCGACGTCGACCGGGGCGCGCTGAAGCGGGGCCCCGGGCTGGAAAATATTCGGGAAAATGGCGGATTCTTCATTGCATTTTACCCGGGGGCTTTTATATTAAGGGAAAACGGATTTCAACCTTGAGGAGGCTAGCCAAAGTGAAAAAAAGTATGCTCGGTGTCGTTTCCGGATTGACGCTCGCGCAGCTGCTGCTGCTCGGGACCGCCGGTTGCAGAACGGAAGTGATGAACGCCCGCGAGTTCGTGCCCGCCGACGGGTCGAGCCGGGAGGCGGTTCCCCCCGCCGAGTCCGCGCCCCCGGCCGCGGCTTTGACTCCGGAGTTGCCGCCGCCGCCGGCGCCGGAATTGCTGGCGGAGCCTGAACCGGCTCCCGCGCCCGCCGTGACCGCGGCTCCGGCGCCGCAGGCGAAACCGAGTTTCCCGCGGATGGATCCGTTCCCGGATACGCCCAAACCGACCAACGACCGGGCCCGTCGCGGCGGCTCGTCCGCGCCCAAGGCCACGACGGCCACGACGACCGCTGCTCCGGCCGCGACCGCCGGAACCTATGTGGTCAAGAGCGGGGATACCCTGGGCCATATCGCGCTGCGTCACCGGGTCCGGTTGCGGGCGCTGATGGAGGCCAACAAGTTGACCGAGGCCGATGCCCGGAAACTTCAGGTCGGTCAGAAACTGGTGATCCCCGGCGGCGCGGCCGCGGCGGTGTCCGGAACCTCCTCCCGTTCCTCCGACCGGACTGCACCCCGGAGCAAGGGCGCGGCCGAGGTGGTGGACGGCGTCTATGTGGTCAAGGCCGGTGACAACGTCTCGACCATCGCGATCAAGCTGGGACTCAAGCGCGCGGCGCTGATGAAGGCGAACAACCTGACCGAAGCCTCCGCCCGGCGGCTTCAGATCGGTCAGAAACTGGTGATTCCGGGGGCGGAGGTCAAGGCCGCCGCCACGGCTCCGAGCCCGGCGGTGACGTCGACTCCGGGAGCCTCCGCAAGTTCGGAAGCGGCGACCGCTCCGACGGCTCCGACGGAGGTTCCGCCGGTGCAGCTCGACGGTGGTGCACCGGTCTCGCTGCCGCTCGATGAGACCGGGAGCGCCGCTCCGGTGCTGCCGCCCGCAACCGGCGTGGAGGGCGTGCCGGTGCAGCCGCCCGCCGCCGGCGCCGAGACCACCGGCACTTCGCTGGTCACCACTTCGGAGCTGACCGATGTGACTCCGGTCAGCATCACCGAGGAGATCACCATCGAGGACTTCACCAAGAAGTACGAGATCAGCGTCCAGGTCTTCCAGGAGCTGAACAAGAACGATCTGCCCAAGGATGGAAAACTGAAGGCCGGAGACGTCTTCTTCATCCCGTCCAAGTAAATCATTACGGGAGCAGAGGAAACTGCGGGCGGGGTTCGCGCGAGCGCCCCGCCCTTTTCCTGTCCCGATTCAAGGAGAGAGGCTGAAGTGTACAACGCCATAGTCTGCCGCTATCATGAGATCGCCACCAAGGGCCACAATCGCTGCGTGTTTGAACAGCGGTTGATGGACAATCTGCAGCGGGCGCTGCGCAGGATCGGACGTTTCCGGGTCCGTCGGGTCCGGGGACGGATCTGGATCGAACCGGAGGCGGTTGCCGAGTTCACCGCGGCGGAACTGGAGCAGATCCAGCCCCTGATCGCCGGCGCTTTCGGGCTGGAGTCGGCCTCGCCCGCCATCCGGCTGCCGGCGGAGCTGGAGGCGATCAAGACCCGGGTCGGCGCCATCGCCCCGGCTTTGTTCGCCCCCTTTGCCGGACGTCCGGGCGAGACTTCGTTCCGGATCCGGGCGCGGCGCAGCGACAAGAAGTTTCCGTTCCGCAGTGCCGAGGTGGAAGTGGCACTGGCCGCCGCCTTTGCCGAGGCGGTGGGGCCGGAGCGGCTGCGGGTCGATCTCGAACAGGCCGAGATCACCATCGGCTGCGAGATCCGTCACGAGTTCGCACTGCTCTTTTTCGAGAGCTGGCCGGGCCCCGGCGGGCTGCCGGTGGGGAGCAACCCCCGGGTGTTGACGCTGCTGTCCGGCGGGATCGATTCGCCGGTGGCCGCCTATCAGGTCATGAAGCGGGGGTGCCCCACCGATTTCATCACCTTCCACAGTGCGCCGTATACGCCGCCGGAAACGGTGGAGAAGGTCCGGGGCATCGCCCGGAAACTCAACGAGTTCCAGTGGTACGGCGTGCTGCATGTGGTCAATCTGGCGCCCTTCCAGAAGCTGGTCCGCGACTGCTGCAACGAGCGGGTGCGCACCGTGCTGTACCGGCGGGCCATGTTCCGGATCGCCGAGGCGGTGGCCCGGCAGGGAAAACTTCAGGCGCTGGTCACCGGCGAGTCGGTGGGGCAGGTGGCCTCGCAGACCATCACCAATCTGGATACCATCAATGCGGTGGTCGATCTGCTGGTGCTCCGACCGCTGGCCGGCAGCGACAAGCTCGAAGCGATCCGGCTGGCGGAGAAGATCGGTACGCTCGCCATGTCCGAAGTGGCGGTGCCGGACAGCTGCACCGTGTTCGCCCCAGCCTCGCCCAGCACCGCGGTGCCCCGGGCCGTGGCCGAGGCGGAGGAGGCGAAGATCCCCGAGTACGACCGGGTGCTCGCCGCGATTATCGCCGATAGCGAAACCATTGATGAAAGGCATTCCGACCCAGCGGAATGAGCGTCCCGCCGAAACGCCCGGTCACCGTTTCCGGAGCTTCGTCGGGGCGGAGAATCACCACCGCGTCCGGGGTCAGTTCCGCCACCGGGCCGCGGGGACCGTCGAACTTCCACGCGCTCTCCCAGCCGTGCAGCCGGCCGTAGAACATCAAACTCCAAGGGTCGCTGCGGAAGCTGCAGAAGACTTCGGCGGGCGGCGCCGGGTCTGAGAGCCGGGCGATCACGCCCTGCGGATCAAATTCGGGGCGGGCGTGGTACGGGTAGAAGTAGTCGTCGACGGCGCCTCCGCCCGCCAGCTCCGAAAGTTGTTCCCGCCACGGGTCCCAGCGGGTGAATACACCCCACAGCGCCGACCCCACGGCCAGCGCCGCCAGCAGTGTCGGAGCGTGTCGCCGGAACCGGGCGGCCAGTGCCGCCGCCGCGCCGCCCGCCAGCAGCAGCCAGAGCGGAAACAGCGGGAAAAAGACCCGGGGAAACGGGGCCACCTGGAGCAGCAGCACCACCGGCAGCGGCAGCAGCAGCGCCAGAGCGGGGAGCAGCCGCCGCCGGTTGAGACCGCGGCGGACGATCCCGGGCAGCGCGAGCGTCAGCAGCGGAAAGGCCGCGGCAAAGCCGCCGTAGACCGCCAGCAGCGCCGCGCTCCGGTCGTTCCAGCCTTCGCGCCAGCCGGCGATCCGGCAGAAGTCGCCCCAGATCGGCAGGTAGAAGAGCAGCAGCATCAGAAACGGCGTCGCCGCCGCCACCGCCAGCCGGAGCCGTGAACGGAGCAGCAGCGGCAGCAGAAAGCAGCCCACTCCGGCCAGCGCCAGCAGATTGGTCGGAATGGTCGCCAGTGCCAGCAGACAGCCCAGCGCGTAGCACAGCCAATCCCGGCCGCGCCCGGTGCGGGCGTAATCGAGTCCCCCGGCCAGCGCCAGCAAAACAAAGAGCGCGCTCCAGAGGTAGCCCCGGAGCGCCACGCCGAACAGCGCAAAGGGGAGCGAGCAGGCCAGCGCCAGCGCCGCCGCGCCGCTCCCCGGCCAGGCCCGGAAGCGGTAGCCGAAGAACAGCAGCAGCGCCACCGCGCCGAACAGGGAAAAGGCGCGGAGCACCCAGTCGAAGGGGAGGGGCAGCCACTGGACCACGAGCACATAGGCTTTGAGCAGCAAACTGTAGAGCAGCTGGTTGTTGGGGATGGCGTAGTTGCGGTAGGTGTCCAGAAAGCCGCCGGGCAGCACGAAGTTCTGGACGGTCAGCGCTTCGTCGAACCAGAGCGGCCGCAGCAGCTCCGGCAGCAACAGCAGCAGCCCGAGCAGCGCAGGATAGTACCACCGGAGTTTGATCACCGCTCAGCGCTGCTCCTCGCGGAAGTGACGGTGAAAAGCGCCGAGGTCCACCGCGCCGCCGTGCCCACCCTCCGGATCCAACACGAAAAAGCAGAACTTCGGGTCGATCCGGTTGGCCGCCGCGGTCATGCCGATGGCCGAACAGATGTTGTCCTGCAGTCCGGCGGAGAAGATGAACGGAGTGCGCACCAGCTCGGCCAGAAACAGCGGGTCGAAGTACCGGAAGTTCGCAAAGCGTCGCCCCTGATCGAGCAGTTCATCGCGGCGGAAGACCTGATGGATCTCGCTGGCGGCGGAGCCCCAGCCGAGTTCCCGGTTCATGGTCACGTCCGAGTAGCAGGGCGAGGTGAAGGAGGCCAGCGCCACCCGGTCCGGCGCCACCGCGCCGAGGGCAAAGGCGTACCAGCCGCCGCGGCTGCCGCCGGTGACCGTAAAGCGTCCGTTGCTCACCGGCAACGTCGCGGCGGCATCCAGCGCCCGCACGCCGTCGAGCACCACATCCAGCCAGTAGGAGTTCTCCAGATCCTCCGCCCGGTCCCAGAGTTCCGCGTCCCGGTCCACGCCGGGCAGGCGGCAGGCGCCCTGCAGCGAACCGCAGAAGCTGACGGTCAGGACGCCGCGCGGCTGATTCTGGGTCCCGGTCGCGCGCATCGGCGGGTAGACGTTCAGTTCGCCGGAAAGTTTTTTCCCGACGTCTTCCCGGTGGCAGGTGACAAAGACCCGCATCGGATTGCCCCGGTGGTTGTCCAGCGAGATCATCCAAGTGAGCAAATGGGCGGGACCGGGGATTTGCTCGACCTTCGCGTTCAGCGGCCGGCGACGCATCGCGGCGATCCGGCTCTGCCAGAACTCGGCGAGATCCGTCGGCGCCCGGCGCGGCGAACGGTAGCTCCGGAGCGGTTCCCGGCCGGGATTGAAGTAAGGTTCGGCGATGGGCCCGTATTCGGCGCCGTCCCGGCACAGGAAGAACTCCAATCGGTAGAGTCCGGGCCCGGCCGGATCGACCGGGAGCTCCAGCAGCTGCTCCCCGGTGCCCGCCGGCAGCTTCCCCCGCTGAAACTCCGAGCCGTCGGGCCGGAGCAGGCGATAGGCAAAATCACTCTCCTCGAAACCGGGAAGCCGGCGCACCGCACAGCTCACCCGCGGTTCGTGAGCGAACTGCCGGATCCGGATGGAGAGCGGCGGCGCAAAGGGGCCGGAGGGAGCGTCGGGGGAGGTCGAAAAGTGAACCGGAACGTAACTGACCGGGTGGTCCCACTCCATGGCCGCGGGATAGAGCCGGCGCTCGACTTCGCCGCCGGAGTTCCGGTCGTTGACCTGAAAGGCGAAGGGCACGGTGCGGCCGGAGAGCGGCTCCTCCCCGAGTTCGGAAAAGGCGACGCCGACGAAGTAGTCGTAGCCGCCCTCCCGGTAGGCGCCGTGCGATGAGGCGGTCACCGGCAGTTCCCGGCCCCGCAGATAGTCGTAGAGTTGCAGGCGGCCCCCCTGCAACGCCAGCGTGTACTGGTGCCGCCCCAGCCAGAACTCCAGCGAGTCGGCCCGGAAGGCCTCGTTGAGCGGAACTTTCGCCTCTTCCAACGTACAGCGCGAGGCGTCGGGAATGCGGGCCTGAAGATACAGGTGTCCGGCATCGTGCCCGAGTTTCACCACCGGGGCGGCCGTTCGGGCGGGGAGTGCCTGACTCAGGGCCTTCCCGCCGTCGGTCACGGGCGGCGCGATGAACAGTCGGGGAGCGGGGTCGGCGGCAACCGTCACGGCTGCCAGCAGCAGGGGAAGCCAGCGGAAATACATCGTCTCACTCCTGGATTCGGGCCGGTATTACGGCCGGATTGCGGTTGTTCCGGGCATTACAGTAGTGCCCGCCCGGGAAAAATCAACCACCGGAACCGGGGAAAATTCCCATTTTTTCCCATGGAATCGGATTTGGTTGTTGAAATCCGCCGGAGACGGACTATATTAGGGTTTGCGATTTCGGGTCTGGAAGGAGGAATGCTCATGGAAAACGTATGCGGATATGCCACGCTGAAGATTGAAGATAAGGATGTGCAGCTTCCGATCGTGGTCGGAACCGAAGGCGAGAAGGCGCTGGATATCAGCGGTCTGCGCAAAAATACCGGCTATGTGACGCTGGATCCGAGTTTCATGAACACCGCGGCCTGTTACAGCCAGATCACCTATGTGGACGGTGAGCACGGCATCCTGCGCTATCGCGGGATCCCGATCGAGGAACTGGTCAAGACCGAGTCCTTTGTGGAGGTGGCCTATCTGCTGGTGCACGGGCAGCTGCCGGATCTGGAGCAGCGCAAACTGTTCTCCTCGCTGCTGAACGTGAACTCCCTGCTGCACGAGGATATGCGCCACTTCTTCGATCACTTCCCGCGCGGCGCCCATCCGATGCACATCCTCTCGACCATGATCAATGCGCTGGCGGCCTTCTACCCCAACGTCGATACCCAGAGCCTGAGCGAGGACATCGATCTCTCGACCGCCCGGCTGATCTCGATCGTCCGGACCATGGCGGCCTTCGCCTACAAGAAGTCGATCGGCGAACCGGTGGTCTACCCCCGGCACGACCTCACCTACTGCGCGAACTTCCTCAACATGATGTTCGACAGCTCGGTCGCGCCCTACGAGATCAAGCCCGAAACCGTCCGGCTGCTCAACATTCTGTTCATCCTCCACGCCGACCACGAGCAGAACTGCTCGACCACCGCGGTGCGGACCATCGGCAGCGCTCAGGTGAATTTGTACGCCACCATCTCGGCGGGCATTTCGGCGCTCTCCGGCCCGCTGCACGGCGGCGCCAATCAGGAGGTGGTGGCCATGCTCCGGATGATCGCCGAGGACGGCAACATCGAAAAATTCATCCGCCGGGCCAAAGACAAGAACGATCCCTTCCGGTTGATGGGCTTCGGTCACCGGGTCTACAAAACCTACGATCCCCGGGCCGTGATCATCAAGAAGGAGTGCCACGCCTTCCTGAAAAAGGCCCATATCAACGATCCGCTGCTGCAGGTGGCGCTGGCGGTGGAGCAGGCCGCGCTGAACGACGAGTACTTCGTGGAGCGTCACCTCTACCCGAACGTCGATTTCTACACCGGGATCCTCTACCGGGCGATGGGCATTCCCGAGAACATGTTCACCGTGATGTTCGCGCTGGCCCGGTTGCCGGGCTGGATCGCGCACTGGAAGGAGATGCTCGGCGGCAACACCAAGATCGTGCGGCCGCGGCAGATCTACGTCGGGAAGACCCCCAACAAGGCGTAAGGTTTCCGAAAATACCGACCGGCCCGTCTGGAATTTTTCCGGACGGGCCGGCGTTTTTTCTCCGGGAAGTTTCAGAACTTGACCGGACGGGCCTGAGCTCCGCGAAGACCGAGATAGTTCTTCTGAATGCTGCCGCTGCGTTCGGCGATGTTGGCCAGATTGCCGGCGACCTTCTCGACCTCGCCGAGTGCCTCGACGTAGATCACGCCGACCACGGGGTTGCACTTGCCGCGGCGCAGCCGTTCGATATGCGCATTTTCGAGGTCTCCGGCCAGTTTCCGGATCTCCTGTTCCAGCGCCAACGCCCGGTATTTGAGCGGTTCCTGGTAGGACTCCAGGGTGCCGACCACGGCTTCGGCCATTTCGGTCAGCAGTTCGGTGAGGCGCTTGAAGCCGAGTTGCCCGGCACTGGAGACCTTGGTTTCCGAGGCCTCCAGTCTTCGGGTCAGCTCGAGCAGCGTCGCAGTATGGTCGGCAATGCGCTCCGCATCGTTGGTGCAGTGCATCAACAGCGGGATCAGCTCCGATTGCGGCGGAGCAAGCTCACGCCGGGTGATCTGCACCAGATAACGGGTGATTTCGGCCTGCATCCGGTCGATTTTATCCTCACGCCGGGCCAGTTTCCGGAATTGTTCGGGGTCGACGTTGGCCTTCAGAAAATGGCGGTTCAGGGCCTGATCCACCATCTTCCAGGAGTCCTTCAACATCGACCGCAGCGCCCGGACCGTCTGCTCCAGGGCGATCGAGGGGGTATCCAGCAGGTGCGGTTCCAGGAACTGGTACTTGATCTTCTCCTTACGCACCGGCAGCAGCGTCTCGCAAATCCGGGCCATGACCCCGGTGAAGGGCAGCAGCAGCAGCGTGGTGGCGACGTTGAACACCGTGTGGGCATTGGCGATGTGCCGGGGCAGATTCTGCGGGGTGGCCGCAAAAACGTCACCGCCGGTGATCGAGTTGATGAAGTAGAAGAAGACCGGGATTCCGGTATCCTTCCAAGTCCAGTAGAACGAGGCCGCCGTCACCACCACCCCGAAGACGTTGAACAGAGTGTGGGCCAGCGCCGCCTGTTTGGCGATCCGGTTGGCCGGGAGCGCCGCCAGCTGGGCGGTGATGGTGGTTCCGATGTTGGCCCCCAGCACCAGCGCCACGGCGGTGTAGAAGTTGATCAGCCCGCTGGCGCCCAGCGCCAGAATGATGCCGGTCGCCGCCGAACTGCTCTGAATGACAACGGTCACCAGCAACCCGATGCCGATGGTTCCGATCAGTGAACCGAAGGGCATCACGCCGTTGACCGGAGAGCAGTCGAAGGTCCGGAAAAAGTTGAGGAAGGAGGGGAAGTCAGCCACCGATTTCAATTCGTTGGACATGATGGTCATGCCGAAGAACAGCAGCCCGAAGCCGAGCGCGGTCTCCCCCCAGCCGTTGCAGTACTTCCAGGTGATGAAGAGCAGCAGCAGCCCCAGAATGATCGCCGGCATGGTGATGGCGCTGATGTCGAAGGCGATGATCTGGGCGGTGATGGTGGTTCCGATGTTGGCCCCGAAGATGATGCCGATCGACTGCGCCAGACTCAGCAGTCCGGCGTTGACGAAGCCGATCACCATCACCGTGCTGGCGCTCGAGGACTGGATCACCGCGGTGACCACCGTGCCCGCCGCCACCGCCACCAGCCGGTTGCTGGCGAAGAAGTGGAGGATGCTGCGCATGCGCTCCCCGGCCGCCTTGTGCAAACCGTCGCTCATCAGCTTCATGCCGAAGACGAAAATGGCCAGTCCGCCGAAAACGTTCAGCGCCAGCTGCAGATAGTTGATGCCCTGTTCCTCAACCACAATGCCGCGCAGGCCCGGGGCCTGGTCGGTGGCGGCGACCTCGAGATTGATCCGGTAGGTTCCGGTGCCGTCTCCGAGCCGGATCGGGGTTGCGGCCTCCCCCCGTTCATTGGTGAGTTGCGAGTTGGTCAGCACCCGGCCCGGACTGCCGGAAGGGGAGTCGAGCAGCTGGAAATAGACCGGAACGCCAACCCGCGGCGAGCCGTCCGCGGCGACCAGACGCACCGACAGCGGATCGCGTAGCAAAGAGCCGGCTTTGCCCTGCTGACCGATTCCGGAGAGCTCCACGCCGGTGATGAACCGGACGGCGAGCTCCCGATCCGGCGCGGCTTCGGGAATCACCCGCAGGTACTGGTCGCCGATCCGGTTCCCGGCGGTGACCCGGACCCGGACCAGTCCTCCGGCGTCGGACACCGCCTCCTGCGGGGTGACTTGCAGATCCGAGCCCGCTGCCGGCTCGAACCGAATCCGGTACCCGGGGGCGGGCGGCGGTTCGTCCGCACTTCCCGGCCCTGACACCAGAATCTGCAAAGTCTGCGCAAATTCCCGGCCGGGCAGCGCGCACTGGTCGCCGCCCTGGAAGACCGAGAGTTTGCCAATTTCGGTGACGGCGTCCCGGCCGCATCCGGTCAGCAGCAGCAGCGGGAACAACAAAGTAAGGAACAATTTTTTCACAATGGGTTTTCCGTGTTGGTGGTCGTTTTTTTTCCGGAGCCTCAACTCCCGGCGCGCACGATATTTACGGACCAGATACAGAACTCCGAAATAGGTGATCGGCGTCATGACCGCGGTCAGCAGGGCGCCGCCGAGGAAGAAGGCGATCACCAGCTCGGTTCCGAGCTGGGACAACGAACTGTAATCTTGATTTTTCAGCACTTCTCCGAGCGCCTCGCGGATTTTTCCGTAGCTGAGGGTGTTGCCGATCAGTTTGCTGCCGACGTAGCATTGCGCCGGATAGATCAGGAAGATGGTGAAGTGGTTGGTCAGCAGCGTTCCCAGCGTGGCTCCGATTTTACTGCCCTTAAGCAGGAACGCGGTGGGTATCGAGCAGAGCAGCTGCAGCCCGAAGGGGATCAGACAGCCGTAGAACATGCCGATGGCCCAGCCCCGGGCGATGTATTCCGGGGAGGCCTTTTCCCGGACGATCTTCCGGAACAGCTCATAATATTTTCGTTTCAGAAACAATTTCAATCTCATGATAACCTCATTCCCTTTCGGAAAGTGGTGGTTCAAACGCCAGAATCGGTTCCACCCGGGCCAGAATTTCAGGGTCGGCCAGCAGCATCAGTCCGTCATGCGGTTCCAACCGGGTACTGCCGTGCGGAACTACGAACTGGCGTCCGCGCCGGATCAGCAGCACCAGCGCTCCGGCCGGGAGACCGAGTTCGCTGATCCGTTTCCCGGCGTAAGGCGCCTCGGGCAGCACCTCGAACTCCTGCATTTCGCCGTTGATGGTGCCGGTGTTCTCAAACTCCAGCGGCACCCGGGGCCGGAGCTTCAGCGGTTTGTCCAGCCGGAGCCAACGGGCCAGCGGCATCAGGGTTTTCCCCTGAATCAGCACCGACGTGAGCACGATGAAGAAGACGATGTTGAACATCAGTTGATAGTCCGGAGTCCGGGCCAGCATCGGGAAGGTGGCCAGCATGATCGGCGCGCCGCCCCGCAGCCCGACCCAGGAGACAAAGAGCCGCTCCCGATACTCGAATTTGCTCCCGAGCAGACAGAGAAACACCGCCAGCGGCCGGGCCACCACCATCAGAAAGAAGGCGATGATCAACCCGCGCGTCAGCAAGGAGACGTCCAGCAGCTGCTTCGGAAACACCAGCAGCCCGAGGGTGCCGAACAGCGTAACCTGCATCAGCCAGCCGATGCCGTCGTGGAACCGCCCGAGTCCGTGCTGGTAGATGAACTTCCCGTTGCCCATGACCATGCCGCAGACGTAGACCGACATGAAGCCGTTTCCCCACAGCCATTCGCTGCTGCCGAAGGTCAGCAGCACGGTGCCGATTCCCAGCACATAGTAGAGTCCGTCATACTCGAAGTCGATCCGGTTGAACAGCCAGATCGCCAGCTTGCCCCAGAGCAGCCCGAAGGCGATTCCGAGCGTCATTTTGAGCAGGAACTGCGGCAGAAACAGCCAGTATGACTGGTCCGGATCCTGAAGGATTCCGACCATGAAGATGGTCAGAAAGGCGGCCATCGGGTCGTTGCTGCCGGACTCGAATTCCAGCAGCGGCTGGAGCTCGCCTTTCAAACTCACGCTGCGCGAACGCAGAATGGCGAATACCGCCGCCGCGTCGGTCGAGGAGACGATCGAGCCCAGCAGCAGCCCCCAGGCCGGCGGCACCTCGAACAACCAGGCGGTGAACAACCCCACCGTCAGCGCCGTCAGCAGCACCCCCAAGCTGGAGAGAACGCCGCCGCGGAACAGCACCCCCCGGATCGCCGTCCAGCGGGTATCGAATCCGCCCGCGAACAGGATGAAGGCCATGGCGATGGAGCCGATGGCGTTGGCCAGCTGGGCGTTGTCGAAGTTGATGCCGCCGATCCCGTCGGACCCGGCGAGCATTCCGACTCCCAGAAACACCAGCAGCACCGGCACGTTGAGCCAGCTCGAAATCTTGCTGGAACAGGCACCGGCCAGAATCAGAATGGCGGTAACGGTTAAGAAATGCGATAAATCAACCATGCTTCAAAGATGGACTTTCAGGACTCGAAAACGGAACTCCCCGCACGTGCGGACTGCCGATTCCGAGCCCGGTCCGGCCCGGGTCGGCATGATTCGGAAATCCTTGCCGGGAACCGGATTCCACACCTTTTGCCCGACCTGCCGCCCGGTCGTCGACTCCGGTGCGGGCAGCGGCCGGTGTTCCGGCGGCAGCAGTCCGGGCGGCGGGGCAACCCAGGCCGGACGGCGCCAGGGGGCTCCGGGGAACGTCCGGCGCAGCAGCGGACACGGGGCCGGTGCGACCCGGTGCCGGGGGCAGGCGGGTGCGACGTAGCGGGGGTGGGAGGAATCCGACGGCACGGGAAGCACAGCTCCGGCGGCCCCGAAGCAGAGCGCCAGATTGGTCAGCATCAAGAGGAATAAAAGAGTTCTCATGCGCGTCTGTTGCCTTCCCTGGACGTTACCCATAAAATAGCACCTTGCGCTCAGTTTTTCAAGCTCCCGCCTTCGACGGTAGTGATAATTTGCGGAAAAAGCCATCCGCTCTGGAAATGTCCGGGCTCCGGTGCTATGGTAAAATACGGTTCGGAACTGATCCGGACCGGGAAAAGCCGAGGAGCAAACGACGATGAAGAAAGTCTGGTTGGCGGGCTGCTGCGGAGCGGCGGCGGGCGTGATGTTGTGGCTGGCCGGGTGCTGCTGCACCCCGTCGCCGGTGGGAACCGATTGGACGTTGAAGCCGGATTCGCTGGCCGGGACCAGCGCCGAGTGGACCCGTCCGGAGCGGG
>CASFRF010000048.1 GCA_949297015.1 uncultured bacterium
CTACGAGGGCGGCATTCAGAAGATGAACGGAGTGATCTCCAACACGGCGGAGTTCGGCGAGTACTACAACGGGCCGCAGATTCTGCCGGCGGAGGTCAAGGAGCGGATGAAGGAGTCGCTCAAGCGGATCGAGTCGGGCGAGTTCGCCCGGGTCTGGCTGGCCGAGGCCCGCAGCGGCGCCAAAAATCTCAACGCCAAGCGCGAGGCGCTGGGCGAGCATCCGGCCGAGATCGTCGGCAAGCGCATCCGCAGCCTCTTCGAGAAGAAGTAAGCGGCAATTCGCGGTTCCGGAGCGTCGAAGATGGAGGTCAGGAAACCGGTTCGGCTGTCCCTGGCGCGGCAGGTGCTCGACGAAATGGAGAAGCAGCTGCGGCACGGGGTCTGGAAGGTCGGGGAGAAGATTCCCCCCGAGCCCGAACTGGTCCGCAATTTCGGCGTCAGCCGGAACACCATCCGCGAGGCGGTGCAGTCGCTGATCCACGCCGGGGTGCTCGAAGCCCGGCCCGGCGACGGCACCTACGTCCGGGCCAGCGACCGGTTCGCGGTGGCGCTGGACTCCCGGCTCCGGGCCTCGGAGCTGACCAAGATTCTGGAGGCCCGGCTGGCTCTGGAAAAGGAGATCGCCCGGCTGGCCGCCCAACATCGCTCCAGCGCCGACCTGACCCGGCTGGAGCAGTTGCTGGAGCGCCGCAACCACTGCGGCAACGACGGCGCGGCCGCCGATCTCGAATTTCACACGGCGGTGGCGGCCGCCACCCACAATCCGATTCTGGCGGAGCTCTACGATTCGATCGCCCGCCATCTGCGGGCGGTGATGCAGGCCTGGCTGGCCGAAAATCCCTGTAATTCCGAGGAGATCGCCGCGCACAACCGGCTGCTGGAGGCGATCCGGAATGCCGATCCGGCGGCGGCCGAGGAGGCCACCTGCCGGATCGTCGCGTTCGATCAGAGCGTACTCTCCTCCTGAGCGGTCGGCACCGGACGGCAATAGGGCCGGAAACTCCCCTCCGGCGCACTCAGCGTCAGAATCCGGCTGCTGCCGGCGGGAATCTCCGGGAGCTCCTCCGGAATTGTGAAGAACTTCCGGGCGACCAGCCCGGTCCGCTGCGGTTGATCGGTGGGGTTGTGCAGCTCCAGCAGCAACCGGTCGGGACCGTCGACCACGGCGTCGAGCCGCAGCGCCGGGTTGTCGGCCGTGATCAATTCGCCGAGATAGATCCGGTCCTCCCCGGGCCGGGTGTCCTGCGCGCTGTGCAGAAGGTCCTCGAACGGCTCCACCAGCATCAGGGTCCGGTCGCGCGAGGAGTAGCAGCCGTAGATCGCGTTGGCCGGAGTCACCTTGACCGTCAACGGCAGGTCGTGCGGCAGCTCCAGCGCCGGAACCTGAAGTTCGGCTCCGCCGTTCTCCGCCACGGCGTGCGGCCAGAAGGGCTCGTCCGGCGCCAGGTCGGGGCGGTCGATGCCGAGGTCGTGAATGTAGCGCTTGAGCCATTCGTCCTGATTCTGCATTTCGGGCGCCCGGTCCCGGCCGAAGATCAGATAACGGGCGGTCAACTCCGCCCCCGCCGGATAACTCCCCCCAGGCAGAAAGACCCACGCTCCGCGCTCATCGGCGCGGTAGGAGAGCTCCTGCGGCCCCAGATTGATCAGCCCGACCGGGCCGCCGATTTCGTTGGCTTCGTAGAGGTAGCCGCCGCGGGGCAGCACCCCGGTCCGGCTGAACTTCTCCCCGAGCGCGAGCTTCCGGGCGACCGTCCCGTCTTGGTCGCGGATGAACCAGTAGGGACCGTCCGACCGGAACCAGCGCCGCAGATAGAGCAGCCGGTGCTCCTTGAGCTCCGTCGGGCGCTTGAAACGCAGCGTCTGGTGCTGGAGGTTGAAGGCGATGGGCGACTCCCAGCGCGGATTGATACACCAGACCCGGTTGTCGGTCCGGGTGAACTCCGGCTGCTTCGGCAGGTCGGAGAGGATCCATTCGTTGTTGAACGGGGCGCCGAACTCATATTCCCCGTTGTAGTCGATGCAGACGAAGTGTTCGGCGGCGAAACGATGCCGGGCCCGGTAGCCCGGATACTTCTGTTCAGTCCGGTCCGGCAGCACCGTGTGCGGATTGATGTCGACCGCGCCGGAGAAAATCCTTCCGCCGTCGAAGCCGAAGATCCGCAGCTGATCCTGATCGCCGGGCAGAGGATAGGTCCCGGCCGAGTTGCGGCGCTTGGTCCAGTTGGGACTGCCCAGCCAGCCGCCGCGCTGCCGCCGGGTGCCGGTCTCCGGATCGAAGGTGGTCGAGTGCAGCATGCCCATCAGCCGGTCGGTCATCGGGTAGAGGCGGTTGGCCTCGGTCTCCACCCGCTGCAGCGAGCCGACCGCGACCCGGCCGCGCCGGTCGGTGACGCGCGGAATCAGCACCCGGCGGTTGGTCAGCGACAGGTCGAAGGCGACCTGGAACTCCCGGGTGTCCGGCGGCGGCAGATAGCGCCGGAGCAGTTGGCCGGTGACCGCGTCGAGAACGGTCACCTCGGTGATCGGTTCGTCGCTGCGGGCTTTGAGTTCGATCCGGGACCGGTCGCCGCCGGGCCGGAAGACGTCGCCCTGTGCGCCCCGGACGCTCCAGTGCAGGAGTTCGGGGCCGTTGGTGGCGTAGACCGGATAGGTCAGCGGCATGTCGCGCCGGGTCAGCAGCTTCAGGAGCTGAGCCCGGTCGACGGCGGCGATCACGTTCACCCGGGCGGTTCCGGCGGTGAGCGCCTGTTCCAGCTCGGTTGCGGATTCGGCGAAGGTTCCGGAGAGCGGCAGGTAGGTGTGGGTTTCACGCTGCAGCGCCACATAGGGTTCCCAGTCGGACTCCTGATGCCGTCCGTCGCGGTAGAAGTCGGACATCACCAGAAACGGCCACATGACCCAGAAGGGATCGGCCGGCGCCCGGTCGAGATTCCAGAGTCCGAGGCCGCCGCCTTCGAGCTTCATGACCATGCCCCAGTAGTTCTTGACCACCCCGGGGGCGGACATCAGTTCCGGATTCGGGAAGTGGCGCGGCGCGATCAAGAAGAAGTCGTAGCCGTAGTGGTCGCGCAACCGCAACCCCGGCAGCACCAGCAGGTGGTCGTCGGTGGCCTGTTCGCATTCGCGCTGCAACGCCTGATAGGCCTCTTCTCCGCTGCGGGCCGCGTCGTCCAGAAAGATCACATAATCCAGCCCCAGTTTCCGGGCGGCGGCGGCGTACTCCGGAACCGTCGATTTCCCCCCCGCGTGATGGCTGTTGAGCCCGATGACGCCGCGGAACCGGCGCTGTTCACGGTTGCCGCCGGTCAGCGTGTCGTCCGACAGCGGACGCAGCCTGCTCCAGTCGATCGGGCTGCGGTTGAGCTGCGCCCGGACCGATTCCGGCCGCTGGAAGCCGCCGAGTCCGGCCTTTGCCGCCGGTCCGGCCAGATAGCGGACCAGATTGACGAACAGCCGGAAGCCGTCGCTTTTGAGCTCGCCGTGCCCGTTGAGCATCATGGCGTCATCGTAGGCCGGTCCGCCGAAGTTCTGGAAGGTGTGGGCCGAGTAGAAGGGGAACACCGCCATGTTGCCGGCGCCGTTCTCCCCGTCGCGGATGGCCACCAGCGCCGGAGCCGAGGCGACGCTGCCCGGGAGGTCGTCGCGGAAATCGGGCTTGGCCGCCGCCCGCCCGGCGTTGGCCACGGTGTGGGCCGAGGGCATGGCGCGCAACAGCACCGTCCACTCCGGCGAGAACTCCATCGGCACCGTGCCCGGCCAGCTCCACTCCCCGATCCGGGGCAGCAGCAGGCCGCGGACCCCGGCGGTCACCGGGTGTTCGGTGATATTGGTGGTGTGCACATAGTGGTAGATCGGTTTCTGCATTTCGGGCCGCAGATCGACAAAGTGGTCCGCGTCGCGAATCGCCTCTTCGATCATCTTCATGCCGTACTTCGCGCCGACCTGCCGGTTCCAGCTGTCGGTGTGCGGCATCATCAGCGTCGGGGTCCACAGCAAACCGCCGCCGGCCTGCCGGAATTGCTCGAGCAGCTCGCGGAACCGGGCCGCATCCTCCGCGGTGCCGCCGCAGGAGGCCATGGCGTCCGGATTGCCGTGAAACGCCACCACCTGGAACTGCTTGAGGAAGTCGAGCGAAAAGCGCCGGTAGTCCAGCGCCGGCGGTTGCAAATAGAAGTAGACTTCGATCCCCTCCCGGCGGCAGGCCTCCTCGAAATTCTTGAGAAAGGGACTGGCGCTGCGGATGTTCTGCCCGGTAATCAGTACGTTGATCGGCGCGGCGCTGAGCGCAAGACTCCAGCAGGCCAGCAGCGTGCAAACGATCTTTCTGAGCATGGAGTCCTCCTTGGTCGTCACCGCGGATCGCGACCGGTCAGGGTTTTGATCATGTACTCATCTCCATTCCGGAACCGGGGCTCGGAAACCAGATGGCGATCCTTCTCGTGCAGGAAAATATCGCAGGGCGCGCCCGCCCGGTCGGCCGCCAGTTTGAACTGATAGCCGAAGATCGCATGGTGAATGCCGTCGCTCGGATAGTCGAGCGGACGTCCGTTGCTGAGCAGCACCAGCGGATCATCCTTGCTGACGTGGTTCACGGCTGAAAATTCGTGGTAGAGATCCTTCTTCGACTCGTAGTTCTTGAACATTTCGTCGTTGCTGCGGAAGCCGGCGGAACGGCAGATCATCTGGTGCTTGAGCGCCTCCTCGTTCTTCCACTCCCGGATCTGCATGGGGTCGATGGTGGTCTGGGCGCCCATGGCGAAAGCACCGAGCAGCCGGGTGGATTCCCGCGCCACCGGGTCTTCCGACTTCGGGTCGGCCAGATCGTCGTGCACCGCCAGCCAGAGGCTGGTGGTCGCTCCGGCGGAGAAGCCGGTGGCCAGGAACCGCTCCTTGTCCAGATTGTACTCCTTGGCGTGATAGCGCAGGAACTGGATCGCCCGGGCCGCGTCGTAGACCGGGTCGGGCAGCGGCGTCAGCCGGTAGTTGATCGCCGCCACCGTGATGCCGTTGCGGTTCATCCGCTCGATCATGCCGTCCTTGGCCCCCTGTTCGCACTCCTTGACCCCGTTGCCGCCGAGCCAGCCGCCGCCGTGGATGTAGACCAGCACCGGCGCGGGGCCCTCGGTCTTGGCCTGATAGAGGCTCAGAATCTGACGCCCCGCCGGACCGTAGTGGATCCGCGAGACGGTGGGCGCGAACTTGGAGGTCCGCTCCGCCTCCTCCTGCTTGACGAAGTCGGCCTCGGTGGCCTCCTCGAGCTTGAGATCATCGATCCACAGCGTGCCCGAGGCCTGCTGCAGCGAGAGCGTGAGCATCAGCTGATCGTCCGGCTGCGGCACATGGTAGACGTGGCTGATTTCGGTCCAGTCAAAGGTTCCGCTCAGCGGCAGAACGGTGGATTCGCTGTGGCGGTTGCCCCAGAAGTTGGCCTTGGGGCCGCTGCTGAACATCAGCACCACCCCCCGGTTGCGCTTGGACTGGTCAAAGCGGACGTCCTCGCCCCGGACCCAGGCGGAGACCCGGTAGTAGCCCTCGCTCTTCACCGGCAGATCCCAGATCGCCAGCCGATGGTAGCGCTCGGCATTGTGGTTGACCAGCTTGAGCGAGCTTTCGCCGCCGTGCCGGATCTGCTGATCCCGGGCGGTCTCGGCCCACGGCTCCTCGCCGGCGCGGCGGGATTCGCCGACGTGCCAGCCTTTGGGCACCAGCCCGTCTTGAATCTTCGCCAGATTTTTTTCCGGCGCCCGCTCCGGAACCCACTCTTCCAGCCCGCTGTTGGGCAGCAGATTTTCCGCTGCCGCGGACAACAGGATTCCGGCGCACAGACTGCTCCACAGCACTTTCTTACTCTTCATGGAATACCCCCGTTTCTGGTAGATTTATGGTTATAGTATAGGGGATTTATCGGTTTTTTGCAAGGGAAAAAACTCCCCAAAGGTGATTTTTTAGATATTTTTCAGCGACGGCGAAGTTTTTTTCGGTAATCCCGCGGGGGCAGACCGAACTCCTCCAGGAAGCGACGCCGGAAATAGGAGAGGTTGGCGAAGCCGACGTCGTAGGCGATGGCGGTCACCGGACGGGTACTTTCGGTCAGCTGCCGGGCGGCCTCCTGCAGCCGCAGCCGGTTGATGTAACTCTGGGGCGTGAGCCCGTAGTGGAGCCGCATGCTCCGGCAGAGATGCTCCAGCGAACGGGCCGCGAACTCCCGGAACCGGGGCAACCCGGCGCGGAAGTGCTCCGGCCGCTGCATCAGACGGACCGCCTCGGCCAGCCAGGGCGGGGCGGTCTCGGCCGTCTCCTCGCCGCGCTCCAGAAAGAGCGCCAGAATCTGCTGGCAGAAGCTGCGCCAGAGCACCGCCCGGTCGTCGGGGGCGGCCAGCAGCTGCTCCGCCCGCGCCAGCAAATGGCACCAGGTCGGCTCCGGCAGCCCGAAGAGGGTCTGGGGGCAGTTCTCCAGCGTGGCGTCGCCGCGGGCGGTGAGAAAGTGCAGATTTTTCAGCAGCTCCTCGATCTGGACGTTGCAGTTGTAGATCTCCACCCGGCCGCCGGGCGTGGCGCAGGAGAGGCGGTGGTGGTCATTCGGGTGCAGCAGCTGCAAAGTTCCGGGGTGCAGAATCCGGACCACCCCGTTCAGCTCGTGGCGGAGCTCGCCGGAGACCACCAGAAAGAACTCGTAAAAGTCGTGGTTGTGGTCGGCGAAAAACTCCTCGCCCCGGAAGCTGTTTCGGAGCAGCCGATAACTGTGCCCGGTCAGGGCCACCTGATCCCGTGTGAGTCGCATCATGCGTTCTACTATATCAGAAAAAGCGCGGAAAGCAACAAAATAACCGGGAAAATATCAATATAGTATCGTTTTGCCCGATCGGGTGGTTGTTTCCGGCGGAGAAACGAATAGACTACCGGGTGTGAAGCACCAAACTGCGCGATCAACTTCAGGAGAGCGGAACATGCAGCAGAACAATCGAATTGAGTTGGGCGGGGACTGGACGTTGACGGAGATCGGCTCCGGCATGACCATTCCGGCCCGGTTGCCCGGGGACAACTACAGCGCGTTGCTGGCGGCGGGGAAGATTCCCGATCCCTACTGGGGCCGCAACGAGGAGCTGGTGCAGTCGTACCGGGATTCCGACTGGCTCTACCGCCGGGAGTTCGAGGTCGCCCCGGAGTTTCTGGCGGAGTACCCGTACGTCTCGCTCAATCTGGAACGGGTGGACACCTTTGCGGAGATCCGGCTGAACGGCCGCCGGGTGCTGACCACCGAAAATCTTTTCCGACGCTACCGGGTGGAGGTGCGCCGGTTGCTGAAACCCGGCGTCAACGTGCTGGAAATCCGGATCGCCTCGGCCGCGCGCGAAGCGGCGAAGCTGGCCGCCGACGAACCGCTCAAGCTCCCGGATATGCAGGGCCAGGTCAAGACGATAAACCGGATCCGCAAAGTGCAGTGCCATGCCGGGTGGGACTGGGGCATCTGTCTGATGGTCAGCGGCGTCTACGGCGAACTGGCGCTGACCGGCCACCACCTGGCGAGGCTGGAGCATTTGTCCGACCATCAGTGTTTTGAGGAAAAACGCGTCCGGGTCGAGCTGCATGCCGAGGTCTTCGCCTTCGCCGCGGGCGAGCTGCCGGTGGAGTTTGAGTTCGACGGCCGGACCCACGCGGCGCGGGTCCGGGTCGAGCCCGGCGACAACGAGATCAAGACCGAATTCGTGGTGGAGCGTCCCCGGTTGTGGTATCCGCGCGGATTCGGGGAGCAGGAGCTCTATCCGGCGCGGATCTCCACCCCGGACGAGTCGCTGGAGCGGCACTTCGGGCTGCGGAAGCTGGAGGTGGTCAACGAACCGGACGCGATCGGACACTCACTCTTTTTCCGGGTCAACGGGGTGGACGTGTTCGCCAAGGGCGCCGACTGGATCCCCTGCGACGCCTTTCCCGGGCGCCAGACTCCGGAGCGGGTCGAATGGCTGCTCGATTCGGCGGTCGCGGCCAATATGAATATGTTGCGGGTCTGGGGCGGCGGCCAGTACGAGCCGGACTTCTTCTACGAGATGTGCGACCGCAAAGGATTGCTGATCTGGCAGGATATGATGTTCGCCTGCTCGATCTATCCGTCGCACGAGGCGTTTCTGGACAATGTCCGCCGGGAACTGGAGTTCCAGATCAAGCGGCTGCGGCATCACCCGGCCATCGCGCTCTGGTGCGGCGACAACGAGTGTCTCCAGTCCTTCCGCTGGAATCCGCTGGCCCGCGAACACTTCGCCACCTATGTGGTCAACTACGACCGGTTGAACCGGGAGCTGGCGAAGATGGTCGAATCCTGCGATCCGGAGCGGAAGTTCTGGACCAGCTCCCCCTGCGCCGGAGTCGACACGTTTGAGGACAACCAGTCCTGCGACACCGACGGCGACATGCACTACTGGGCCGTCTGGCACGGCGGACGCTCCTTTGAAGCCTATTACGAGGTGAAGCCCCGCTTCTGTTCCGAGTTCGGCTATCAGTCGTTCCCCAGCTTCGAGACGGTCAAGACCTATGCCGACCCGGCGAACTACAACGTGTTCAGCCCGCTGGTCGATTATCATGAAAAGTGCTATCACGGCTGCGCGCCGATCATCGGGATGTTCGGGAAGTACTTCCGGATGCCCTCGCGCTTCGAGGACTTCCTCTATCTGAGTCAGGTGCAGCAGGCGCTCGCCATCAAGACCGGCGTCGAGTACTGGCGTTCTTTGCGGCCCCGCTGCATGGGGACCATCATCTGGCAGCTCAACGACAACTGGCCGGTCGCCTCCTGGTCCAGTCTGGAGTACGGCGGCAAGTGGAAGCTGCTGCATTACGCGGCCCGAAATTTCTACGCGCCGCTGGCGGTGGTGGCCTATCAGGTGCCCGGCGGCGTCTGGCAGTGTTTTGTGCTGAACGATCAGCTTAAAGCACTCAATCTGACGCTGCGGAGCCGGGTCTTCGACTTCTCCGGAAAGGTGCTGCAGGAGGAACGCCGCAAGGTGCGGGCGGCGGCGGCCGCCGCCACCGAGGTGAAATTTCCGCACCTGCCCGAGGGGGCGCCCGAGACGAGATTCCTGCATCTGGCGCTGGAGCTCGACGGCCGGATGGTGGCGGAAAATACCGTCTTTCTGGTGCCGTACAAACGCTGCGAGCTGGCGGCGACGCCGATCCGGACCCAGGTGGCGGAGCAGGAAGGACGGATCGAAGTCGAGGTCGAAGCGGAGGCTCCGGCCTTCATGGTGGCGCTCGATTCCGAAGGCGTGCCGGGGGTGTTCTCCGACAACTGCTTCACGCTGCTGCCCGGCGAACCCCGGCGGCTGATCTTCGAGCCGCGCGGCAAGGCCACGGCGGCGGAATTGGAACGGGTGCTGAGCGTCCAGCACCTGCGCGGAACCTATTGAAAAAAACACCCCCCGGTCCGCAGGATGACGGCGGCCCGGGGGGCGGCGGCCCGGGGCGACTCAGTCGATAAAAAGGTCGCGACTGGCGAAATTCGGATCGCTGGTCAAATTCACCCCGAGTTTGCGCAGCCCCGACTCATCGCCGGGGGAGGGCAGGTGGGTCAGGTGCATTTCACACCCGGCCAGGTCCTTGAGCTTGCGCATGGCCAGCTGGGCGGCGGGATTGGAGGGAACGCTGACGCTGAGCGCGATCATCGCCTCGCCGAGATCGAGACTGACCCGGCGGCTCTTGAGAATCTCCTTGCGCAGCTTACCCACGGAATCGATCACATCCGGCGCGAGCAGCAGCAGCTCGTCGGGCAATCCCGCCAGATGCTTGATGGCGTTGAGCACACAGCTGGCCGCGGCGTGCAGCAGCGGAGAGTTTTTGCCGGTGATGATGGTGCCGTCGGCCAGCTCCAGCGCGGCGCCGCAGTAGATGTTGGCGTTGCCCTTGCCGACGGAGTGCTTGGCCGCCTCGGCCGCCTGATGGGCGGGGGCGACCACCGGGCGATCGGTCTCAGTCAGATTCTGGTTGTCCAGAAGCAGCTTGACCCGCTCGACGGTGGCGGCGTCGGTCATGCCCAATTCGTATTCGCAGCGATAGCGGAAGTAGCGGCGGATGAGCTCCTGACCCGCCGCGTGCCGGACCGCCGCGTCGTCGGTGATGGCGAAGCCCACGCGGTTGACCCCCATGTCGGTGGGGGATTTGTAGAGCTGATCGGGGGGCATGATCTTGGCCAGAATGCGCCGCACCACGGGGAAGACCTCGATGTCACGGTTGTAGTTGACCGCAACCTGACCGTAGGCTTCCAGATGGAACGGATCGACCATGTTGACGTCGGCGATGTCGGCCGTGGCCGCCTCGTAGGCCACGTTGACCGGATGCTGCAACGGCAGGTTCCAGACCGGGAAGGTCTCGAATTTGGCGTACCCGGCGCGGACGCCGCGCAGCTGCTCGTGGTAGACCTGCGACAGACAGGTGGCCATCTTGCCGCTGCTGGGGCCGGGACCGGTCACGATGACGATCGGCTTTTCGCTTTCGATGTACTCATTGGCGCCGTAGCCGTCGGGGCTGACGATGGTCTCGAGCTCGGTGGGGTAGCCCTTGATCGCCCGGTGGGCGTAGACCCGGATACCCCGGCGGGAGAGTTTGTTCATGAAGTTCTTGACCGCGGGCTGATCGTCGAAGCGGGTGACCACCACCGCCTTGACCGGGAGTCCGCGGTCGCGCAGGTTGTCGATGATGCGCAGGGTGTCGGCGTCGTAGGCGATGCCGAAGTCGGCGCGGATTTTCTTGCGCTCGATGTCCCCGGCGAAGATGCAGATGACGATGTCGATTTGATCCTTGAGCAGCTGCAGCAGCCGGAGTTTCACGTTGGGATCGAAGCCGGGGAGGACCCGTGCCGCGTGGTAGTCGTAGGCGAGTTTTCCGCCGAATTCCAAGTAGAGTTTGTTGTCGAATTTCGCCGCCCGTTCGAGAATGGCCTGGGATTGTTCGCGCAGATATTGCTCGTTGTCAAAGCCGATCGCTTCCATGTGTCCTCCGTGAAGTTCCGTTGCGTATTCACGGGAACTTACTATAGCACCAAAGCCGGTGGTTGACAACCCGGATTTTTCCGAAAAATACCGGAAAAAAATGTCGGCTTCAGCTTGCAAAATCGATGGGACAAGGCACATTAAGGGGCATAAGTCGAACAGCCGGTTACAGGGAAAGGATGGATCAAAATGCTGCGGCTTTCTGCGATGTTTTCCGATTATGCGGTGTTGCAACAGGGGATGGAGCTCCCGGTCTGGGGCTGGACCGATCCCCGGACGGTGGTGGAGGGGGAGTTCGACGGGGAGACCCGGCGGGTGCTGTCCACGGTGGACGGCCGGTTCCGGCTGTTCTTCCGGTCGCATCCGGCGGGGGGGCCGTATGTGCTGCGGATTCGCAACCTCGCCACCGGGGAACGGATCGAAGCGCGGGAACTGATGGTCGGCGAGGTCTGGCTGGCCTCCGGCCAGTCAAACATGGAGTTCCGGATCCGGGAGGTGGATCCAAAACTCCGGGTGGCCGAGGCGGGGGTGCGGATGATCAATGTGCCGCATTCAGCCCGAATCGGCGGTCGGACCGACTTCGAGGCGGCGTGGCAACCGGCCACACCGGAGTTCACGGCAGAGTTTTCGGCGGTCGGCTTCTTCTTTGCGCAGGAGCTGGCGCGTGAACTGGGGGTGACCGTCGGCATTGTTCACTCCTCCTGGGGCGGGACGGTGGCCGAGGCTTGGACCAGCCGCGGGGTGTTGCTGCAGAATCCCGCCTATCGGCCCCGGGTGCTCTCCTACGAGGCGACGCAGGGGAATCCCGAGCTGTGGGAGGGAGAGATCGATGTGGACAACTTTGATCGGGCTCCGCTGGTGGCCAAGCGCCTGGCGGAGTTGAAGGTGCCGGCGAACACCGGAGTGGAGAAGGGCTGGGCCGAACCCGGATTTGACGACTCCGGCTGGGCGCAGATGGAGCTCCCCGGCTCCTGGGTGGCGCGGGGGGTGCGTTACAACGGCGTGCTGTGGTTCCGGTTGCAGGTGGAGTTGCCGGAGTCGTGGGCGGGGCGCGATCTGCTGTTGTCGCTGGGGGCGGTGGACAAGCAGGATGTGAGTTACTTCAACGGTGTGGAGGTCGGAGCGACCGGCGAGGGGCTGGAGGAGTCGCACTGGAGCGAGCTGCGGCGTTACACGGTTCCGGGCCAATGGGTGCGGGCTGGACGTAACGTCATTGCGGTGCGGGCGTTTTCCTTTGTCTACAACGGCGGGTTGATCGGACCGGCCCGGGAGATGTACTGCGCCCCGGTCGGCGGCGATGAGACGCCGCTGCCTTTGAGCGGGAACTGGAAGTATGAGACGGAAGTGAACATCGGGTTCACCTTTGATTTCACGCAGGGCTCGGTGGAGTCGGTTCCGGCCAATCCGAATCTGCCCTACAATCTCTACGAGAACATGATTGTGCCGCTGCTGCCCTATGCGCTGCGCGGGGCGATCTGGTATCAGGGGGAATCGAACGAGAGCGCTCCGCACGAGTATCGGCGGCTGATGAGCGATCTGATTGCGGACTGGCGGCGTCAGTGGGGCGTGGGCGAGTTTCCGTTCTATCAGGTGCAGCTGGCAAATTACCGGGATCCGGCGAGCTATTCGGAGGCCGAGCGCTGGCCGTGGATCCGGGATGCTCAGAATCGGGCGGCGGTGGATGCCGGGTGCGAGTTGGCGACGGCGATCGATGTGGGCGAAGCGTGCGATATTCACCCCAAAGACAAGCAGACGGTGGGGAAACGCCTGGCGTTGCTGGCGTTGCACCGCGACTACGGGCGCTGTGCGCTGACGCCCACGGGGCCGGTGTGGGAGCGCATGGCGGTGGAGGACGGGGCGTTGCGGCTCTACTTCCGCCGGGCGGAGGGGCTGGCGTGGCGGAAGGTGGGCAGCGACGATTCGCTCTTCTATCTGGCCGGGTCGGACCGGGTATTCCATCCGGCGGAGGCGGTGATTGAGGGCGGCAGCGTGGTGTTGCGCAGTGCGAAGGTGAAGGCGCCGGAGGCGGCGCGTTATGCCTGGGCGGACAATCCGCAGGGGAAGATGCTGGTGAATCGCGCGGGATTGCCTGCGGCCGCGTTCCGCACGGACAACTGGTAATTCGGGGAAACGGCGCCCGGTTCCGGCGTGATCGGGACCGGAGCGTCGGGCCTCTGACGGCAAGGTTTCCCGCAGAAAAATATAAGGCGCGAGCCGGCGGTTTCGAGTGAGCGTCGTAAGCACGCTTATCTTTGCTTGCTTTCTTTTCCCGTGAAAAGAGGATGGTCTTGTTCGAGGGTCGTTAGCTCGCTTTTCTTAATCTTGCTTTCTTTTCTCGTGAAAAGAGGAGAGAGTAGGGGTTGGTCTTGTTCGAGGGTCGTTAGCTCGCTTTTCTTAATCTTCCTTTCTTTTCTCGTGAAAAGAGGAGAGCGGGGTTGGTCTTGTTCGAGGGTCGTAAGCACGCTTATCTTAGCTTGCTTTCTTTTCTCGTGAAAAGAGGAGAGCGGGGTTGGTCTTGTTCGAGGGGCGTAAGCACGCTTTTCTTTGCTTCCTTTCTTTTCTCGTGAAAAGAGGAGAGCGGGGTTGGTCTTGTTCGAGCGTCGTTAGCTCGCTTATCTTAGCTTGCTTTCTTTTCTCGTGAAAAGAGGAGAGCGGGGTTGGTCTTGTTCGAGGGGCGTAAGCACGCTTTTC
>CASFRF010000049.1 GCA_949297015.1 uncultured bacterium
CGCTGCCCGAGCCCTGCCTGACCGCAGCCGCCACCCGGCGGCGGCTGCGCGAACTGCTGCGGCGGGAGAGCGGTCCCGGCCTGCTGGCGCTGGCGCTGCCCGAACCCGGCGTCTGTCACGACGCGGCCCATCTGGAGCGACCCGGCAAAAAGAGCCTGTTGCACGCCGATCTGGACGACTACTTTGAACTGCACGCCTGGGCCGGGCGGCAACTGGCCCGCACCGGGGGCGCGCTGCTGCTGAAGCTTCCGGGCGACCGGCTCGCCGTGCGCAATCTGGCGCGGCCGCTGCGGCCGCTGCAGGAGGATTAAGTCCGCTCCCGGAACCGTCTGGCGGCGGCCACCGCCAGTTCGTCGCAGCGGAGATTCTCCGGATGGTCGGCGTGCCCCTTGACCCAGTGGAAGGTCACCTGATGAATCCGCAGCAGTTCCGCCAGCTGCTGCCAGAGTTCGACGTTGAGCACCGGTTGCCGGTCGGCTTTGCGCCAGGCCCGGCGCTGCCAGGCGCTCAGCCAGCCCCGGTTCACCGCGTCCACCAGATAGCGCGAGTCGGAGTACAGCCGGACCCGGCAGGGCCGCTTCAGCGCCGAGAGGCCCGAGAGCGCCGCCTGCAACTCCATCCGGTTGTTGGTGGTCGTCTCCGCCCCGCCGGAGAGTTCGCGGCGATGAGCGCCGCATTGGAGTACGCAGCCCCAGCCCCCCGGACCGGGATTGCCCAGGCAGGCGCCGTCGGTATGGAGTTCCACTTCGGTCATCCGCGGAAACAGCGGTAGACGAAGGCCGGCGGCAGATTGTTCCAGACCACCGGCGTCCGCTCGATCCGGGCGAACCGCTCGCGCAGCAGCAGCTGAAAGCGCCGCCCCGCCGGCAGCCAGGCGCCTTGCAGATAGGCGAAGGTGGTGAAGACTCCGCCGGGCCGCAACCCGGCGACCACCGCATTCAGAATCTCCTCCTGCAACCGGCGCGGGAAGATCGCCCAGGGCAGCCCCGAAATCACCGCGTCGGCCACGGGCAGCTGTTCACGGCGTAAGATCGTCACCAACTCCGCCGCGCTCTCGTTCCGCACGGTCAGCGACGGAAAGCGCCGCGTCAGATTGGCACAGAGCCCGGCATCCAACTCCAGCGCCAGCACCCGGGTTCCGGCTCCGGCCCGGGCCAGAATTTCGCGGGTGATGACGCCGGTGCCGGGGCCGAGCTCCACCACCAGTCCGGCCTGTTCCACCCCGGTATTGCAGACCATCATCCGGCACAGCGCGGGCGAGGAGGGGCACAGCGCCCCGACCCGTCCCGGATGCCGCAGGAACCGGAGGAACAGCGAGGGGTTGCTCATGGGCGGGCTCCGAAGTGGACCACCCGGATTCCTTCGTGCACAAACTCCGCGTCGATCGGCGGGATCCGGCCCGGCAGATCGCGCTCGTCCACTCCGCGGGCGATGAACAGCACCGCCGGGCGCCGCTCCCGATTCAACAGCTGGTTGAGCTCCAGCGGATTGATGGCGCGCCCCGGTTCAAAGGAGAAGCCGTAGTTGAGCTCGCTCGAGCCGCGGACCAGCAGATCCGGACGCTGCAGTTCGTAGGCCACCGCATGCATCAGACTGGGGTGAGTCACCACGATCTGCTCCGGATCGGGGAAACGCCGCGCGGCCAGTTGCAGGGCGGCTGCCGGAGCCTTGCTTTCGAGCGCCTCGTGCGGAATCGCCAGCTGCCCGGCGCAGATCAGCGGGATCAGGCCGCCGAAGAAGAACAGCAGTCGTTCGCGCTCGGGGAAGCGGCGGCTCCAGATCAGCACGCCGCCCCAGACCGTCCCGACCACAATGGCCAGCAGCATGGCGGGCGTCTCGTCGCTCATCCCGAGTCGGCGGTAGACCAGCGGCACCACCACACAGGCGATCAGCCCGGCCACCAGCAGCAGCCAGCCCCAGCCGGAGAGCACCAGATTGAACGCGCGGTGGCGGCGCTCCCCCTCCCGCAGGTAGGCGGCCACCCCCACCGCGCCGAGCACCGCCAGCGGCGCGAAACAGGGCAACACATAGGTCGCGAGTTTGCCGCTGGAGGCGGAGAAGAAGAGGAACGGCAACACCAGCCAGCAGGCGGCGAAACGGCAGAGGCTGCGGCGGAAGAGTTCGCGCATCCGGTGCCGGAAACCCAGCACCGCCGCCGGCGCCAGAAAGGCGGCCGGGAAGGCCCCCGCCACCAGCACCGGCAGCAGGAACCAGAAGGGTTCGGGGTGCTGCCCCGGCTCGTCCTTGAAGAAGCGTTGCAGATGTTCGACCTCGATAAAGTAGCGCCAGAAGTCGGGCTCCGCCCGGTGAATCAGCAGCGACCAGGGCAGCGCCACCGCAATCAGCGCCAGCAGAATCAGCCAGGGCAGGGTGAAGAAACTTTTCCAGCGCTTCTCCCAGATCAGGAAGGCGACCGCGGTCAGTCCCGGCACGGCGAAGGCCAGAAACCCCTTGGTCAGAAAGGCGAGGCCGCAGAAGACGCCGCACCCGAGCAGGAACACCACCTGCCGCAGCGAACACTTCGGCTCCCGGCAGGCCAGATAGAAACAGACCAGGCAGGCGGTCAGGAACCCGGTGGTCAGGCTGTCCAGCGTGGCGAACACGCCCAGCGCGTAGACCAGTCCGGAGGCCAGATAGAGCGTGGCGCCCAGCGCCGCGATCTTGCCGTCGCCGGTCGCCTGCTGGAGCAGCAGCCAGATCGCCGCCGCCGCCAACGCCGCGCCCAGCGCCGCCTGCAGCCGGATGGTGACGTTGGAGTAACCGAACCAGCGGAAGGCCAGCGCGGTCAGCTGATACCCCAGCACCGGTTTTTCAAAGTACCGGGCGTTGAGCAGCCGGGGGGTGACGTAGTCCTGCTGAACGATCATCTCGCGCGGAATTTCGGCGTAACGGTACTCGTCGGGAATGATCAGCGGCCGCCAGCCCAGCGGCAGGCAGTAGGCCAGCAAAAAAAACAGCACCGGCAACAGAAAATAGCGACGGGTCATAAATTGAACTCCACAATGAAATTCTTGCCGCGCCGGGTGTAGCGTTTGGGATCGGGCATGGCCCGCACCCGGCGTTCGGAATCGGTGATCAGCACGATCGGCGTTTTCGATGCCACCAGTTCCCGCAGCTGTTCAGGCGTGACCTGCCGACCGGCGGCCTCGGGTTTCTCCAGCCCGTAGGCGAGTTCGCCGGGGCGGTCGTAGATCCGGATCCGGGTGGTGTCCAGCGCCCAGCCGGTGACCACCGCCAAGTCCTTGTCCGCCAGCAGTTCGACGCCGGGCTGCAGCCGGGGCCCCGCCACCTGCCGGATGAACCGCTCGGGAGCCAAATCGGCGGTGAACCGCACCGGCATCACGAAGTGCACCACCAGCATGACCACGCCGAGACCGAGGGCGAAGTTCAGCACCTTGGCGGCGGGTTCCGCCTCCTCGCGGGCCAGCTTCCAGAGGACCAGCATCAGCATCAGCGCCACCACCGCCAGCATCCAGTTCTCGCTCGGGAAGTAGAGCAGCATCCGGCTCGGAATCACCCGGAACCGGCCCAGAACCTGATACAGGAAGAACAGCGCCGCCAGCACCGCCAGCACCGGGACCGCGATCCGCAGCGGACGATCGAAGGCGCTCCAGGGCCGGGCCACCCGGCGGAAGTAACTGTTCAAGCCCCAGCCGCCCAGCACCGCCAGCGCCGGGAAGGCCGGCAGGATGTAGGTCCCGAGCTTGCCGTTGGGGATCGAGAAGAACACCAGCACCACCGCCGCCAGCACCACCGCGAAGCGCAGCAGCGGCCGGCGCAGATCATCCCGGCGCCAGCCCCGGACGAGCGCGCCCGAAAACAGCAGCCAGGGGAGCACGCCGACGATCGCGATCGGCACAAAGAACCAGAACGGCTCCGGGTGCTGCCCGTGCTCGTCGCCGATGGCCCGCTGGATGTGTTCGATCCAGAAGAAGTAGTGCCAGAAATCGGGATCGAGCTGATGCACCCGCAGCGCCCAGGGCAGAGCGGTGAGCACGCATCCGGCCAGCGGCAGCCAAGGCAGGGTCAGCAGCCGCCGGTACTCCTTCTGCCAGATCAGGTAACCCAGCGCGGTCAGCGTCGGCAGCGCCAGCGCGATGAAGCCCTTGGTCAGGAAGGCGAGGCCGCAGGCGATGCCCGCGAGCAGCAGATAGAGCGCCCGGCGGCCGGGGCGTGGCTCGGTCGCCCCGTAGAAGAAGGCGACCATGGTGGCCGTGACGAACAGCGTAAAGGGCGCGTCGAGAACGGCGTAGGTGCCCACCGCGAAGACCAGCGGAAAGCTGAAAAAGAGCGTCACGGCAGTGATCCCGAGCTCGCGGTTCTCCTCGCGGTTCGGCCCCAGCCGCAGCGCCAGCAGCCAGACCAGCGCGCCGGTCAGCAGCGTGGAGAGCGCCGAGGAAAAGCGGGCCGAGAAGAAGTTCTCGCCGAACAGGGCCTGACTGCCGGCGTTCAGCCAGTGTCCGAGCACCGGTTTTTCGTAGTAACGCAGACCGAGCAAACGGGGGGCGGAGTACTCACCGGTCTGCCGCATTTCGCGGGCGATCTGCGCGTAGCGCGGCTCGTCGGGAATGAACAGCGGGCGGAACCCGATGGTTCCCAGATACACGGCCAGCAGCATCAGCAACGGCCAGCACTTCTTGAGCTGAATGGTCATGGTTGCTCCTTGAATTTTTCGACATCAGGGACGGAACAATATATCGCCGCAGTGCGTTTTTTGCAACCGCAAGGCTTGAAAAACCCGCGGAAACAAGTATTGTTTAAGATTCAGTAATTCCGGAGAAAAAATATGCGCAGTTTGAGAATCGAGGGCGGAGCCCCCCTCGGCGGCACCGTCCGGGTCAGCGGCAACAAAAACGCCGCGCTGCCGATGATCGCCGCCGGGCTGCTGACGGCCGAACCGGTGATCCTCGAAAATGTCCCGGACATCCTCGACGTCCGCTCGATGCTGGAGATCGCTCTGCATCTCGGTGCGGTCTGCGACTTTGCCGACCACACGCTCTCCATTCACTGTCCCGCGGTCCGGCGTACCACCATCTCCCGGGAGCTCTGTTCCCGCAACCGCACCAGTCTGCTGTTCGCCGCGCCGCTGCTGGCCCGGGCCGGACGCGCCGAGCTCTACGCCCCCGGCGGCGACGTGATCGGGCGGCGGCGACTGGACGGCCACTTCTACGGACTGGTCAAACTCGGCGCCAAGCTCGACTGCGGCGAAACCTACCGGTTTGAGACCTCCGAGCTGGTCGGCCGCGAACTCTTTCTGGACGAGGCCAGCGTCACCGCCACCGAACAGATTCTGCTGGCGGCGGTCACCGCCCGCGGCGTCACCACGCTCTACAACGCCGCCTGCGAACCCCACGTCGCCGATCTGGCCGACCTGCTCAACGCCATGGGCGGCAAGATCTCCGGGCAGGGCTCCAACACCATCACCGTCGAGGGCGTTCCGGAGCTCCACGGCTGCCGCTACCGGGTGGCGGGGGATCACATCGAAGCGGGCAGTTTTCTGGCCCTCGGCGCGGCCACCGGCGCAGAGCTGACCGTTCAGGGCACCACTCCGCGCCACTACTGGATGACCCGCCGGATCTTCGAGCGGCTGGGCATCCGCATGGAGCTTCACCACGACCATCTGTTTCTGCCCGGCGGCCAGACCCCGCGGGTGGTCCCCGACTTCGGCGGCTACACCCCGGAGCTTTCGGACGGCACCTGGCCCCAGTATCCCTCGGACATGATGAGCTGCACCATCGTGCTGGCCACCCAGGCCGCGGGCACCGTGCTGTTCTTTGAAAAGATGTTTGAAAGCCGCATCTATTTTGTCGACCGGCTGATCGCCATGGGAGCCAACGCCATCGTCTGCGATCCGCACCGGGTGGTGGTTTCCGGACCCACGCCCCTCCACGGGATTGAGCTCTCCAGCCCCGACATCCGCGCCGGTATGGCGCTGGTGATCGCCGCGCTCTGCGCCCGGGGGGAGAGTCTGATCAAATCGGCCGACATCATCTACCGCGGCTACGAGGGACTGGCCGAAAAACTCGCCGGACTCGGCGCCAAAATCAGCGAGGAACAACTATGATTCAGGTTCTGATCACCGGCTGCCGCGGGCAGCTGGGCACCGCGCTTCAGAAAACCGCTCCGGACCGGGCCGCCGTCACCGCGATCGACCTGGACACCGTGGATCTGACCGGTCTGCTGGCGGTCCGCGAGCTGTTCACGGAAAAACGTCCGGAACTGGTCATCAACGCCGCCGCCTACACCGCGGTGGACCGGGCCGAAAGCGAGCCCGAGGCCGCCTGCCGCGGCAACCGCGACCTGGTGGCCAACCTGGCCCGCGCCGCCCACGAAACCGGCGCCCGGGTCATCCACATTTCGACCGATTACGTCTTCGACGGCACCGGGCACCTCCCCTATCGCCCCGACGATCCGCCGAATCCCCGGAGCGTCTACGGCAAGAGCAAACTGGCCGGGGAACAACTGCTGCGCGAGACGCTGCCGGGCGCTTCGCTGGTGCTGCGGACCGCCTGGCTCTACTCCGCCACCGGCCGGAACTTTGTCCTGACCATGCTCAAACTGATGCGCGAACGCGATGCGCTTAAAGTGGTCTGCGACCAGATCGGGACCCCCACCGCCGCCGACGGGCTGGCCCGCGCCGTCTGGCGCGCTGCCGAGCTCCCGGAACTGACTGGAATTCTGCACTGGACCGACGCCGGAGTCGCCAGCTGGTACGACTTCGCCGTGGCCGTTCAGGAGGAGGCGCTGGCCGCCGGACTGCTGGCGCGCGAGATCGAGATCCACCCCTGCACCACCTCCGAGTATCCCACCCCGGCCGAGCGTCCGGCCTATTCGGTGCTGGACAAGCGCCCGACCGAACTGGCCCTGGGGATCCGTACCGAACACTGGCGCAAAGCGCTCCGCCGGGTTCTGGCCGAACTGGCCTCCGGAGCGGGATCCGGCAATGAAAACCTTTGAATCCCAACAAAATTCACAACTGGAGAACAACGAGAAAGATGGCAAACGTATTTGAAAACGATCGCGCGCGGCTCAGCTACGGCATGGGCATGAACATGGGCGAATATCTGACGCACGTCCCCTTCGAGGTGGATCTGGTGGCGGCGCTGGCCGGAATCAGCGACATGGTCCGCGGCTGCCCCAAAATGGAACCCGCCCAGTATCGCGCCACCATGCAGGAGATTCAGAGCCTCATGCAGAAGGCCGGCGCCGAGCAGTCCGCCCGGATCGCCCAAGCCAATCAGGCGGCGGAACAGGAGTTCCTGACCCGGAACCGGACCCAGTCCGGCGTAATTGAGACGCCGAGCGGACTGCAATATCAGGTGCTCAAAGAGGGGCAGGGCAATCCCCCCGGAACCGCCGACACGGTCAAAGTCCATTACACCGGAAAACTGCTCGACGGCACCGTCTTCGACAGCTCCGAACAGCGCGGCGAACCGGTCGAATTCGGCGTCACCCAGGTGATCCCCGGCTGGACCGAGGCCCTGCAGCTGATGAAGCCCGGAGCCCGCTTCCGGCTCTTCATCCCCGCCCGCCTCGCCTATGGCGAGCGCGGCGCCGGCGGCGCCATTCCCCCGAATGCCGCGCTGATTTTTGAAGTGGAACTGCTCGAAGTCCGCAAGTAACCCGGAAAAACCGGCTCCGACCGGACTTCCGCACTTGCATTTCACGCACTTTCATGGTACATTGTAAAAAAGGGGCCATGGGCCCCGGTGACGACAGTCAACTTTATTTTGTTAAGGAGTGTACAATGGTCAATTACAAGGATCTGGGGTTGGTCAACACCCGTGAACTGTTCGCCAAAGCGGTCAAGGGCGGCTACGCGATTCCCGCCTACAACTTCAACAACATGGAGCAGCTGCAGGCGATCATCCAGGCCTGCACCGAAACCGAGTCGCCCCTGATTCTTCAGGTCTCCAAGGGCGCCCGCGAGTACGCCAACGGCACCCTCCTGCGCTACATGGCCCAGGGCGCCGTCCAGTACGCCAAGGAGATCAGCAAGAACGGCAAGGCGATTCCGATCGTCCTCCACCTTGACCACGGCCCCGATTTCGAGACCTGCAAGGCCTGTATCGACAACGGCTTCTCCTCGGTCATGATCGACGGCTCCCATCTTCCCTACGAAGAGAACATCAAGGAGACCAAGCGCGTGGTCGAATACGCCCACCAGTTCGACGTGACCGTCGAAGGTGAGCTCGGCGTCCTCGCCGGCGTCGAAGATGAGGTCAAGGCCGAAAAGCACACCTACACCCAGCCCGAAGAGGTCGAGGACTTCGTCAAACGCACCGGCGTGGACAGCCTCGCCATCGCCATCGGCACCTCTCACGGCGCCTACAAGTTCAAGCCCGGCGAAAATCCGAAAATCCGCCTCGACATCCTGCACGAGATCGAAAAGCGGATCCCCGGTTTCCCGATCGTCCTCCACGGCTCCTCGAGCGTTCCTCAGGAACTGGTCAAAATCATCAACGAGAACGGCGGCAAACTCAAGGACGCCATCGGCATCGGTGAAGATCAGCTCCGCGAAGCCGCCCGCTCCGCCGTCTGCAAAATCAACATCGACTCCGACGGCCGTCTGGCCATGACCGCCGCCATCCGCAAGGTCTTCCACGACAAGCCCGAAGAGTTCGATCCGCGCAAGTACCTCGGCCCCGCCCGTACCGCGCTCAAGGAACTCTACATCCACAAGAACAAGGAAGTGCTCGGCTCCGCCGGACACGCCTTCGATAAGTAAAAACGCGATTACGCCGCCCCGTGCGGCATAATCGATGCTCAACGCGGCGTCCCGCTCCGGCCTCGGATCGGGCGCCGCGTTTCAGTTCAACGGAGAAACGCCATGCTCGAAACCGAACTGCTCGAAGTCGGAAAAAAAATCGAACACCTCCTCCAATCCGACCCCTTCCCCGACCGGATCCAACCCGAGTCCCTGCGCCGGGCCGTCCTCGATTACCCCCTCCGCGGCGGCAAACGCCTCCGCCCGGCCCTCACCCTCTGGTGCTGCGAACTCCTTTCCGGCTCCCCCGAACCCGCCGCCTTCGCCGCCGCCGCCGTCGAAGTCTGGCATAACTGGACCCTGGTCCACGACGACCTCATCGACCGCGACCCCGTCCGCCGCGGCCAACCCACCGAGCAATTCAAACTGCGCGACGATTTCTCCGGCCCCGATGCCCCCCGCTACGCCGAAAATTTCGCCCTCCTCTGCGGCGACCTCCAGCAAGGCTGGGCCAACCACCTCCTGTTGCGCAGCCCCGAACTCGGCGTCTCCCCCGAACTCACCCTCCTCCTCGCCCGCAAACTCCAAACCCTCGCCGGAGCCGACCTCATCTCCGGCGAAGCCATCGATACCGCTCTGCCCCTGCGTGACCCCGACCAGGTCGACCCCGACCAGGTCCGACATATGTTCCGACTCAAAACCGGCGCCCTCCTCCGCTTCGCCGCCGAAGCCGGAGCCCTCATCGGCTGCGGCTCCCCCGACGATCCCCGCGTCACCCGTCTCGGCGACTTCGCCGAACTCGCCGGCATCGCTTTCCAGCTCCGTGACGATTACCTCGGACTCTACGGCGACTTCTCCCGCTTCGGCAAACCCATCGGCGGCGACCTCCGCGAAGGCAAAATCACCCTCCTCCTCCTCGAAGCCCTCCGCCGCTCCAACCCCGACGCCCGTAAACAAATCCGCTCCCTCCTGAAACGCGACGCCTACTCCCCCGAAGACCTGAACCGTGCCCGCAACCTCTTCCACGCCTGCGGCGCCACCGCCGCCCTCGAAACCGAGGAAAACCACCTCTGGACCCGCGCCCGCGAAATCCTCAACTCCTTCCCCGACTCCCCCCCCCGCCAACACCTCCTCTCTTTAATCACCCTCCTCTCCCACCGCACCCTCTGACTTACTTTCTTTTCCCCGTGAAAAGAAAGTAAGCAAAGAAAAGCGGGGGTACTTGGGAGGGAGAGCAGGGAGGGAGAGCAGGGAGGGAGAGCAGCATGGGAGAGCAGCATGGGAAGGTTGAACGAGTGAGGAGCGGAAAATAACAGGGAGCCGATCAGCACCGGACGTGCAGACCGGCGCGGCAGAAGCAACGAACACATGGCAACACACCACAGGCAACAGAAGAGTACACCGGAAATGTCGACCCCCCATCGAAAATACCAGATCGTACAGCCGACCCCCCCGCCCCCCCGGACTGCGCGGATCCTGTCCCCCGCCACCCCATGGCGCTCGTTCCGCCCCGCCCTTGCCCCCAGCGTTCTTCTTCTGCTGCTCCACCTCCCCCACTCCGCCCACACCCGGCAGGCCGACCGGAAACTCAATACCGAAGCCCGCAACCTCAGCGCCCGTCTGCTCCTCGGTGAACT
>CASFRF010000050.1 GCA_949297015.1 uncultured bacterium
GACCAGAAGCCGCATCGAGTCGTACAGCGCCGAGGAGCTGCCCAAGGTCGACCCCGCCACGCAACCGGCGCGGTCCGACTGCAACAGCTCCGGCGTGAGTCCGGCCTGCGCCACCGCCCGCTCGGCGGCCAGCGCGGCAAACCGGGCGGCGCGACCCATCGAGCGCCGGAAACGGCGCGGGATCGCCCGCTCCCGCTCCGGATCGGAGACGACCGGCGCGGCGGCGACCGGACCGCCGAAGTCCTCCTCCCATTCCGGCATGTCGCGCACCGCGGAGCGACCGTTCAGCAGGGCGGTGCAGAGCTGTTCCGGGGTGTCGCCCAGGGCACTTTCAACCCCGCAGCCGGTGATCACCACCCGTCTTCGCGAAGTCATGATCGCACCTCTTTGAGTTTGCGTTGAAGCAGTTGCCGCCAGGCCGGTTCGCCGATGATCCGGCGGACCAGCAGAAAGGAACTCATCAAAGTCCCCAGTACGCCGGGAATCAGCGCCCCGTGTCCGGCCAGATAGCCGTTGCGCAGCGGCAGGCGTCCGAATCCCCGGTCCGCCTGAACCCGCCGCCGGGGGCCGTAGGCGCAGCCGGAGGGCGGATCGTAGCGCCGGAAGGTCAGGGGGGAAGCCGCGTCGAAGCGGGTCAGCCGCCCGGCGTACTCCGGATAGGCCTCCAGAATGCGTTGTTCGAGCTCCCGGCAGCGTCGTTCTTTGTAGGCTCGATAGGCGGGATCCCGGCGGTAGTCGCCGCCGGGGGCGATCGCCTCTGCGGCAAAAGCCGTTGCAAAAGCGGTCAGGGTGTGGATCCGGCGGCCGTCGGGAAGCTGTTCTTCGGCGCGGACCATGCCTATGCCCGTCGCCCCGCCCGCGCCCGGACGCAGGATCCGGTTCAAATTACAGTGTGAAATGTAGGAGGTAAGCTCCGGCGGCTCTTCAACGCCGGAACGGGGTTCGACGACTCCGAACCAGCTGAAGAATGAGCAGCTCTCCTCGCGGTCCGCGGTCTGTTCGCGGAAACGACGGGCTCCGGGCAGTTCCGGGGGCAGCAGCTCAGCCACTGCCCGGGGATGGACGGCAAAGTAGAGTTCGTCACAGGGCAGCTCGGCGCCGTCGGAGAGCAGTACCCGGTGGCACCGCCGGTCCCGGAGCTCCAGCAACCGCGTTACCCGGACTCCGGTCCGCAGCTCGATTCCCAGTTCCCGCGCCCGTTCCCGGAAACCCTCCAGAAAGGCGTCTCCGCCGTGCTCGACCCGGGCGAGATGATCGAAAAGTCCGTGACTGACCCGGCTGTGAAACGCCAGCGGCACTTCGCAGGGGGCCGAACCATGACACAATGCGGCGCTGCCCAGCACGGTCCGGACCTCCGGCGAAAGCCGTAAGTGGTCGAGCCATTGGTCCAGCGTGATGAATTCATTTTCATCGAAGGCCAGGGGATCGGACGGAGCGCTGCGCAGGTCGAACATCGGAGTGCGCTGGACGATCGCCTTTTCTCGCTCGAAATAGCGCCGGATGCCGTCGGCCTCGGCCGGGAATTCGGCTTCGAGTGCTGCGCCCACCGCGTCGATGCCGCCGGTGGGCAGCGCAATCCGGCGGCCGGTTTCAGCCAGCAGCAACCGGCTGCGGAAGGGGGTTTCACGTACCGCCGCGGAGAGACCGAGCACCTCCAGCATCTGATTCAAGACGCCGCCGAAACCGCCGGTGAAGTGGAATCCGGTATCGAAAGGAATGCCGTGGCGGTAAAACCGCTGGAGCAGACCGCCGGGATGGTCCTGGCATTCGATGACCGTGACCCGGCGACCGGTTTCAGCCAGCAACAGCGCCAGCGACAGTCCGCCGGCGCCGCTGCCGAGTACCAGAGTGGAGGCCCCGCCGGTCACATCACCAGCCCGCCGTTGACCGCCAGCACCTGGCCGGTGAGGTAGGTTGCATCCGGACCGCACAGGAAGGAGACCGCCCCGGCCACCTCTTCAACCGTTCCGGCCCGGCGCAGGGGAATCAGCGGCAGTACCCGGTCGAGCGGAATTTCCCGGGTCAGATCGGTGTCGATGAAGCCCGGCGCCACTGCATTGACCGTGATCCCTTTGCGTCCGACTTCGCGGGCCAGCGCCTTGACGGCGCCGATCAGGCCGGCCTTGGCCGCCGAGTAGTTGACCTGGCCCGGTTGCCCGGTCTGACCGGAGGCGGAGGCGATTGCGACGATACGGCCGTGTCGCTGCGCCAGCATCCCGAACAGCAGCGGCTGGACGACATGATAGAAGCCATCCAGATTGGTGGCGAGCACCTCGCGCCACTCCTCCGGACTCAGAAAGGCGAGCAGATTGTCCCGCACGATTCCGGCATTGTAGACGATCACCTCCGGTGCGGTGTCGGCGAAATGCTCCGACAACAGTCGCGAACACGCCTCTCGGTCGCACACGTCGAAGGCGAGAAAGGTGCCGTTCCGTCCGCAATTCCGCACCGATGCCGCCAGCTCGGCCACAGCCGGAGTTTCGCGGCGCCCGGTAAACACCAGATCGAAACCGTCGCGCGCCAAGCGTTCGACAATGGCACGCCCGATGCCGCGGGTTCCCCCCACGACCAGGGCGACTCTGGAATTTCCGGTCATCTTTTGCGCCTTCCGCCTGTTTACCCTGAGGATTCTGTGAAAGTGTGGCATAAAATACCCGGCCTTGTTTGAAAATGCAAATCCTTTCCGGGCACGTCCGGCGGGACAAGACCGGTTTTTTCGGGGGGGATGATTGTTTTTGCCGCGAATGGGGGTACATTACGGGGAGTCCCGGGGGGTGAGAATGCGAGGTGTTCATGTTTGATCCGAGTCGATTTGATTATACCGGAGAGGAGATTGCGGCGGCGGCCGCCGCGGATCGGCTGTTGTCGTTGGAGCTGGAATTCAGTCGCCGCTGCAACTATCGCTGTCCTTATTGCTACACCGGAACCGCGGAGCCCGCGCCGGATGAACTCTCCGCCGCGGAACTCGATGACGTGATCGGCCAGGCGGCGGAACTCGGCGCGCGCAAGATCGTGATTCTGGGCGGCGAGCCGTTGCTGGTGCCCGGACTCTTCGACCATTTGGAGCGGATCCGGGAGCTGGGGCTCGGAGCCGAAATTTTCACCAACGGTTCGCTGATTACCGCCGAAACGGCCGCCCGGCTCTACGCTGCCGACGCCCGGGTGGTGGTCAAGCTCAATTCGTTGCAGCCCGAGGTTCAGGATCGGTTGACCGGACGTCCCGGGTCGCTGGCGCGGGTGATGCGGTCGATCGAATGGTTGCAGCGCGCGGGATTTGATTCGCCAGAGCGGCTGGGGGCCAGTACGGTAATTTCGAACGACAACATCGGGGAGCTGGCCGGACTCTGGCGTTATCTGGTCGAACGTCGGATCGATCCCTATTTCGAGATGCTGACGCCGCAGGGCCGGTTGCTCGACCACCCCGAGCTGGGGGTGGCTCCGGCCCGGGTCCGGGAACTGTTCGAGGAGTTGTCCCGTTACGATGCCGGGCGCGGCCGTCACTGGGAGCCGCAGCCGCCGCTGGTTGGAGCCAGCTGTTTCCGCCATCTGTACAGTTGCGTGGTCACGGCGACCGGCCGGGTCATGCCCTGTGTCGGCGTGACGGTGGAGCTCGGAAATGTCCGAGAGACTCCGCTCGGGGAGATTCTGCGCGAGAGCAGCGTGCTGCGCGATCTCAAGGACTACCGGAACCGGATCAAGGAGCCCTGTGCCGGGTGCGAAAAACGGGAGCACTGCTACGGTTGTCGCGGAGCGGCCTATCAGTTGACCGGCGACTATCTGGCGGCCGATCCTCTGTGCTGGCGCAATGAGGCGAAGCGTGAGCAGATCGCGGTGCTGCCGGTGCCGCTGGCTCCGTTGCTGCCGCACCGGGCTCCGGCGGCTTTTCCCGGCTCGCTGGTCGCCGTCGGCGCCCGGAGTGTGGCCGAGGTGACAATTCCTCCCGACTCGCCGTACGGCGAAACCACCGGCGAGCTGGTGCCGGCGGCGCTGGTCGAACTGGCGGCGCAGGTGGCCGCGGCGGCTGATGCCTTCCGGCACCGGGGAAAATCGCGGCCGGGACTGCTGGTCGAAGCCCGCGAAGTGCAGTTTTACGCCACCGTCCGGGTGGGCGAGAGGTTGCGGATCGAGGTGATGGAGACGGCGAATTTTGACTGCTGGTATCTGGTCCGGTTCCGGATCGAACGCGAAGGAGCGGCGGTTGCCGGAGGAGGCTTGAAGTTATGCGTGGCGGAGTAATCGGTGTCGGTGTGCTGTTGCTGCTGCTCGGTCTGGCCGCGGCGGGAAGCGAGTTCAGCGCGGCCATTCAGGAGCGGTTTTCCGGATTGCGCACGTTGCGGGCGGAGTTTGTTCAGCGCAAGCAACTGAAGCTGCTGAATCACGAGCTGAAGATCTCCGGAGAGTTCTGTCTGGAAAAGGGCGGCCGGCTGGCCTGGCGGGTGGCGGAGCCGATGCGTTACAATTGCATTCTGGAGGAGGATAAGCTCACGCAGTGGGACGAGGATACCGGCCGGGTATTGGAACTGCCGGCTGGAAAACTTCCCTGGTTGAGCATGCTGTTCCGGAGTCTCGACAGCTGGTTGACCGCCGATTTGAAGGTGCTGTCCCGCGATTTTGAGGTGCGCGAGGAGCCGGCGGCGCGGCGCTTGCTGCTGACTCCCCGGTCGGGGACTCTGGCGGAACTGGTCCGGGAGCTGGAATTCAACTTCGATCCGGAATTGACCCGGCTGGAGCGGGTCCGGATCGTTGAAGTTAATGGCGACGTGCTGCTGATTGAATTCCGGGATCTCCGGTGGAATCAGCCCATCCCGGAGGAGAAATGGCGGCCCGACGCGCGTTAGAGCAGCGGATCACCCGGTTGCTGGTCCGGAGTGTCCGGCATCGCCGGGCGTTGTGGGTGACCCTGATGGTGCTGCTGGCGCTGGCACTGGCGGCGATCGGCTTGTGCGGGCGCTTCGGCAACGATGTCTCGCAGTTGTTCCCGGAGGGATCAGAGTCGGGGACTGCCTTCCGGTGGATGCGTCGCAGCGGACTGGCGAACAAGGTGATCCTCGAATTCACCCCTCCGGCGGAACAGTCCCTGCCGGAGCTGGAACCGTATCTGACGGAACTCGCGGAACATCTGGCCCGCTCCCCACTGATTGAGTCGGTCGATTTCCGGTTCCGTGCCGATCAGCTGTTGGAGACGGCACAAAAACTGGTCGCAGCCGTGCCGCTGATCACCTCTCCGGAGATGTTGTCGGCGGCGGTTCCGGCGGAGACCGTGGACCGGATCTATCGGCAGCTGCTGAAACCGGGACTGGGCAGCGGCGAATTTCTGCGGCTGGATCCCTTCGGTCTGACCCCTCCGATCCTGGCGCAGCTGACCAAACTGCAGGAGCTCTCCGGACTCGCCTTTTCGCCGGAACTGCCGTTCCCGGCCACGGTGGACGGTCGTCGGGCGGCGTTGCTGCTCGACGTCCGTCCGGCCTGTTCGGAAATTTCCGGCAGCCGGGAGCTGCTGACCTTTCTGCGGCAGGAGCTCGCCACGGTGCCGCCGGGGGTGACGACCCGGATTCTCGCTCCGCATGTCCGGACCGTGGGCAACGAGGAGGTGATCAAGCGTGATCTGGGCGTTGCCGGAGCACTTTCGCTGCTGCTGCTCCCCGCGTTGTTCCTCTATTGCTACCGCGCGAGTTGGCCTTCGCTGTGGATCCCGCTGCTGCCGGTGCTGGCCGGGATCTTGGCGCTGGGGGGACTTTCGCTGGTGCTCGACGAGATCTACTTTTTCGTGATCGGCATGGGCGGGGCGGTGGTGGGGCTGGCCGTTGACTACGGAATTCACATCTATGCCGCGCGGCGGGGACGCAGCGGACTGCGTCGGGTGGGCCGGATCGCGTTGCCGGTCGCGGCGGGCGCCACGACCAGCTGCGGGGTGTTTCTGCTGCTGACCGGGACCGGCATTGCCGCGTACCGCCAGCTCGGAATCTACGCCGCTATGGCTCTGGCGCTGAGTTTGCTGCTGTTTCTGATGTTGCTCCCGGGATTGCTCGGGAGCCGCGGCGGGCGCTGCCGTGAACTGCGGGGCGTAACCTGGTCGCCCCGGCAGCGGCGGGTGGTGCTGCTGATCTGGGGCGGCTTGCTGCTGCTGGCGCTGCCGGCGGCGATGAAAATCCATTTTTCGACCGGCATGGAACAGTTCGACGGCGCCCCGGCGGAGGTCCGGCGGGACGAGGCGGAGTTCAACGCCGCCTGGCGGCGGGCACCGGCGCCGGCAGTGGTCATAGAACTGGCCGATTCGCTGCCGGAACTGGAGACCCGGCTGGAACAACGTTACCGGCAGTTGCTGCCGCTGGCGGGAGAGTCGGAGATCTTCGGCCCTTCGGCGCTGTGGCCGGCTCCGGAAGTCCGGGCCCGGAATCTCGCCGCCTGGCGGGCGTGGCTGGACTCCGGGCACGGCGGGGCGTTGTTCCGGGAATTGCGCCGGGCGGCGGTGGCTCGGGGCTTTGATCCGACGTTTTTTGCGCCTTTTGAACAGACTTTGAAAGCGGGTATTGCGGCAGGAGAGCAGCAAGTGTTGCCCGAGCCGATCGATTCGTGTCTCAAGCGGACCCGACGGCGGACGCCGGAGGGGGGCTGGGCTGGAGTGCTGCTGGTGCGCGACACGCCGGAGACGGTGCGGCAGGTCCGTGCGGCGCTGGCGGCGGAGCCGGGGGCGGCGGTTTTGTCGCCGGTGGCTTTTGAGCAGATGCTGGGCACGGAGTTCGGACAGCGGTTCCGGTATCTGCTGCCGTCGGCCTTGGTGCTGATCGCGGTCTGTGCGATATTTTTTCTGGGATCGTGGCGCCGGGCGCTGGCGGCGCTGTCGGTGCCGGCGACCGCGCTGCTGCTGGTGCTGGGAGGCTACGCGTGGTGGGGGGTGGAGCTGAATATGGTCTCCGCCTTTGCCGGGTTGGTGCTGGCCGGACTGGCCATCGATTACGGTATTTTTGCGGTTCATGCGTGTGCAGAGGGACGACACTCCGGGTTGTGGACTGCCCTGCTGCTTTCGGCGGCAACGACGTTTGTCACCGGGGCGGCGGTGCTGTTTTCCAGACATCCGGTGCTGTTCTACACCGGACTGACGCTGTCGCTGGGAATCCTGATCGCCTGGTTGACCGCGGTGCTGGCGGTCCCGGCGCTGCCCCGCCGCTGGCTGGCCGGGTGCGCCGGGGTGCTGCTGCTGACGGTGGTCGGAGGCTGCCGGACTCCGGCCTTTACACGCGGAACGTTGCCGGAGTTGGAGCCGGAGCAGGCGCTCCGGGAGTACCGGCAGTGGCGCGAGCGCGGATTGGAAGCGGCGACTTGGGAGGCGGGTCTGGTCTTCGAGTACGGATTCTGGCAGTTCCCGCTGCTGACGGTGGGCCAAGTGGAACCGGCTGCCGAGGCATTGCGGCTGGTCGGTCTGAGTCCGGCGGGGGGGACGGTGTTTGAATTGGCGGGCCGGGGGGAGAAGCTGGAATCGGTGGCGACGCTGCCGTTTCTGAAGTTGGAGGACCCGGAGGCTGCCGGACGGGTGCTGTACCGCGATTTCGCCAATCTCTATTTCGGCAATGCTCCGGCGGTGGAACCGGAGGTCCGGGGACAGTTTCTGTACAGTACGGTGGAACTTTCCGACGGTGACCGTCTGCGGTACACCTTCGGCGGTCGTCCTCTGCGGCTGCTGCAAAAGAGCCGGAGCGGCTTCTGGCACGAGCGCTGGCGGGCGGAGTATTATGAGTATCAGTGGCGTCACGGGCGCTGGTTCCCCGGAGAAATTGACTACGAAAACGTGGCCGGAGGGTATCGGCTGATTGTCCGCCCCCGGCGATTGACGGAGGAGGAGAAATGAGCATTCCCGATGCGCTGCGTGCGGCGTTGAAAATGACGGCTCCGGACCGGGGGTCGTTGTGTTTTGACGCCTCGTTTCCGGGGTTCGCCGGACATTTTCCGGAGCAGCCGGTGGTGCCCGCCGCGGTGTTGTGGCAGGCGGCGCAGCTGCTGGCGGAAAAGAGCGTCGGAGCCCGGCTCCGGCCGGTGCGGCTGATCCGGGCCCGGTTTTTCCGGGCGCTGGTTCCCGGCGATACTGCGGAACTGCGGGTGAGTTCCGGTCCGGAGTGTCGATGGCAATGCCGGATCGAGCGCGACGGCGTTCGGGCGGCGGAACTGGAGTGGGAGGTGGCGGATGCGAAGGCTTAAGCTCTATTTCCCGCGGGAGGAGGGGGTGCCGCCGCCGGTGATCGCGACGGTCCGGCACCGGTTGCGGTTCAGCGAGGTCGATGCGTTGGGCATCGCCTGGCACGGCCGGTATCCGGCCTTTTTCGAGAAGGCGCACACCGAACTCGGGCACAAGTGCGGACTCACCGCCGCGGCCTACCGGGCGGCCGGACTTGGGGCGCCGGTGGTGCAGTTTCACACCGACTACTATCAGGAGTTGCGGCTCGATGAGATTTTTGAAGTGCAGGCGGCGTTGATCTGGACCGAGGCGGCGCGGCTCAACGTCGAATACCGGTTGACCGGCGCGGCGGGCGAGGTGGCCGCGACCGGCTATACGGTGCAGCTGTTCTATCGGCTCGACACCCGGGAGCCGCTGTGGTTTTCGCCGCCGTTGTGGGAGGAGTGCCGGGCCCGCTGGCGCCGGGGGGAGTTCCATGGCTGAAGCGGCGATTCCGATTCTCGGCTGCGATCTGATTACGCCGCTCGGGCATGGCTTGGAGGCCAATTGGGAAGGTCTGCTGCGTGGTATTCGGCCCTTTGCTCCATTCGCCCGCTGTGAGCTCCCGACCGGACCGGAACCGCGGGCGGTTCGGCTGCTGACGGAGCTGGAACTGGAAGCGGATGAACCACCGGTGTTGTATGTGGGGACCACCGTCGGCGCGATTGAGCTGGTGGAGTCGGCGGTCCGGGCCGGGACTCCGCCGCCCGACCCGCTGGATGTGTTGTTGACGTGTGCCCGCCGCCACTTCGGGGCGACCCGGGCCGAGCTGGTTTCGGCGGCCTGTTCCTCCGGTCAGGCGGCGCTGGCGGCGGCAGTCCGGGCGATCCGGAGCGGCGAAGCGACCCGGGCGCTGGCGGTCGGCTGCGACGCGGTAAGCGAATTTGCGGTCTCCGGATTCACCACGCTGGGCGCGGTCTCCGCGACCGGGTGCCGTCCCTACGCGGTGGACCGGGATGGACTGACGCCGGGGGAAGCGGCGGCGGCGCTGCTGCTCGGATCGCCGGAATCGGTGTCGGAACGGGGGCTTCCGGTTGCCGGGTGGGTGCTCGGATGCGGCGCCAGTTGCGACGCGGAACATGCCACGGCTCCCCGGGCTGACGGCGAACCGCTGGTTCGGGCCATCCGGCAGGCGCTGGGCGAGGCCGGAATCGGACCTGCCGCGGTCTCCGCGGTGCTCGGACACGGTACGGGCACGGTCCATAACGACGCGGCGGAACTGGCGGCGCTGGAGAAATTGTTTCCGCCGGAGCTGCCGCTGTTGTCGATCAAAGGTCAGTGTGGTCATCCGCTGGGAGCTTCGGGACTGGTGCAGACGGCACTGGCACTGGCCGTGCTGCAACACCGGAAGCTGCCGCCGCAGGCCGGGTGCAGACACCCCGAGACGACGGCGCAAAAGCGGGTGGGAGCGACGGTGCGGGAGCTGGGGCCCGGGGTTGTGCTTTCACTGAATCTGGGCTTCGGGGGGCTGAACAGCGCGGTGGTGATTGGAGGCGCGACATGAGGTGTTTCCCGTTGACGATTGTGGGCGGGGCCCGACTCGGCGCGGCGGAGTATCGACTCTACCGGCGAAAAGGCGTGTGCAACCGGCCCGCGGCGGATTCGGGGTTGTTGGCGGAACTGGCGACGCAGACGTGGATCCCGCCATGCCGTTCCGGCAATTTCCGCCGGGCGGGGGGCGCGGCCCGGAGCGCGGTACTGGCCGCGTTGCTGGCCGCCGGAGACGCGGGAGAGCCGATTCCGCCCGACGCCGGGATTCTGGGGTGGAACGGTCGCGGCTGTGTGGCCGAGGATGAGGCCTATTTCCGGGACTATCTGGAGCATGGCGGAGAGCTGGGGCAGGGACGACTTTTCGTGCCGACGCTGCCGACCGCGCCGCTGGCCGAAGCGGCGATCGCCCTCGGTCTGGGCGGCGAGGTCGCCTACTGGCGGACCGCGCCCGACACCGGGCGGCTCTTTGAACTGGCGGCGGACCGGCTGCGGCGGGAGCCGCGGGTATTGCTGCTGGAGTTGGGGTGTCAGGAGGTCACGGCGTTGTTCTGTGCTCCCGGATCATGGTTGCACGAACCCTGTTCCGCATTGGCGGAAGTGGAGTTTCCGGAATGAGAATTCTGTTGTTTTCGATCAATTTCTGCACCTCTCCGTATCCGGTCTATCCGCTGGGGATGAGTGTGGTCGCCGGCGCGTTGACCGCGGCCGGACACGAGGTGCTGCAGTTTGACGCTTTGCCATACGGGCCTGAACGCTGGCTGGAGGCCGCCGCCGGCGCGGTGGGCCGGTTCCACCCCGACGTACTGGGTGTGAGCTGGCGCAATCTCGACACCGTGGACAGCTCCGATTCCGCCGGGAGTTTGTTCCACGAGAGCGTGGCGCGGGTGCGCCGGATTCGTGCGCTCAGTTCTGCCCCGCTGGTGCTGGGCGGCGCGGGGTTTTCGTTGCAGCCGGAGCACTTGCTGGAGCTGACCGGCGCCGATTACGGGGTGGTGGGCGAGGGCGAGAAGGCGCTGGTGGAACTGGTTTCCGAACTTGCCGCGGGGCGGCGGCCGGAGGCGCGGTTGCGCCGCGGGACGGGCGGACCTCAGGTGGCCCCGCTTTATGTCCCGGAACTCATCGCCTACTACGGTGGGGAGACCCATTTGATTCCGGTTCAAACCAAGCGCGGCTGTCCGTTCCGTTGCGCCTACTGCACCTATCCGGCGCTGGAGGGTCGGCGGGTCCGGCCGCGTCCCGTGGCCGAGGTGCTGGCCGACCTGGAACAGATCCGCGAGGCGCAGCCCGAGGCGATGATCTACTTTGTCGATGCCGTGTTCAACGACCCCGGCGGCAGTTGGCAGGCGCTGGTCGACGGCTTGATCGAGCGGAACTGGCAGTTGCCCTGGACCGCCTTTCTCACCCCCTCCGGATTGACCGCGAAGGACCTGGAGCGGATGGCCCGCTCCGGTCTGGTGACGGCCGATCTGGGCGTCGATGGAGCGACCGACGAAACCCTTGTCGGGCTGGCCAAGGACTTCACCTTCGAGGCGGTGCGCCGGAGTTGTCAGACGTTGGCCGGCCTGGGAGTCGGGATCTCCGCCAGTGTGATGTTCGGCGGCCCCGGCGAGACGGCGGAGACGATCCGCCGGGGAATCGACAATCTGCGCGCACTGCCCGCCTGTTCGCTGATCTACGCCGGAATCCGGCTGCTGGCCGGTACGCCTCTGCTGGAGCGGGCGCGGCAGGAGGGGCAGGTTCCGCCGGACTGGGACGGGCTGCGGGCGCTCTACTACTACGCGCCGGGCATCGATCCGGACCGGCTTGACGCCGAACTGAAAAGCGGCTTTGCCGGCTGCCGGAACTGCGTCTATCCCCCCTCCGGCCGCGACGCTGAGCTGCGGTTGCTCTATAAATTCGGTTATCCCCGGCTCCGGCAGCTGTTGCAGCAGGAGATGTCATGAGAACGCTGGTGGCGATTCCGGTCTACAATCACGGCGCCACGGTGCTGGAGGTGGTACGGCGGACTTGCGTCGTGCACCCTGAAGTGCTGGTGGTGGATGATGGCTCCACCGATCTTGGCCCCGACTTTGAACGGGAGCTGGCGGCCGCGGGGGTGGCGCTGGTCCGGCATCCACGCAACCGGGGAAAGGGGGCGGCGCTGCGCACCGCGTTGACTTGGGCTCGGGAGCACGGGTTCGATTATCTGGCGACCATTGACGCCGACGGCCAGCACGACCCCGGAGATCTGCCCCGGCTGCTGGCGGTGGCGGCTGCCGCGGCGCCGGAGCCGGTGCTGGTGGTCGGGTGTCGCGACTTCTCCGGGCCGGGAATTCCGGAAAAGAGCCGTCGAGGTCGGGAGATCGCCAATTTCTGGCTCCGGGTCGAGTGCGGAGCCGACTGTGCCGACTGTCAGAGCGGTTTCCGGCTCTATCCGGTGGCGGCGCTGGCTCCGCTGAAATTTCTGGGGCACGGCTACAACTTTGAAGCCGAGGTGCTGACCCGGGCGGTCTGGGCCGGAATCGTGCTCCGGAACGTCCCGGTCCGGGTTCACTATCCACCGCCCGGGGAGCGGGTCAGTCACTTCCGGCTCGGACGGGACAATCTGGCGCTCGGGCTGATGCACTTTCATCTGGTCGGCCTGCGGCTGCTGCCGTTGCCGCGCCGGGGATCCTGGCGGGCGGTGCGTTCGGCGGCGCAGTCGCTGCGTCATCCGCTCCGGTTGCTGCGGGCGTTGCTGGCCGAGAACTGCACGCCGGGCGGACTGGCGGCCGCGGCGGCCGTGGGAACGTTGCTGGCGGTGATTCCGATCCCCGGCTTTCACTCGGCGGCCATTGTCTATGCGACGCTCCGGCTTCATCTCAACAAGGTGATGGCACTGGCGATTCAGAATCTCTTCATGCCGCCGTTCACGCCGTTTCTCTGCATTGAACTGGGATATTTTCTGCGGTATGGACGCTGGCTTACCGAATTCAATTTCGATACCGTGGTCCGCGAACTCGGCTTCCGGCTCTGGGAGTGGCTGCTGGGCAGTCTGGTGCTGGCTCCGCTGTTTGCAGCTGTGGTGTTTGTGCTGGTCTACGCGACAACCGCATGGCTGCAGCGGAGGAGGTCGGAATGAGCACGGCCTCCGGAAATCTCAGCGCCCGGCGGGGGCCGGGCGCCGGAATCGCCTTTTTCCGGCTGCTGCTGGCGCTGCCCGGGGGCTGTGCAGCAGCTCTTCAGCTGGTGGCTCCGGTGGCCGGGTGCTATGCGTTGTTTGATCGCCGGGCCCGCCGGGCGGCGGGGTGGTATTTGCGTCACCGGTTCCCCGGAGCCGGACGGTTCCGGCTCGGCATGCACGCCTGGCGGCTGATGACGGCCCAAGGGCGGGCGCTGGTGCTGGCGGCGTGGATCGGGCGACGTGGTCTGCCGCCGATCCCCAGGGTGACGACTCCCGTCGGAGAGGCGTTGCTGCACGACTCTTCGCGGGGCGTGATCCTGCTGATTTCGCACTTCGGGTGCTGGCAGGCGGCGTTGGCGGGGGTGGGCTCCTGCGGTCGCCCGGTGACGGTGTTGGCTCAAGCCGACCTCAACGCCCGGCTGGATAAGCGCACGCTGGCATTGCGCGAGCGGGAAGCCATCCGCTTTCTGGACGCGGAGTCCGGCGTCGACGGCGGGTTGTTCGAGTGTCTGGAGGCGCTGGCGCGCGGCGAACTGGTCTGTTTGATGGGGGATCGTCCGGCGGGGCCGGTGGTGGAGCTGCCGTTTCTGGGGGGACGCCGGGCCTTTCCGCTTTCGCCCTGGTGGCTGGCGGCGCGGAGCGGTGCGCCGGTGCTGCCGCTGTGGCTGGCGCTCGAAGGGGGAACCCGGATGAAGTTCTATTTCGGGGAGCCGATTCACCCGCCGCAAACGGTCGGGCGCCGACCCGATCCGGAGTCCGTCCGACGGGCAGCGGAACCCTATCTGCGGCGTCTGACGGAGCTGGCGCACGACTATCCCTACGAGTTTTTCTGGTTCGATTCGTGAGTCGGAGCGCTTGACTTCCGGCGGAGCACCATTACAATATGAGTATGAGTGAGACGAGAAAACGGTTTCCGGTGATCACCGGCTGGGGATGTCGCTCAGCTCTGGGGCGGACTCCGGAGTCGACGCTACGGGTGTTGTCCGGTCAGGCCCCGGCGCCGGAACCGCAGCTTCCGAAACGGTTGCGGACGACGCTGACCCTGCCGGTATTCGAGCTTCCGGATGAGGAGCTGCCACCCGGGCCGGGCGGACGTGAAAACGGCTTGCTGCGGGCGACGCTGGTGGAGGCGCTGGCGGCGGCGGGGCTCGAGGCCGCCGCCTTGCGGGGACAGCGCGTCGGGGTGGCGGTGGGCACCACCGGAAAAGTTCAGTTCCACGACTTTGAATTTTGCGCGCGATTGCGCCGGGGGGAGCAGCCGGATGCGGCATCGCTCCGGGATTTTGTCGACGGTTCGCCGGCGGAGTGTCTGCAGCGGGAACTGGGAGTCTGCGGCCCGGCGTTGACGATCTCCACGGCCTGCGCTTCCGGCGCCGATGCCTTGGGCGTGGCCGCCGGTTGGCTGCTGGCCGGGAGTTGTGAGCTGGCGATCGCCGCCGGCGTCGACGTGCTCAGTCCGGTGGCGCTGGCCGGCTTTCATGCGCTCGGAGTGTGCTCCGCGACGCCTTGCCGTCCCTTTGACGCACGTCGCAGCGGGCTGAACTTGGGGGAGGGGGTCGGCGTGTTGATTCTCGAATCTCCCGCCCGGGCGGCAAAACGCGGCCGCGGGGACGGTTTGTTTCTCGCCGGGTACGGCAAAAGTTTTGACGGTTATCACCTGACCCGGCCGGCCCCGGAGGGCCGCTACCTGGAACAGGCGATCCAGCAGGCGCTGGCGGGGGCGGGCCTGACCCCGGGGGAGATCGCACTGGTGAACGCTCACGGCACCGGTACCCGGCTCAATGACGCCGTGGAGGCGAAGACCCTGTACCGGGTATTCGGAGTTGGGGTTCGCTATCACTCGACCAAGGGTCTGAGCGGGCACACGCTGGGTGCGGCCGGAGCGCTGGAAGCGCTGTTCTGCGGGTTGATGCTGCAATCCGGAATCGCCGCTTCCAGCCGGGGATTTGAGGAGCCGGATCCGGAGTTGCCGGTCTCTCCGCTGCGTCACCCGACGGCGCTGGAGGGGCGTTTTGTTTTGTCGCTTTCAATCGGTTTCGGCGGTTCCAACAGTGCCTTGATTCTGGGGAGAGACCAATGATCCGGGCATTTGAACTGCAGCTCGACCCCGGGGAGTTGACTCCGGACCGGCTTCGGGCGCTGCGTACCGGCGCATTCCGGCGGCTGGACCGCTACGGGACGCTGGCGCTGGCGGCGGCCCGGCGTTTCCGCACGGAGTTGTCGCGGCCGTTGAGTCCGGAGTCCGCGTTGCTGACGGTCAGTTCCTTCGGCCCGCTGACAACCTCGTTCGGGGTGCTGGCCGAATTGTTGACGTATTCGGAGGAGGAGTTGTCGGCCGGTGGATTTGCCCATTCGGTCTATAACGCGGCCTCGGCGGTGGCGGCGCTGGAGCTCGGTCTGCACGGCCCGGTGCTGGCTCTGGGCGGTTTTGAACAGCCGGAACCGGCGGCGCTGGAGCTGAGTCGGTGCTGGCTGGCGTGCGGCTGGGTTCCGGCGGTGGTGTTGATGATTCTGGAAGAGGCGTCGCCGGTGACCGAGCTGGCGGCGCAATGGTATCCGGAACGGTTTCCCGAACCGGTGGTCGAACGGCTCCGGGTGGTTTTGCTGCGAGCGGGGGAGGAAGGAGAATGAGGATGGAAACGGAGATCTTACATGCCCTGATCGAGGAGATCGCGCTGATTACCGGGTGCGAGTGCGCCCAGGTGAAGCCCGATGCCGATCTGGCCGAGAACGGGATTCATTCGCTGGGCTTTATCGAACTGCTGCTGGCGGTCAAGCGGCGCTGGCAGCTGGATCTGACTGGGGGCGAGCTGGGGCCGGAGGACGTCGCATCGGTGACGGCGTTGGCCCGCCGGATCGAAGTCGGACTGCAAAAATGAACGGGCGGCTCTATCTCGGGAGTTTCGATTACGCCGCGGCGGCGCTGGACCGGGCCTGTATCCTGACTCCGGCCCGGGGCAATCCCTTTTTGTTGATGGTGGACGGCAATCTCCCTTGGGCCGAACGGCTGGCGGAACTTCCGGAGGAGGCCTTGCGCTTGTTGCACGGCCGTCGACGGCGGGCCTGGCAGCTGGCGCCTTACTGGCAGCCGGGCGCGGCCGATCCGGTTTTCGTGGAAACCGTGAGCGCTGCCGCGGCAGACCGCGAGCGGGCGATCGCCGATTACTGGAACACGCCGCTGCCGCCGGGTGCGCATCTGGCCTGCCGCCGGTTGACTTCTGCGGAGGGGAGCGGACCGTGGCTGTTCAAGTTCAGTCATCAATTGTTCGATGGCGGCGGGGCCGAGCTTTTTGTCAAAACCTTGTTGCGGAATCCGGCGGAACTGGGGCCGGGAAACTCCTTTTTAAATCATCCGGAACTTCGGGATTGGAGCACCAAGTTCCGTTCAGGACAGCGGGTGAATCGCTTTCTGCGGGCGTTGCCGCCGATTTCGGCTCTCCCCGCCGCTGCCCCGAACGCGGCGTCGCGGTTCCGGCGTTTCGAGTTTGAGGTTGCTCCGATCCGGGAGCGCAGCGACCGGCTGGCCGGGCCGCTGATGCTGGGCGTCTATCTGGCCGCGGTGGCGGGGTGCGCGTTCGGAGAACTGTCCGCTCCGCCGGGGGCGCTGTTGCTGCCGGTGACCGCCGACCGGAGGCAGCGACGGCGCGGGAGGGGGCATTGCTACGGCAACCACTGGAGTTGTCTGCCGCTGCTGTTTGAGCGACGTCCCGAGTGGCGCTTCGCGGACTATCTGGCGGCGGCCCGGGTGGGATTCACCCGGAGTGTATCCGAAGGGATTCCGGTCGATTTTGAGAATGCCAACTATCTGACCCGGATTGCGCCGTTGAACTGGTTTGCCGCGCACTGCTCCGGGCTGTTCCACGGCACCGGCGGGAGTTTGATGTTCTCGTTCATCCCCGACTCCGGTGCCTGGGACGACGCAATTTCCGGGGTCAGCCATCTGCCTGCGATGCCGCCATCCCCGGGGCTGGGGGTGGTGTTCAGCCAGTTTCGCGACCGGCTGTTTCTGGTGTTGTCCTATCGGGAGGGAGTGTTGCCGGAGCCGGAAATCGAACACCTCGCCGGAGCACTGGTCCGGCGATTGCAGGAAGGAGAGGCGTAGGGTGAATCTTTATCAGGAGATCCGGCGCGAAGTCGGGATTTATCAGGGACCTGCGGTGGCTGACGGGGAGGCGCTTTACAGCTATCCGCAGCTGTTTGCCGCGGTTGCAGGATGGAGTGGACAGCTGGCCCGTTGCGGAGTGGGGCCGGATTTCCGCGTCGGGGTGGAGGTGGAGAACTCGGCTGACTATCTCGCCTTGTCGCTGGCGATTCTGAAGCTGGAGGCGGTGATCGTGCCGATTTCGGTGCAGAGCTCGCCGGACGAAGTGTCCGAACTGGTGGACCGGATCGGTGTCAATCTGCTGCTTACCCAGCGCACGCTGCCGGACTCCGTGGAGTTGATGGGAGAACTCGACTCGGAGTTCCGGATCCGGGCGCTGCGGCTGCCGGCGCCGGTTTCTCCGGTAATGCTGACCGAAGGGGACCGCGCGGCCTTTATCCGATTCTCCAGCGGGACCACCGGCGGCAGCAAAGGGGTGGTGCTTTCGCACCGGACGGTGCTGGAGCGGACTTCCGCCTGCGTCGGGTTGCGGATCGGCGAGGGGGAGGCCGTGCTCTGGGTGCTGGATATGGCCTTCCACTTTGTGGTGACCATTCTGCTCTTTTTGCGCCGCCGGGCACTGCTGGTGCTCTGCCGCGCGCCTCTGGAGCAGAGCATGGCGCGGGAGCTGCGCCGGCACCGGATTTCTCTGCTCTACGCCACGCCTTATCACTACCGGCTGCTGACCCGGCAGGAGGCGTGCCCGAAAGAGCTGCTCGCTTCCGTGCAACAGGCGATCTCCACGGCCATGCGTCTGGACCGGGCCGAGGCGGAGGCTTTCGCCGCCAAATTCGGGTTTCCGCTGACCCAGGCCTACGGGATCATCGAGGTGGGGCTGCCCTGTCTCAACAGTTCGGTGGAGCCGGAGCGCCTGGAGTCGGTAGGCCGTTTGCAGCCCGCCTACCGGTTGGAGCTGCGCGAACCCGATGCCGCGGGAATCGGCGAAATCTGCCTGGCCGGACCGGGGCTCTTTGACGCCTATCTTTCGCCTTTTGAGCTGCGCACCGCCCGGTTTCCCGATGGGTTCTTCCGGACCGGTGATCTCGGGCGGCTCGACGCGGAGGGGTATTTGTTCATTTCCGGACGCTGTAAGAGCGTGATCAACTTTCTGGGAATGAAGATCTTTCCCGATGAGGTCGAAACGGTGTTGAACGCGCATCCGGCGGTGCGGGAATCCCGGGTGTCGGGCCGTCCGGAACCGGGGTTCGGCGAGTTGCCGCAGGCGGAGCTGGTACTCAATCCCGGTTGGAATCCCGGTCCGGAGTTGTGGCGTGAGCTGCGAAAGTACCTCCTGGCCCATCTCCCCGGGTACAAGGTGCCCAAGGAGTTCTCCACGGTTTCCGAACTGCCCCGGACCCGCAGCGGCAAGTTGATCCGGCACTGAGCTGCCGGGCGTGGCGTTACACCGGCAGCCAGTGGCGGAAAAGCGCCAGAGTCCAGACCGCCGCCGGCACCAGCCAGAACGTGATGCCGAGCAGCAGCGGCCGCCAGGCCAGCTCCCGGAATTTCCCGGGATGCAGTCCGCATCCGGCCAGAAACAGCGCGGCAATCGCCAGCGCCTGCGCCGGAGCGCGGAGCGTCACCGCCAGAGTCCGGAGCCCGGGAACGAGATTCCCCGCCGCCAGCGCCAGCAAAAAGAGCGGCAGCAGCCAGAGCAGCCCCCACCGGGAGCGCCGCGGCGCCCGCTCCGGATGACGCCGGGCCGCCGCATGACGGAGCAGCAGAATCGCGGGCAGCAGCAGCCAGCTCCGCGCCAGTTTGACCGCCGCGCCCAGTTCCGGCGCCAGGATGCCCGGCACGCACAGAGCAGCCCCCACCGTCGCCGCCGTGTCCGGGAGCGCCAGCCCGACCCAGCAGCCGAACGACTCCGCATCGAACCCGAGCAGTCGACTCAGCGGGGGGAACAGCAGCAGCCCCACCGCGTTGATCACCAGCAGCGTGCTCTCCACCGGCGCGGTCTCCCGGGGCTGGGCCCGGAGCGCGGGCGCCGCCGCGACGATCGCCGGCAGTCCCCCCAGCGCGGTCCCCAGCAGCAGCAGATCGGTGCGGTCGGGCCCCGGGCGGAAACGACGGGCGATCAGGGCGATCGGGAGCGTCAGCAGCAGACCCGCCGGAGCCAGAACCAGCCCCAGAATCAGACCGCGCCGCCCCTGCGGCCAAGTCAGATCCAAGCCCAGCCCGAGCACCGCCAGCGCCAGCAACAGAAAGCACCCCCGGGCCGTGTGCCGGGGATAGGGATTGCCGAAGACGGCGGCGAAGACCACCCCCGCCAGAAACGCCGCGCCGGGCAGGAGGTGGCGACCTTCCGGCAGCAGTACCGGCAGCAGAAACGCGAGGGACAACAGCATCCAGAAGATGAGCTCCGGAAATCGTGGATCCGGACCGATGGCGGGTTTGTTGCTCATGAACGCCTGATCTTCTCCAGCAGCCGGGTGGTGGAAAAACCGTCGACAAAGGGTTGGAAGACAATCCGGGTCCCCGCCGCCAGCAGCGCGGCGCGCTCTCCGGGATCGAGCTGCTCGAGCGTGTAGTCGCCCCCCTTGATGTAGCAGTCCGGCTGCAGCGCCGCCAGCTCCCGGTCGCACCGGGGCGCGTCGAAGATCAGCGCCCGGTCCACCGCCCGCAGCGAGACCAGCAACAGCGCCCGGCTGTACTCGTCGACCAGCGGTCGCTGCGGTCCCTTGAGCTGCCGGACCGAGGCGTCGGAGTTGACCAGCACCCAGAGTTCGTCGCCCTGTTCGCGCGCCGCCGCCAGATAGGCGGCGTGCCCCCGGTGCAGCAGGTCGAAACAGCCGTTGGTGACCACCAGACGACGCCCGGCCGCCCGGAGCTTCGCCCGCTCGGTCACCGCCTGTTCCAGTGTCAGAATGCGCTCCTCAGGCCTCATCGCGACGGGCTCCTTCCTCCAGCGGCCGCACCCGGACTCCCGCCTCGCGCAGCAGCCGCATGGCCGAGTCATCGATCGAGTAGCGCTGATGGTACACCACTTCCGTCACCCCGGCGTTGATGATCATCTTCGCACATTGCAGACAGGGGCTGAAGGTGGTGTACAGCGTCGCTCCCTTGACCGCAATGCCGTGATAGGCGGCCTGCACGATCGAGTTTTCCTCGGCGTGGCTGCAGAAACACTCCCCTAGGTTGTGTCCGGAGGGAACTTCGGAGTTGCAGCGCGGACACCCGCCTTCCGAACAGTTCCGGATGCCGCGCGGCGTCCCGTTGTAGCCGGTAGAGATGATCCGCCGGTCGCGAACCAGTACCGCCGCCACCTGCCGCCGGCGGCAGTTGCTGCGCGACGCGGCGACTTTGGCGATGTCCATAAAGTAGTGATCCCAGTCCGGACGTTCCATCGTCTGAATCCTGTAGTTCCCGATTGTTCGGATATTTTTGGAAATAATATACACGGTTCCCACCGTAAAATCAAGAATTTCACCGGAGCTCTGGACATCCGGGGTCCGGGGTGCTACATTACCTTGTTATGAAATTCATGCTGCTGCGACAACTCTGGGCTTTGTTCACCCGCCGTGAACGGCGCTTCCTGCTGCTGCTGTTGCTGCTCGATTTCGGCGGTGCGCTGCTGGAATTGGTCGGGATCGGCGCGGTGGTTCCCTTCGTGCTGTTTCTGGCGACGCCGGGCGCGCTGGAACGCAACCGCTTTCTGCACGAGCTCTACCTCTTCTTTGAGCCCGCCTCGGAGCGGAACTTCCTGCTGCTGCTGGCGGCGCTGGCCGCGGCCTTCTTCGTGCTCAAAAACCTCTATCTGCCCGCGGTCTTCTACTGTCGGCAGAGTTTTCTGCGTCGCAAATATCTGCAGCTGGTGGAGACGCTTTACGCCAATTATCTCTATTTGCCCTACGTCGAGCTCTGCCGCAAATCCGGCGCCGAACTGCTGCGCAACGTGCAGCTGACCGCCAGCGTGTCGTTGGGCTTGCTGACGCCCGCCTTCAATCTGGCGACCGAGGCGCTGACGGTGCTGGCGATCTTCGGTTTTCTGGTGGTGTTGAATCCGGTCGGCGCGCTGGTGGTCTCCGGCGTCTTCGCCGTGGTGGTGCTCGGCTTTATGCAGTTGCAGCGCAACTGGCTGCGGCGCTTGGGCGAGCGGCGGCTGGCGGCCGACGCCGAGATGATTTCCGGCGTGACTCAGAGCTTGAGCAGCGTGCGCGAAACCCGGCTGCTCGGCGTCGAACCCGAGTTCCGGCGGCGCTTCGGGCGCAATGCTGCTGAGGTCGGCTCGCTCAACGTCGCCAGCGATCTGGTGGCGGTGCTCCCTCGCTATGTGATCGAGACGCTGGCGGTGGTGTTTCTGATGGCGGTGCTGGCCTTTCTGGTCTGGCGGGGCGCCCCCTCCGAAGAGCTGGTGATCGGCTTGACCGTGCTCGGCATGGCGGCGATCCGGCTGATGCCGGCGGTGACCCGGGCCAGTGTGGCGATCGCCAATATCCGGCACTATCTGCCCTCCTTCAATCTGGTCTATCACGACTGGCGGACCCTCCGGAAGGAGCCGGAGTCCCCGGCCCCGGGCGGAGCGGGGACCTTTTCCCGGGAGCTGCGTCTGGAGCACGTCGGCTTTACCTATCCCGGGCAGTCGGCCCCGGCGCTGAGCGACGTTTCGCTGACCATCCGCCCCGGCGAGCGGATCGGGATAGTCGGCGGCTCCGGCGCGGGCAAGTCCACGCTGCTCGATCTGATTCTGGGGCTGCTGGAGCCCGAAAGCGGCACCCTGACGCTGGACGGCGAGGCGCTGGCGGCGGTGCGCGGGAACTGGTGGCGGCAGCTCGGCTGCGTGCCGCAGAAGGTCTTTTTGTTCAACGACACCATCCGGAACAACATCGCGCTGGGTGTGCCGCCGGAGCGGATCGACGAGTCGGCGCTGCGCCGGGCGGCGCACCTGGCCAAGCTCGATGAGCTGCTGGCCCGGCTGCCGCAGGGGCTGGCGACCCGGGTCGGCGACGGCGGCGTGCTGCTCTCCGGCGGCGAGCGGCAGCGGATCGGCATCGCCCGCGCGCTCTACCGCGATCCGGCTGTGCTGGTGCTGGACGAGGCGACGGCGGCGCTGGACAATGTGACCGAACGCAAGCTGATCCGGAGTCTGGAGGCGCTGCCGGGTCGGCGGACGCTGCTGATGATCGCACACCGCTTGAGCACGGTCGAACACTGTGACCGGATCCTGCTGTTCGACCACGGCCGACTGGTGGCCGCCGGCAGTTATCAGGAGCTGCTGGCGACTTCGGCGCGGTTCCGGGAGCTGGCGTATGCGCCGGAGGAGAGGGCGTGAAGTTCGATCCTGCCGTCTACCCGGTGTTGACCGGTTACGCGGAACTGCATGCGGCGTTGCTGAATCCCGGCTCGGCGGTGCTGACGGCGCCGCCGGGGGCCGGCAAATCGACCGCGCTGGTGCTGCAACTGCTGCTCGATCCGGCGTTCTCCGGAAAGATCGTGATGCTCGAACCGCGCCGGGTGGCGGCCCGCGCCATCGCCGGACGTCTGGCCGCGCTGCTGGGAGAGCCGGTGGGACGGCGGGTCGGCTATCGGGTACGGGGTGAGGTCCGGGTGTCGGCGGCGACCCGGCTGGAGCTGTTGACCGAGGGGCTGCTGACCCGGCGGTTGCAGCAGGATCCCGGTCTGGACGGGGTGGAGCTGGTCATTTTCGATGAGTTTCACGAGCGGAGTCTGGCCGCGGATCTGGCGCTGGCGCTGACCTGTGACGTCCGTTCCGGATTGCGCCCCGACTTGAAAGTGCTGGTGATGTCGGCCACGCTGGAGGCCGAACCGGTGGCGGCGCTGCTGGACCAGGCGCCGGTGATCTCGATCGCCGGGCGGCGGCATCCGCTGGAGATCGTCTACGGCGAGTCGGCTCCGGCGGAGGAGCTGGCCCGGGTGGTGGCGCGGACCACCGCCCGGGAGCTGAGTCGGGGCGAGGGGGGAGTTCTGGTCTTTCTGCCGGGGGCCGGGGAGATCGCCGCGGTGGAGCAGCTGCTGCGGCCCGGACTGCCCCCGGCGGTGGAGCTGTATCCGCTCTACGGCAATCTGGATGCCCGCACTCAGGATCGGGCGGTGGCCCCGGCGGCGCCGGGGTTTCGCAAGGTGGTGCTGGCCACCAATCTGGCGGAGACCAGTCTGACCATCGACGGCGTTACGACGGTGGTGGACAGCGGCTGGGAGCGGCGGCTGCGCTTCGATCCCGGTTCCGGACTGCCCCGGTTGGAGCTGGCGCGGATCTCCCGGAGTTCCGCCGATCAACGGGCGGGGCGGGCCGGACGGACCGGTCCGGGGCGGGCGGTGCGCTGCTACAATCTCTGGGAGTATCAGGCGTTTCCGGAACGTCGCCCCCCGGAGATTCTGAGCGCGGAGCTCTCCGGTCTGGCGCTGGAGCTGGCGGCTTGGGGCGCGGAGGTGCAACAGCTGCGCTGGCTGGATCCCCCGCCGGAGTCGGCGCTGGGCGCGGCGCGGGCGTTGCTGACCAAGCTCGGTGCGCTGATGGAGGGGCGGCTCACGCCGCGCGGCCGGGAGCTGGTCCGGCTGGGGGTTCATCCCCGGCTCGGAACCATGCTGCTGCGGGCGCGCGACGGCGGATGTGCGCCGCTGGCCGCCGAACTGGCCGCGTTGCTGGAGGAGCACGACTGGACGCTGGAGCAGGTCGGCGTCGATCTGCGGGAACGGCTGGAGCGGTTCCGGGCGCAGCCGGAACGGCACGTTGCGGTGCTGCGATTGCGCGACCAGCTGCTTCGCTTGCTTGGCGAGCGTTATCGGGAAGGCTCCGTCGACGCTTCGGGGTTGCTGCTCGCCTACGGGTATCCCGATCGGATCGGTCGGGCGCGCGAGCGTCACGGTGCGGAGTACACATTGTCCGGCGGCCGGTCCGGAAAGCTGCCGGGAGGCGATGAACTTTGCGCCCATGAGTTTCTGGTGGTGCCTCAGCTCGACGGAGCCGGAGCCGACGGCCGGATTCAGGCGGCGGCGCCGTTGTCCGAATCGGAACTCCGGCAGTATTTCGGCGATCAGCTGGAGGAGAGGACGGAGCTTGTTTTCGAGGAGGCGACCGGGCGGGTCCGGGCGGAGCGGTTGACCGTTCTGGGCGCCCTGGTGCTGACCCGGAAGCCGCTGCCGCAGCCGCCGTCGGAGGCGTTGCGCGAAACCCTGCTGGCGGCGCTGCCCGGACGCCCGCTCCGGGACTGGATCGGGGAGGAGAGTCTGGCCTATCTGGAGCGGCTGGCCTTCGCCGCGCGGACGGTGCCGGACGCCTATCCGGCGCTGGAGCCGTCGCAGCTGCTGGTCCGGCTCCGGGATTTTTTCAGCGGTCAGCGCAGTCTGGAGGAGCTCCGACAACTGGATTGGAAATCGCTGCTGGGCTATGATTTGCAGCAAAGGCTGGAACGGGAGTTTCCGGCGCGCTGGACCACTCCCGGAGGTTCTCGGTTGAAAATCGATTACACCTCGGCAGATACCCCGGTACTGGCGGTCCGGGTGCAGGAACTGTTCGGTTTGACCACCCATCCGGGGGTGGGGCCCGGCGGTCGATTGCCGCTCCGGCTGGAGCTGCTCTCACCGGCGGGGCGACCGATTCAGATCACCTCCGATCTGCCGGGCTTCTGGCGCGGCAGCTGGGCGCTGGTCCGGCGCGAAATGCGCAGCCGGTACCCCAAACATCGCTGGCCGGAAGATCCGGCGAGTGCCGTTCCGGGTGTCCGACTCCGGCGGACCGGCGAGTGAGGAGTCTCCGGCACCGGAAGACTTGACTTTCCGTACAGAGGCTTTATGGTAAATCCGGCGTTACGATGGAGGTCGGATCATGACGAAAGACTGGTTGTCGGCGGCTCGGGCGTGGTTCAGCGGCGAGGGGATGGATCCGGAAGTGCAACCGGGGTTCGGCCCCGTCTTTCGGTACCGGGGGGAGGCGGCCGACTGGCGCGGCTGGGCGCATCGGCTGGAACCGGAGGAGCCGCCGCCGGGGGGGAGCGCCTTCCGGGCCGTCTACGTCGCGCCGGACGGTCTGCTGGAGCTGCATTTGAGCGTCCGGCTGGATCCGGAGTTCGGGGTGGTCGAGTGGCTGCCCCGGCTGCGCAACGGCGGGGACGCGGTCAGCGGCGTGGTCGAGGATTTCCAGTCGCTGGCCTTGGTGCAACCCCTGGCGGAAGCTCCCGATCAGGGACGCTCCGGGCAACGGGTGACGTTGCGCCGGGCGCTGGGTTCCAAGTGTTCCTACAGCGATTTTCTGCCCGAGTCCCGGGTCTTGCGCGACCGTTATCCCCGGAATGTGGCGGTGTTGGAGACCGATGAGGGGCGCTCCTCCTCCGCCTGGCTGCCCTTTTTCGGACTCGATTTCGCGGCGGATCGGGGATTGATCGGCGGCATCGGCTGGTCCGGCGCTTGGCGTGCCGAGTTCCGGCTGGAGTCCCGGCGGCTGCTGGCGACCGCCGGGATGCGGCGCACCCACTTCCGGCTGTCCCCCGGGGAGGAGCTGCGTCAGCCGTCGATCTATCTCCTGGATCGTTCCGGTGAAACGGTGCAGGCCGGTCAGAACCGCAACCGGAGGTTTCTGCTGGCCCGGCACAGTCCGCGCGACCGGGCCGGGAAGTTGCAGGAGGTGCCGCTCTCGTTTCAGGTCTGGGGCGGCGTCTCCAGCGCCGAGATGCTGGCGCAGCTGAAGCTGATCGAAACGCAGCGGCTGCCTTATGACGTATTCTGGATCGACGCCGGCTGGTACGGCCCCGACTCCGCGCCCGCGCCCGACGTCCATCACGACGACTGGTATCTCCACGCCGGGGACTGGCGGATCAACCGCGGCCGTCACCCCGAAGGGCTCACCCCGGTGGCCGACGCCGCGCACCGCCTCGGACTCCGGACGCTGCTCTGGGTGGAGATCGAGCGGGCCCGGCGCGACTCCCCGGTGGCGCAGGCCCATCCGGAATGGTTTCTGGCGACCTCCGACAACCCGGACAATCTGCTGCTCAATCTGGGCTGTCCCGAGGCCCGGAACTGGGCGGCCGACACGGTGATCCGGCTGTTCCGCGAGAACCATCTGGACTGCTACCGGCAGGACTTCAACTTCAACACCATTCCGCACTGGGAGAACGCCGACGCCCCCGACCGGATCGGCGTCACCGAGGCCCGGTATATCGACGGGCTCTATCAGCTGTGGGACACGCTGCGGGAACGGATCCCCGATCTGCTGATCGACAACTGCGCCAGCGGCGGCCGCCGGATCGACTTTGAAACCATGTCCCGCAGTCTCCCCTTGTGGCGCAGCGATGTCCAGTGCTTCCCCGGCTTCGATCCCATCGCCAATCAGCTGGAGTGCTGGGCGCTCGCCCCCTGGGTGCCGCTGCACAGCGGCGGGCTCGATCTGAGCTCCGCCGCCACCTGGCAGGACGAATACGCGGCATTGAGCGCCCTGGGGCCGGGCATCGCCTATTGCCTGCCGCCGCCGGAGCAGCCGGTGCCGGCGGCCCGACATCGGCGGTGGGTGGAGCTGGCCCGGCAGCTGCGGCCGCTGTTCCGCGGCGATTTTCTGCCGCTGACCACCGAGCCGGAGGATCCGACCGGCTGGCTGGCCAGTTGCTATTGCCGTCCGGAGCAGGGCGATGGCGTGGTGCTCGCCTTCCGGCGTCCCGGGGCTCCGGCGGAACACTTGACCGTCGAACTGTCCGGAGTCATTGACCCCACCGCGGAATATGAGGTGGAAGACGAACAGGGCACCGTGACCCGGCAGACCGGAGCTGAACTGCAACGCTGGACGCTGCAACTGCCGCCGCGGACGGCGGCTCTGCGCTGGTTCCGACTCCGGGGACGTTCTCAGTCCGAGCCCAGCAGCTGATCCGCCGCGCCGAAGGCCGCCTCCGGCGAGAAGCCCCGCGCGAACAGAAAGCGCAGCAGCTTCTCCCGGCGTTTGCGCGGATCCGGCTCCCGGCTCAGCAGCCGGAGTTTGAACTCCGCCGCCGTCAGCGCCCGCTGCGGTTCATCGAGCCGCAGCGCTTCGCGCTGCTCCTCCGGCAGCAGTTGCGCAAGGCGCCGTTTGCGCAGGTCGTTCTCGATTCGCCGCAGCCCGTAGCCGCGCTGCCCCAGCGCCGCCGCCCGGTCTTCCGCCAGTTGGCGGTCGTCAAGCAGGTGCATCCGTTCCAGCTCCCGCAGTGCGTCCCGTACCTCGGGGTAGGGATGCCCCGCGGCCAGCAGCTTGGTCTTGAGCTCCGCCGTGGCGTAGGCGCGCCGCGTCAGGTAACGCAGCGCCCGGTCCAGCGCCCCGGGACGGGAGTCCGGCATCAGGCGTGATGCTCCCAGTTGCCCTCTCCGGTTTCGGCATGGCGGCGCAGCACGTCGCGTTTGATTTTGCCGGAGAAGGTCTTGGGCATGGAGTTCACGAATTCGATTTCACGCGGATACTTGTAGGGGGCGGTCAGACTCTTGACGTAGTTCTGGAGCTCCTTGACCAGCTCCGCCGTGGCCGCGACCCCCGGCTTCAGCACGATGTAGGCCTTGACCAGCGCGCCGCGCATGGGATCGGGCGCTCCGACCACCGCCACCTCGTGCACCGAGGGATGCTGGGCCAGGACGTCCTCCACTTCGGACGGACCGATCCGGTACCCGGAACTCTTGATGATGTCGTCGCTGCGGCCGATGAACCAGAAATAGCCGTCTTCGTCCTGATACGCCCGGTCGCCGGTGTAGTAGTAGCCGTTGATGAACGAGGCGGCGTTCTCCTCGTCGTTGTACATGTAGCGCTTCAGCAACCCGACCGGCGGACGGGGGGACAGCTTGAGGGCGATCCGCCCGTCCTCTCCGGTAGGCACCGGCTTGCCCTCCTCGTCGTGCAGCTCGATCTCCCAGCCCGGAGAGGCCTTGCCCATCGAGCCGGGCTTGACCGGCTCCCCGACCTGATCGGAGATCATGCAGACGGTTTCGGTCTGGCCGTATCCTTCGCGGATGGTGATGCCGGTGCTGTCGCGCCAGATCCGCACCGTTTCCGTATGCAGCGGCTCCCCGGCCGCGGTACAGCTGCGCAGTTCGTGGAAGTCGAACCGGGTGAGGTCGTTCAGAATCAGCATCCGGTAGACCGTCGGCGGCGCGCAGAAGCTGGTGATCTCATACTTCTCCAGCAGCGGCAGCAGTTCGTCGGCGTGGAATTTCCCGCGGATGTCGTAGACGAAGACGCAGGCGCCCACGATCCATTGCCCGAAGTAATTCCCCCACAAGGTCTTGGCCCAGCCGGTATCGGCCACGGTGTAGTGCAGATCGTTGGCGGTCAGGCCGTGCCAGAGCTCGGCGGTGAGCCGGTGCCCCAGCGGATAGTCGAAGCTGTGCAGCACCAGTTTGGGGTGCTTGCTGGTGCCGGAGGTAAAACTCATCAGCATCGGGGATTCGGAGCGGGTCTCGATTTTGTAGGGGGCCTTGACCTCGTGCCGCGACGGCGGCGCGGCACCGGCCAGCGCTTCGCTGTAACTGACCCAGCCGGGCCGGGTCCCGTCGGTCAGAATGCGGGTGGCCAGCGTGGGGCACTCATCGTTGATTTCGTCGAACTTTTCGGCGTTCTCCTGATTGGTGATCACCATCCGGAAGCGCGCGAAGTTCAGACGGTAGAGCAGGTCCACCGGGGTCAGCAGCGTCGGCGAAGAGCACTGCACGGCGCCGAGTTTGATCAGCGCCAGCGAGAAGATCCACCACTCCGGCACCCGCGGCAGCATCAGCATCACCCGGTCGCCGCGGGAGATCCCGAGTTTGAGCAGGAAGTTCGCCGCCTGGTTGGAGAGTTTGCTCATCTCGTGGAAGGTGAAGCGCTTCTCCTCACCCTGCTGGTTGACCCAGATCATGGCCAGTTTGTTGCGGTCGCGCCGGGCCCAGTCGTCGACTACGTCATAACCAAAGTTGAAGTACTCAGGTGCCGTTATCGGAAACCCCTGCGCCCAGCTCGGTCTATCGTTCGTTTCCATCATGTCCGCTTCTTCCGTAAACGTTTTTGGATTATTGCTTGGCGCTCAATCGATCAGGGGCGCGCAAAAGTTCCGTTGCCCCGCCGGTTTCGGCGGGGTGAAAAGTTCAAAATTGCAATCGAAATCGCCGGGCCGATCGTCCGGATTGGCGCCGAGCAGCTGGACATCGATCAACCGGTAAACCAGAATCCCGATGTCCCGACCGTCGCGGATGCCCCAGTCGCGCAGCACGTTGTCGGCCAGCGGACCGTATTCGTTATGAGCATATTCGCGCAGTCCGCTCAGCAGTTCCCGGGCGTTGACGTGGCGGGCCTCCGGCAGGCGATCGACGGTGAACTCCACCGCCTGAATCACGAAATTATAGGCATCCGGACGAAAATCCCCGTACTCGGCATGCAGCGCCGCGATTTTCGGCATGATTTCTGATCGTTTCATCATAACGTCTATAACAATAACCCCGGAACCGCTTTTCGTCAACCCGGCGGCACGGTTTTTCCCGGTTTTTTCGCTTTCCTCTGTTGAAAAAACGGCCTTGTATTTTACATTATGCCGTAAGCACACCCTGCCTGGAATCCGGCGGGGAAGACGGAGCAAAAGGCGACGGCAATATGGCGAAAATCATCAACTGTGTCTCGGCTTCCAAGCTCGAATCCCGCCCCGGGGAGCCCGAGTTCCGGGTTACCCATTACCACTGGCGCGACATCTGTTCCCGGCTGCGGCGGATGCTGGCCCCGCACTGGCGAAAAATCCTGGTGGCCACCATTTGCGTGGCGCTGGTCGGCATGGCGGTGGCCGCGGTCCCGCTCTTCCCCAAATATGTGATCGATACTGCAATCGGCGAGCACAAGCTGCATTTGGCGGCGGTGGCGGCGGTACTCTTCATCCTTTCGCAGTTCAGCCGGATGGGGTTGTGGTATCTGGCCATGCGCAACGTCTATCAGGTGCAGCAGATGGTGGTGTTTCAGCTCCGGGCCGACGCCTTCCGCCATCTGCAGCATCTCTGTCTGCGCTTTCACAGCCAGTATCCCTCGGGCTTTCTGTACGAGCGGGTGTTCGGGAATTCGATCAATTCGCTGGGGACCTTCATTCAGATCTTCATGCAGCAGTTCTCGAATCAGATCACCGGGCTGTTCTTCAGTCTGTTCGTCTGCCTCTATTTAAGTCCGCCGCTGACGCTGGTGATCATCGTCGGGGCGACCGGCTATGTGTTCGCGGCCCGGCGGCTTTCGCCGCGGATCTACCAGCGCAATCAGGCCTCGGCCCAGGCCGGGATGCGCGTCACCGAGATCATCATGGACAAATTGCACGGTCAGAAGACCATTCAGGCGCACGCCATGGAGGACCGGGTGCAGGACGAATTCGAGCAGCAGATCTGGGATGCCCAGCGCAAATGGCTGGCCGGCGTGATGGAGTCGATGAAGCTCGGATTCGTCACCGAGGGCATCGGTTATCTGCTGACCGCGATCATCGTCTTCGGCGGAGCGGTGATCGTGATGTACTTCCATCAGCCGCTCGGGGTGCTGGTCGCCTTTGTCGGCTATCAGGGGACCTTGATCGGCATCATTCAGTCGCTGACCAACGTCTACGGGCAGTTCACCGCGGCCCGGGTCGCGTTTGACCAGCTGTTCACGGTGCTGGACACCCATTCGGAGGTGGAGGATGCGCCCGATGCGGCGATGCCTCCCGAGGTGCAGGGGGGGATCGAGTTCGAGCATGTCGATTTCGGCTACCGTCCCGATCAGGTGGTGCTACACGACCTCTCCTTTTCGCTGCCGGCGGGCAGGACGGTGGCGCTGGTCGGGCGCAGCGGCTGCGGCAAGACCACGGTGACCAATCTGATCATGCGTTTTTACGATCCGTTGAAGGGGTCGATCAAGCTCGACGGTCACGATCTGCGGACTCTGCCGCTGCACGACTACCGGTCGTTGTTCGGGGTGGTGCTGCAGGATCCCTATTTGTTCGACACCACGATTTACGAGAATCTCCACTGCGCGAATCCGCAGGCGACCGAGGAGGAGATGCGCGACGCGCTGGAGCGGGCCCGGGCCTGGGAGTTTGTCCGCGATCTGCCGGGGCAGTTGCAGTTCCGGGTGGGGGAGGGGGGGACGCGGCTGTCGGGCGGTCAGCGTCAGCGTCTGGCCATTGCCCGGTGCCTGCTGCTGCCGAGTCGGATCGTGATTCTGGACGAGGCCACCAGCGCGCTCGATGCCGAGAGTGAGGCGATGATTCAGCAGAGCTTCGAGTCGTTGAGCCGGAACAAGACGGTGCTGATCATCGCGCACCGGTTGAACACGCTCAAGCGGGCGGATTCGATTGTGGTCATGGACCGCGGGCGGGTGGTGGAGCAGGGGTCGTACGACGAGCTGCTGGCGCGTCGCGGACTGTTTTACGAGCTCAACGAGATCGCCACCGCGGGCATGGTCCGCGAGGCCCGGATGGCGGAGGCCGGCTTCGCCTGATCCGGGTCGGGCGGTCAGCGCAGCGTCCGACCGCGCAGTTCGGCATTGAACTCCTCCGGCAGCGTGCTCAACACGACATAGGGGCCACTCGACCAGACCGTCACCGGCCGGATCGAACCGAAGTCGCGTTTGCGGACTTCCGGGTTCCGGCTCTCGGCCAGCCGCCGGTCGGCCGCCAGCCGCCCGGCCACCTCCGCGGCGGTCTTCGGATCGGCATAGGCGGCCAGCAGCAGCGCGTTGCCGTAGGCGCACCGGTCAAGACCGTTGAGGTAGTTGTCCACGACTCCGGCGTGACCCGGCGCCTCCCAGGCCCCCGGCCGATAGTATTTGAGCAGCAGGACGCGGTCCGGTTCGCGACCGGCGGTCTGCAGCAGGCCGCGCCCGACGTCGGCGCCGCAGTCGGTGACGCCCAGCAGCAGCCAGTCGGACCAGCTCCGGGGCAACGCCGCGGGCAGGGTGAGTTCCGGCGGGGCGGGGGCGCGATCGAGCAGCGTGGTTTCCAGCCGCTCTCCCGTGCCGACCAGCCCGTTGACCAGCTGCGCCCGGAGAAAGGCCGATACCGCCAGTTCGACTCCCTTGACCGAGGTCCCGGTCAGGATGATCACATTGGTTTCAAACGGCAGTTCGGCGGTGTGTTCGCTGTGCAGCCAGGGGTTGCTGCCGCTCTCCAGATACCCGAGATCCCCCCGGAACCGGCCGAAGCCGAAGATGTAGACGGAACGGTCGGTCCCGAATTCGGCCGCATACTGCCGCGCCTCCTGGATTCGCGGATCGTCGGGGAGTCCGACCAGAATCAGATTGGACCGGGCAAGCTCATCGGTTCCGGCTGGAGCCAGCGCTCCGGCTTCCAGCGTTCCCCGGCCCTGGAGTGCCCGCAGCGTGGGATGGGTGGCGGCCGCCGCTTTCAGGCGGAGCACCGCCTGATGAATGGCGGATGGCGCGTTCGGGGCGCAGCCGATGCGCAGTCCACGCTCGGGAAGTTCCGCCGCGCCGCTCCCCAGCGCCGCGACCAGCAGACAGATCAGCAGGATTCGGTTCATATCTCCTCCACTACGATCAGAACGCCGTCCCCCTTGCGGAGCGGCAGGCTGATGTTCCAGAAGTCCCCCTCCCGCACGATCGGGAGTTCGTGGTGCGTGTTCAGCTCCATGGCACGGGCCGCGGACCCCGTCGCCCGGAGCTGGATCTGGACGGTGCGCGCCTCCTCCCGCAGGTCCTCCACGGTGATGAATTTGCGTCCGCGGGAGGTGAAGCCGTACCCGGCGGTGCCCCCGGGATAGATCAGCTCCGGCGACAGGTGTTCCCGGATCAGGGCGGCGAGCTGGTCGTAGGCCCGACCATCGAGTTGCTCCAATCGGAAATCGGCCACGATACCGGCGGAACCCACCCGGAAGCGCGGTTCGCCGGGCAGCGGACGGGCGTCGGCGAAGAGCGGTTGAAACTCCGGAGCCGGCGTTTCCCCGTCGGTGATCAGCACCAGTGCGTCGCCCCGGCGGCTCCGCTCCACCAGAAATTTCCGCTCTTCGGGGCTCAACGTCGAAGGCATCGGCAGGATCAGCGGGCTCCGCCCCGGAAATTTCATCAGGGCCGTGGCGTTGGCCGCGAAGGGCAGACTGATCCGGCGCCGGTGGAGTTCCCCGATCACCCGGAACAACCGTCCGATCAGGGTATCGGCCAACCGGCTGTCGCCCATGCCGCCGCCGGAGAAGACGGCCCGTTCCGGATCACTCAGCACGGCGGTTCCGACCACCAGCCCGAAGCCCAGCGGGCCGTCGGGCAGAATCCGGGTCTGACGTTCGGCGGCGTTCCAGTTCTGCTGCCAGTCGTTGACGGTGGCCAGCGGCGAGTTGTACCCGTTCATGCTGTAGCCGAAAGTATGGATCGAATGGTAGTCGCCACGGTCTCCGACCACGCCGCGCCAGGCCCGGGTGACCTGATGGCGGCGCGAACTTTCGGTGGTTCCCACCGGCATGAACCAGTGGGGATTGTTCAAACAGGTGTTGTCCCAGCCCCAGACCAGATTCGAGACCAGCTGCCAGCCGGGGTTGAAGGCCAGATGGATCATCTGTCGCCCGGCGGTGAGCGGGAAGTCCTCTTCGAGCCCGCCCCAGGTGTCGTCGTCGGACATGCCCCGGAGTCGACTGCCGATCTCCGCGGCGGCCTCCGGCGGCAGCAGCGGGATGCCCTGAGCGTTGATGCCGAACCTCCGCCCGGTGCCTTCGATCGTCTCGCGGATGGCCCGGAAGCTGCGCAAATAGCGGTCGAGCTGCCAGGCGTGGAAGGGGTGGAGCAGCCGCTTGTTGAGGTCGGCGATCAATTCCGCCCGGGTCCTGCCGCGCAAGCCATCCAGCCCCTGCTGTCGCCGGAACCGGTCGAATTCGACCAGCTCCTGCCAGGAGTACATGGAGTTCAATGATGGACCGGTATCCCAGCGGTCACCGAAGCCGAGAACGATCAGTTTGGCGTTTTGCCAGGCGCTCAGATTCCGGACCCGGTCGAGAAACCGCGGCGCGGCGGCTTCGAAGAACAGTTGACCGTTGGGAAAACTGCCCCAGGGATTGCCGTAATGGGTGAAGCTGTGTTCACTCAGGAACAGTTTGGCCGGATCGGTCGCGGTGCCGCTGCCGGTCTGTTTGATTCTGCGGGCGTAGGCGAACACGATGTCCTCCGGCGTGCTCCAGCCGCCTGCGGGGGTGTCGCGGCTGCCGCTGCCGAGCGGCAGCCAGTTCCGGAACCCCCGGGTGACGATGTGATCGATCCGCCAGCTCTGCCCGGGCGGTTGAATACTGGTGCGCGAGCGCAGACAGCTTCCTTCCCGGTCGGAGACCAGCAGCAGCGGCAGCTCCGCCAGCACCCGGCCGTCGGCGGTGACCGCTTCGAGACGACCGAAGTCGGGGGCCTCTCCGTTCAATTCCGGCAACCGGCAGGCGAATTCGTGCCGGACTTCGCCGCCGGGGGGAACCGATAACCTCAGCGAACCGAGTTCCAGCGCGGGTTTGCCGAACCGGATGAGCCGGAGTTTCAGCTCCAGGTTCTGCGCCGTCACCTCCGGCGTCGGACCGAAGAGCTCGATTTCGCCCAGTTGCAGTTTGACCCGACGGAGCCCGGCGGGAGCCGCCCGCCAGGGAAAGACCAGTTCCCAGACCCGGGCGGTCGCCGGTGACCAGTTCAGCGAGGTGCGCAGATGCCGCCGGTTGAATCCGGCGTCGAGATCGTCGCGGCGGAGCACTTCGCGCCCGTCGGCCAGCACCCGGATCGCTCCGGGGGTGTTGACCAGAGTGGCGTTGCGCTCATAGGTTCCGTACAGCGCCAGTCCATTCAGGGTGACGGGCTGCGGAAATTCAAACCGGATCCGGTTTTCCGCCTGTTCGCACCCCTCGTAGAAACCGCCCTCCAGCAGGTCGCCGCGGGGACGCATTTGACTTGCCGCCAGATTGTTCAGAATCCGGGCTGCCTCCGGATTCCCGGCGCCGGGGGCGAGCACCCGGGCCCGGGGCGCCAGATTGCGGCGGCCGTTGCGCACGGTAAGGGTAAAGCGCTGCTCACTGCCGGCGCGATAGCTGTAGTCGCTGACCGGGAGTCCGCCGCGCCCCTGAAGCGCCAGACTCTCCGGCTCCGGACCGGGCAGCGGCGCGGGATTGCTTCCGGGCTCGGAGCCCGACAACGTGGCCTCCAGCGGCGGCGTGAAATCGGCAGTCAGCGTGGTTTCCCGCCACACCTCTCCGCCCGAGGGCGCGAGGACGCCGACCCGGATCCGGTACTGATCGCGGAAACTCTGGGCCTGGGCCTTGAGAATTCCGGCATCGGGGATGGACAGTACCAGCGTGTTTTCCCGGCCTGCGGGCAGCTCCAGATCGCCGGTCAGATCCCGTTGCAGCGTTCCGTCCCAGCCGTAGAGCCGGGCGACTACCGGGAGCTTCCAATCCGGCCCCCGGGGATTGTTCCCGGTGACGAGCAGCTGCCGCTTTGCCTCGTCGATGGCAAAGGTGAATTCCGGTCGCGCCGCCGGAACCGGATCCGCCGGAGTCGCGCCGCGCAGAAAGGTGAAGACCGCGCGCCAGAACTCCGGCGTTCCGCTCTCGGCCCCGGAGGCGTAGACCGCCACCCGGCCGGCGCCGTAACGACCGGTGAGCAGGAGCGCCTCCGCCGCCTGGTCGTCCGCCGCCAACCGGACCTGCCAGTCGCGGTTCAGGAGCGGGCGGCTCAGAAACGGTTCTCCCGACGCGAACGGCAGTTGCAGATAGGAGTCGCGCCGGGCCAGTTGCTCCAGCCGGGTTTCGCCGAGTTCGGCGGTGTGAACCGGACGCAGCCGATATTGGTAGGGAACCTGAAAGTCCGGGGCGCGGGAGAAGAATTCGCGGTCGGCCTTCCCGGCACCCACCGCCGGGGCCGCACCGCCGCGATAGGCCTTGGGCAGCAGCGTCTGCCAGGCGGTGGTGGGGCTTACCGGAGTCAGCCGGAAGGCGTCGAGCCCCGGTTGGCGCGCCAGCGTCAGCAAGAGGGCGTGGCCGCGCGCCAGATGGGTCTGGAGTTGGGTTGCCTCCTCCGGGGTGAGGCGGCGACCCCGTTCATCGGCCTGCCAGATCAGGATGGACGGCAGGTGGTCAAATGGGGTAGCGGCGTCGAATGTCAGCGCTACGCCGGCGGCCTCCGCCCCCTGGCGCAGCGCCGCGCAGGGGGCGGCTTGCAGGTTGACCGCCGCGGCGTCGACCGCCGCCCCCGACGACGAGGTCGCGGCCGGCAGGGCAAGAAACAGCAGCAGAGAGACGCGAATGCGAATACGCATGATGGCAACTCCGGATCAGTAGGCGAAACGGATCGCGTCGTTGTAGATGTTCAGTTCCCGGCCCATGCGCACTTTCTGGGTATGGCCGTCGAAGTACACGGCGTTGGCGCCGTAGCCGTTTTCGTGATAGCTGTGCCAGTTGACATTCGGGTAATAGACGTGGGTATAGTGGGAGACCCGGCCGTAGCCCTGACGTCCATACCAGTGGGAGTCGAGGTAATTGATCACGGCGCCGGGGGAGAGACGGCGGCGGTTGGGCGAGGTGGATTGCCCCGGCAGTTCGGAGTAGAGCCGTTCCGGATCACGCACCGCGGCGGCGGTGGCGTAGTCGCGGGTGTAGCCGGTGTCAGGCAGTTTTTCCGCCCGCAGGGCGCCGTTGCCGATCATCATGGAGTAGCTCTGCAGATCGTTGTGGACTCCGGCGTAATTCACCGTACTGTCGGCTCCGGCGCTGCCCAGATGAACCGGGCAGCGGTAGACTTTGAGCCAGTTGGTGCGGCCGGGGGGATTGTTGATGTCCTTGAGCTGATCGAAGCCGAAGTAGGGGCGCAGCGCGTCGTCCCAGCCGACGCCGTTGCGGTCGTTGGTCCGGAAGCCGCTGCCGTTGGCTGCCGGGTAGCGACCGTTGAAATCGGCGGCGTAAGCGACATTGGCGGTCCCGATCTGTTTGAGATTGCTCAGGCAGAAGGTATCCTGCGCCGCCTGCCGCGCCCGGTTCAGGGCTGGGAGCAGCATGGAGGCGAGAATGGCGATGATCGCGATTACGACCAGAAGTTCGATCAACGTGAAGTTTCGAGTTCGCATCGTTTTCATGGGAGGCTCCTTTCTGAGCGTTGATGAGCTGTAGCCCGGAAACGGTGGCGGATCTAGGCTCCGCCGAGCCAGAAACGTTTCAGGTAGGACTCCCGGGAACCGGCCCCGGGCCGGATCAGCGTGCGAGCGGTCCGGCGGGAACGGGTCAGCGCCTCCTCCGGGGCGATTCGGTGCAGCAGCAGCGGCAGCAGCGCGGTTTCGATCAGACGCTCGCACAACGTCGGCCAGTGGTTGGATTGCCGGTAACAGAGCGCCCGGGTTTGGAGCGCCCGGAGCAGCGCCTTCAGGTGCGGAATTTCCGTTTCCGCAACCTGCAGCTCCGGCAGATAGGGGGAGATTCCGATGAGCGAACGCATCATCGCCTGCTGGAAGGGCGTGGAGACCAGAAATTCAAAGAAGTTCCGTTCGCCGGTGGTGACCGCATCATCTCCCGCCAGACGGGCGCAGGGCAGATAGACCAGATCAGCGGACCCGGCGGCAACCTGCAGCGGTGCGAGCCGCAACTCCGGTCGTTGCGGCAGCTCGTATTCCGCCCAGCGGTGGGTGTGGCACAACGTGGCGCGCAGTTCACCCCGGGTCAGCAGGGCGGATTCCGGGAGTTCGGGCAGATCGGGGGCGATGATTCCGCTCCGGGCGTAAAGTGTCAGCAGTTCCACAAACCGGGCCAGGGCCGCGGAGTCCGGGACCCGTTCCGGCGCGGTGGCCAGCAGCTCCTGAAGTCCGGAGAGTCCGGCCACGCAGTCGGCATTCGGCGGAGGGATCGAGCGGGGGCCGAGTTCCCGGCTCAATCGCCGGAACCAGTCCGGGAGCGTCTCCTCCGAACGCGGGGTTAACGAGTGTTCGTGCCGATAGATCAGGGCGAAGCATTGCAGCTGATAGGGCAGGTCAAAATCCCAGTTCCAGCCGGTGAGTTGCGGCAGCAGTCGGGCGCGCAGCCGGGCCAGTCGCTCGGGACCGAGAATTTCGCTCAGCGGCACCAGCGGGGTCGGTTGCCCGGATTCCGGCGGCCGGATCAGGATCCGGCCCGGAACCGGCCCGGCGTCGGTGCGGTTGCGGTAGAACCTGGTCTGCAGCTGGACCCCCGGAAATTGCTGTTCAAAGTGTTGAAATTGTTCCAGCCAGAACCGGATCTGATGCGGACGGGTCTCAAAGACGGCAACGGCAATTTTCTCCACCATGGTCGGGGCCCCGCCGGTGGTCACCTGCGAGCATTGCCGGGGATGATTTCTCACCATGCCCCGTCGTTCCAGCTCCGCCAGAGCCAGCTGGACCGAGGCGGTTGAGAGCCCGAAACGCCGGGCCAGTTCCCGGCGGCTGGGCAGGCGGTCGGTAAAACCGGGCGTTCCCCCGGCGATCAGCCGGGCGATCGTTTCCGCGCACTGTTGAATTTTGGATCCGGTTCTCATAACTGATTTCCTGTTGAACACATGTACAATTATAATCAAGTCGGGGTCCGATGTCAAGTGCTTGGCGACAAATAATTCAAAAAAAGCGTATTTGAACTTGAAAAAGGAAAAACCTGCAATACTATAATTATACAGATGTATAAAAAGGAGCGTGGAGTGATGAAGGCGTTGTGGGCAGAGGAGCTGGCCCGGGTCCGCGCCGCCGGCAGCCGGGTCGGCGGCGAGTTTGACCGGTTGTTCCGGGAACTGGAACGACGTTGTGACCCCGGGAGCTGGCAGCGTTACGATTTCAGTCCGGCCTGCCGCTGTTTCCGGGCCCTGTTGCGCGGCGAGACGGCGGCGGCCAGAAGTGAATTCGAGCGGGAGTGGCGCGGCGGTGAAGCCCTGAACCGGGGGATTCATTACTGGAACAGCGCCCAGTTCCGCACCGGCGACCGCTGGATTTGCGCGGCCATGCTGGCGCAGCTGCTGATTCTGTTCGACTTTCTGGCGGCGGAAGGGGCCTTTTCCGAGTCGGAGATCGACGCGGTGGCTGCCGAGGCGCTGGCGGTGATGGCCGATTTCATCGAACCCCACAATCAGGGGCGCGGCTGTTTCCCGATTCTCCATGAGCCGATCAATCAGAATGCCGCCATGTGCTGCGGCATGCTCTACGCCGGGTATTGCTTCGGCTACCGGTGGCGGCAGGATCCGGTCGCCCGGCGTTTGTACGGGCGGGGGCGGGAGCTGTTCGCCGACGCGCTCGGGCAGTTCCCTGAGAACGGCTTCGACGGCGACGGCTTCACCTACCTGCGCGAAATTCATCTGGCGACCCACACCCTGTCGGTGGCGCTGCTCGAAAAGAGCGAGGGCGGGGAGTGGTACGGACGCGAATTCCTCCCTCATCGGATCAGTCTGCGGCAGCTGAACGCCCGTCAGCTGGACTTCATTCTACCCTCCGGTTACAGCTGGCCGCTGGGGCGTTACACCTATGTCCGGATCTGGAACCAGTTCCAGCAGAGTTTCGCCGCCGCCCGCACCGGCGATCCGCGTTATCTGATTCAGGCGAAATTCGACAACCGCGATTCCGACTACTCCTCGCCCTGGCTGGGGCTGGAACTCCCGCTGGGATTGCTCTGGTATCCGCTGGAACTGAACGAGGCGGTCAGTTCGGCCCCGGCGCCGGAACCGCCCCGGCTCAATGAACTCCGGGAACACGACTGGGCGGCCTGTGCGCTGGAGCAGGACGACTTCACCGGAGTGGTCTCCTGGCTTCCGGGCAAGGCTCCGAACTTCTTTCTGGAGGCCGGCCGGACGCCGCTGATCTTCTGCGACACCGGCTCCTGGGGCTCCGCCAACGGAGTTCAGCCGGGGAACTACGACTGGGGTTTTGAGGGCTGGCTGACTCCCGGCGGCCGGGGATTGGGCGGCTTTTTCGACGCCGCGGTGCAGCTGGCGGCGGCGGAGTTGACCGGGTGTTATCCCGCGTCCGCCGGGGTCCGGCGGGCGGAGGTGTTCTACGCGCAGCTGGCGGGCGTCGGCGCCTTCCGGTTCGATCGCTATTGCGATGGTCGCGGCGTCGAGCCCCGGCTGCAACTGCTGACCTGGGACGAGGTCGAGCTGACCGGAACCCGGGTCCGGGTCCGGCCGCCGACCGGCCCGGTGCTGACCATCAGCGCGGAGACTGCGCCCGGCTGTGAAAAGCCCGCGCCCGGCGCGGTCCGGCTGCCGGGCCGTGCCGATCCCGGACTGACCCGGCTGTTCTGGCGCGGAGAGCCGGGGCGGGGGGAGTTCGGGACTTTGTTCAGTCTCGATCCGGAGGCTGCGGCGGTCCGGCAGGGCGAAACGGTGCAGATTTCAAGCGGCGGAAAGGGTTACCGGTTGTTGTTGCCGGGGCGGGGCGTCCGCCGGTTCGACGGCTGGGAGACCGATGCCCGGTTCGCCGCCGCCGGTTCCGACTGGCGGGTGTTCGTCGATCTCCGCCGGCTTCGGGATGCGGCGGGGCGGGAGGTATTCCGCAGTTCCCGTCCGGTCCGGCTGCTGGTGACTCCGGAGCGGATCCGGATCGAAGGGTTGCGCTATGGCGACTTTGCCTGGTACCGGGAGGAGCCGACGGTACATCTGGTGATCCGTTGCGGCAACGGGGTGGAACTCTTCGGTCGGAGTTCGCCGCCGCGGCAACTGGAGCTCCCCGGCCCCTGGTTCGGGTTGATGCTCAACGACCGGCCGGAACTCTGGAGCGATAAGGGCGTGACCTTGCCCGGTGCCGCGGAGTCGCCCGCGCCGGAGGCGTTGATCCGGGCGGCGGCGGGGCGGGATTGCGGCGTTTTGATCGAACTGCTGCACCGGGTGCGTCGGACGCTGGATCCGCGCTGGATTCCGGCGGTGAGCGGGCTGTTGACCTGGGATCGGGCCGAACCGCGACCGGTGGCGAATTTCGCCGGTTGTACCGAGTCCACCTACGTCCGGCTGGAGGCGGTCCGGACCTTGACCGTGCTGCTGGCCGAGGAGTCGATTCCGGCGTTGCTGGCGCTGTTCCGGCGGGAGCAGTCCCAGGTGTACCAGCGGGAGGACACGGTCTGGGGCAATCAGTTCTGGGGCAGCAGCACCCGGGTGGCGATCACCGAGGCGCTGCGGCTGCTTCCGGGCGGGGGCGCCGCGCTGCTGGCGGAGTGGGAGACGCTGCGCTCCGGCGAGGTGGTGCCGCACGTTCAGGACGGTCTGGAACGGGTCCGCGCCGAGGAGCTCAGCCGGATCGAGTTTGAACGGGCGTAGGGCTTCAGTCCCCGGTGCCCCCGGTCCCCTCCGGCGCGGTTCCCGCGGAGGTCGTTTCGGGGGCAGCGTCGGTTCCGGTTGGAGCGTCAGCTCCGGCTTGAGCTCCGGCTTTGGCCTGCCGGGCCTTGACCTCCTCCGGCGAGTACCAGCGGCCGTTCTCCTCCTCGTACCCCTCGCTCTTGAGTTGCGCGAAAAGCCGGGCGTGGCAGAGTTCATCCCGGCGGGGTTCGAGCAGCTGTTCCAGCTCCGCCCGTGTGTAGTACCGCCCCCGGTAGAGATTGAAATCGTGCTCCTTCTTGAGCCGGTTCAGAATGGTCGTCCTCTCCGCCGCCCGCCGCTCCCGGTAGGGTGAGCGCCGGGCGCTGACAAACTCTTCGCGATACCGCTCGCTGTAGGGCGAAAAATGAGCCCGGCTGACGCTCCGCAACTGGTCGTAGCGGAACTGCACGGGGCCGGAACCCCGGTCGCGAATCAACACGCCCTCATCGTCAATCACCAGAATGGGCCCCTTGATCCCGATCCCGTCGGTGCCGTACAGCGTCACCTCCTCGTCAACCCGATAGAGCCGGAACAGCTCATCCGCCTGTTTTTGAACCCGTTCCGCCAGCTCCTGATCAGCCCGGCGTTCAAGTTCCTCCAACGTGCTCCGCTCCTGGCGGATCGGAAAACCCGCGGCGTCGTCCAGCGTGGCCAGGGTCGGAAGCTCCTGAATCCGGGGCAGCAGGGCGGCCAGCGTCTTCTCCGACCCCTGAAAGCCGAGATCCCGGCCGCACAGCGGACAACACCGGGCCCGCGCCCGTTCCTCCGCCGCGGCCTGCAGTTCGGCCTGACGTTTCCGCGCCTCCTCCCGGAGTTGCTCCTGATAGTCGTCGAAACGCCGTTTGAGCTCCGGGTAGTAGTAGTAACCGGCTCCGCCCAGTGCCGCCAGCACCGCCAGCCAGAAGATCAGCCAGCAGATGCGCCGGAGTTGGCGACGCCGCTTCCGGACCCGTTCCGCTGCCGCTTTGTCCGCTCCCGCATTGGCTCCGGCGGCTTTGGCGGCTTTGGCGGCTTGGGGCGGCGTCGGCAGCTGGATCGGACCCGGCGGAGCCTTGGGTTCGGCCGGAGCCGGAGTCGGCGGAACCACGCTCGCCGTGGACGGGGCGTCCAGCGGCGGGGGCGGCGGCTCCGGCGGCGTGATGTGAATTGCGATCTTCGGCGGCCGCGGCTCCGGCGGCTTGGACTCGGACGGAGGTGTTTGCGGCGGCTCGGCCGGGGGCTGGGGCATGGTTGATTCTTCGCTCATGGTGAACTCCTAGCGGACCAGCACCAGCAGCCGTGCAAAACGGTAGTTGCGGGCGGCTCCGGTATCGGTCCAGTCGGGATTGCCGTTGGGATCCGGATTGTTGCCGATTCCAAGATCGCTCTCGCGCCCGTCCCGCCACTTGTTGAAGGCGAAGACGGTGCTCCGGCGATCCAGATTGTGCAGCTGCATCGACCCGTAACCCGGATTCGGCTGGTCGCGCCGCTGATCGCCGAAGTCGTAACGGTCGTGATCTCCGCCGGGGTACTGCCGGGCGTTGTACGGGTAGTAGTTCTGCGGCCAGAACTCCAGCGCCCCCTCCTTGAAACTGCCCGAGGCGACCTCCGGCCGGTTGGAGCGGACCTCCAGATTCTTCACCTTCTGCTGGAAAACCGCACCGCTGGCCTTGGTGGGGACTCCGAGCTGTTTCGCCTGTTCGGTAAAGGCGTCCATGGTCGCCCAGACGTAGCAGGGCGTACCCTCCTGCGGCTCCAGATAGAGCAGGTAGCCGACCTTGCTGAACTTTTCGATCTTCGCGCTGTCGTCGCGTTCGTAGCGGACCGCCGCCTGATTCGGCGTCAGCCCGGTGAAGGGATCGTAGACATAGACCAGCTGCCAGTCGGCGATCAGCGGCCGGAGCTCCTCACCCAGTTCCGGCGCGGGCGCTTTCCCCTCCGGAAACAGCACCTCCGGCTCCGCCGCGGCGGCGACCAGAAGTCCGGCTCCTCCCAGCAGCGCCGGAATCAACCCGGCGAGCCGCCTCATTCGTCTTTCCCCCGGCGCACGGCAATGCCGAAGACCCCGGTCTCCACCTTGACCGTCTCCAGCGTCAGCTCCGCTTTGACGAAGTAGCGCCGCTCCGCCCCCGGCGAAACCTCCAGATCGCGGATAAAGGGCAGCGCTTTGGGAATCAGCGCCTGATTCCCCGGCATCAGATCCAACGGATAGCGCAGATCGGGATCGGCCGGATCCTCGTTCAGCGGGATCCAGGCTTCGGGATCGGGCTCCTCGGTGCCGGGAAACCAGTTCTGGATCAGCAGCCGGATGTTGTCCGACTGCTGGAGATGCCAATCCTCGAGCCGGACCGGTTTGCGGTCGGTGTTCCGCAAAGCGAACACCAGTTCGGCATCTTTCCCGGTTTCAAATTCCCGCCGGGTCGGATAGAGATCCAGCTGATAATTTTTGAGCGGCTTGTAGGTTTGCGGCTTCCGCCCCCAGGCGTTTCGGGTCCGGAGTGCCGCTTCACTCAGGGTTTCAGTCACCGAACGCTCCCCCCGATCTGACGGCTCGGTCTGATCGCCGGCGCACCCCGCCAGCAACAACAGGGACGCCGCCACGGCCAGATACCCCCCCCGTTTCATTTGCCTCGTTTCCGGTCGACTTTGACCTTGGCCCCCATCCGGCTGCGGAAAACCAGAATGGCGATCAGAACATAACTGCCCAGCAGAATCCACAGACTGGTTTCACTTTTGAACAGTTCCGCCGTACTGGTCTCGGCCGCGCCCTCCATGAAGTTCTTCTTGTTGAAGTTCACCACTCCGACCAGAATGTAGTAGGCGCCGGTCCACAGGCCACAGCAAACCACTGTGGCGACGATCTTGTACACCTTGTCTCCGAGGAAGTTTCCCGCCTCCTGAGCCGGATAGGTGGTGTAAACCGATCCCAAATGTCGTCTGCGGTTCATAACAGCAACTCCTTATATTCGGTATTTCACCATAAAATAGCACTTCAGTTCAACGATTGCAAGCGCGCGGCCAGCTCGAGCTGCCGGGCCGGATCGGTTTCGCCCCGGATCTCGGCCAGGAGCCGGAGCCGCTCCTGTCGCAGAAAATCCTGATGGATCGCCTTGACACAGTCGCTCAATACCTGTTCGGACTCCTCCGGGGAATAGGCGGCTTCGTCCAGCAGCACCCGGCTGAGTTCCGGATCCGGCGTTTCACGCAGCAGCTCTTCGATCCGGGGCAGGGCCTGTTCCGGCTCGCCGTTCAAGGCGCAACCGATCACCAGTTCCAGCGTTTTGCCGCTGAGTTCGCTGCTGAGCTCCTCCGCGGGCAGCAGTTCGGATAGACGCCGGGCCGTTCCCGGATCGTGCAACGCCACCCCCAGCAACGTCAGTTCCGCCCGCCGCCGGGGTGAAAAGATCGTTCGCTGCACCGGCTGTGGCGGCGGCGTGGACGGTTCGCGCCCGCCCGCGCCGTTGAAGCGCCGCCGTTCCTCCCGGGCCAGTCGGCCCAGTTCGGCGTGAATGGCGCTTTCGCTGACCAGCAACCGGGCAGCGGCCGCCCGCAGATAAAACTCCTGTCGGACCGGATTCGGCACCAGCTTCAGCAGCGAGACCACTTCGTCCACCGCCTGACTGCGCCCGGAGGCGCGGTTCAGGTCAAATTCCGCCGGCAGCGCGTCGCAGCACCAGTCAAGCCAGTTGCCCGCGTCGTCCACCGTGCGGCTCACCGCCTCGGGACCGGCGCTGCGGAAGAGTTCATCCGGGTCCTTCCCCCCCGGAATCCGGATCACCCGGACCTCCAGATCCAGCGGCAGCAGAATCTCCAGGGCCCGGCGGATCGCTTTCTGCCCGGCGCCGTCGGCGTCGAAGGCCAGCGCCACTTCGCCGGTGTAGCGCCGCAGAATCCGGGCCTGCATTTCGGTGAAGGCGGTCCCCTGCGGGGCCACGGCACAGGTCACGCCAGCGCGGTGAAAGGCGATGGTGTCGAGCTGCCCTTCGCAGAGCACCGCCAGCTTGCGGTCGCGGATGGCGGTGCGGGCCAGCGGCAGGGCGTAGAGCAGCTCTCCTTTGCGGAACACCGGCGTCTCGGCGGTGTTGACGTATTTGGCGGTGGCCGGATGGGCCTCCAGCGAGCGGGCGCTGAAGCCCACCACCTTGCCGGTCTCGTTCCAGATGGCGAAGGTGAGCCGCCCCTTGAAGTGATCGTAAAACCGGCCCGAACCCTCGTGTCGGCGGACGATCCCGGCCTGCAGCAGCTCCTGCTCCCGGAAGCCGAGCGCCCGGCCGTAACGCACGCAGGCGTCCCACTCATCGGGCGCGAAGCCGAGCCGGAACTGCCGCGCTACCTCCTCCGGAATCCCCCGCGAGGCGAGATAGCGCGCCGCCGGCGCCTCCGGCTGTTCCCGGAGCTGGCGCTCGAAGAAGCGGGCGAACTCCTCGTTGATCTGATAGAGCCGCTCCCGCTCGTCGGCCCGGGCCCGGTTCTCCCGGGAGGAGGCGCCGGTTTCCGGAATCACCACCCCGCAGCGGGCGGCCAGCAGGTGAATCGCATTCGGAAAATCGACTCCTTCGCGCTCCATCACAAACCGGAAGACGTCACCACCTTTGCCGCAGCCGAAGCAGTGGTAGTGGCCGCGGTTCTGGTTGACCGTGAAGGAGGGGGTTTTCTCCTGATGAAACGGACAGAGTCCCTTGTAGGTCCCACCGCCCGCCCGGCGCAGCTGCACCACGCTGCCGATCACCTCCACGATGTCGCAGCGGTGACGGATCTCCTCGATGATCTCGTCGGGGATCGCGCGGTTCATCGGGCGGCGGGGGCGAGCCGGGCCAACCGCGCCCTGACCTGTTCACAGAGTCCGGCCAGTTCCGGTTGCGATTCGGCGATGGCCAGAAACTGCCGGTAGAGTTGCTGCGCCGTCCGGCCCTGATCCCGGTTGTAGTAGAAGTCGCGGGACACCGCCGCGTTGTAGATGGTCAACGGATCGCGCGGCGACTGGTTGTAGGCCGCCGTGAACGCCTGATTGGCGGCGCGGAAGTTCCGTTTCCGGAAGTAGTAGTTGCCGAAAATCCCCTGCATCCCGGCCGACGCCAGAAGCTGCGGATCGCGGGAGAGCTCCTGCAGATAGGGCAGCGCCTGATCGTAGTTGTTCAGCGCCGTCAGCACGTTGGCCAGCAGAATCCGGGTGTTGCGGTCGTCGGGCTTGAGCTGTGCCGCCTTGTAGAGCGGAGTCAGCGCATCCTGCCGCCGGGCCGGATCCTGTGCGTAGAGCCGCCCCAGCGTGTACTGGGCGGTGAAACTTTCCGGATTGAGTTTGACCGCCTGCCGGGCCGAGTCCAGCGCCGGATCCGGCTTCCCGTTCTGTTCGCAGGCCAGCGCGCGCATGATCAGTGCCGGAACACTCTCCGGCGCTTTCCGGACCGCCTGTTCGGCGGGCGCCAGCGCCTGATCCCAGCGCCCGGCCGCCGCCTCGTCATGAGCCCGACGAACCAATTCGTCGGCGGAATCGCCGCAGCCGCCGGCCAGCACCAGCACTGCCGCCGGCAGCAACGGCAGCAGCCGTTTGAAAGTAGAATGCCAGTTTTTCATGATATGATTACCTTACCAGAAAAATTCCGGAATGCAAGTCGTTCATCGTCGTTTTCCGCGCAATCCGGCAGTCCCCAGCGCCGCCAGGTAGCATACCGCCGCCAAGACCACGATCACCGGCCCGGTCGGCAAATTCCAGCTGTAACTGGCGGCCAGTCCGCCCGCCACCAACACCATGCACCACAGCGCCGCCGCGATCATCATCGAGTACAAATGCCGCACGAAGCAGCCGGCGGTGGCCGCCGGCAGCGTCAGCAACGCGATCACCAGCACGATGCCCACCACGTTGACCATCAGCACGATGGTCAGGGCGATCAACACCAGCAGCAGCAGGTACATCAGCCGCACCCGGACGCCGCGCAGCTCGGCAAAACAAAGATCGAAGGACATCGCCAGCAACTGGTTGTAGAACAGCGCCGCCGGAATCAGCACCACCGCGTCGAGCGCCAGCGTCCAGTAGATCTCCGGCTTGGAGAGCAGCAGAATGTTGCCGAACAAATACCCCTGCAGATCGACATAGCCCGGCGTCGCCGCCAGAAACAGCAGTCCGACCGACATGCCCAGCGCCCAGACCACGCCGATAATGGTGTCTTCGCGCTCCCGGGCGAACAGGCTGACCACCCCGATCAGCAACGCCGCCGCCACCGCCGCCAGCGCCGCCCCGAGCATCGGAGTCAGAAACTCCCAGCCCCAGACCCGGTTGCAGTAGAGCGCCAGACCGACCCCGCCGAGCACCGCGTGCGAAATCGCGCCGGCGATGGCGGTGATCCGGCGGGTTACCACCAGCGTCCCCACCACGCCGAAGGGCAGACTGGCCAGCAGTCCGGCGATCAGCGCGTAGCGCAGAAAGATGGTCCCCGGATCGAACAGATCGTGCCAGAACTCAAGCATGGTCCCCTCCTTCCTGCCGAGTCGCGGAATGATGCGGGCAATCCTGACAGACACAGGCGTGATCGTGGCGGACCATGTTGACCTGATGGTGATAGATGGCGTCCGCGGCCGCCGCGTCGAATTTGCTCGCCGCGTGCACCGCCACCTCGCGATTGACGCAGATCACCCGGTCTACCTGACGGTCCACAAAGCCCAGATCGTGCGAGACGGTCAGCAGCGTCAGCTGGCGCCGCAGCTCGTCCAGAATCCGGTAGAACTCCAGTTCCGCCCCCGGGTCGATGTTGGCGGTCGGTTCGTCCAGCAGCAGCAGCCGGGGATTTCCGGCGATGGTCCGGGCGATCAGCGCCCGTTGCCGTTGCCCTCCGGAAATGGCCGCGAAGCTGCGCGAGGCCAGATCGGCGATGCCGAGTTGATCCAGCGCTGCCAGCGCCGCTTCGCGGTCGCGCCGGTCATACCGGCCCAGCAGGCCCCGGCGCAGCCGACCCATCAGCGCCACTTCGAGCACCGTCACCGGGAAGGCCGGATCGAGCTGATGATATTGCGGCATGTAGCCGATCAGCGGCCGCGCCGCCGTCGGCGACTGACCGAAGATGCGGATGGTGCCGCGCTGCGGCGAGAGCAGCCCCAGCAGCAGCCGCAGCAAGGTGGTTTTGCCGCCGCCGTTGGGGCCGACGATGCAGTCGAATTCTCCTTCGTGGATGGTCAGGTTCACCTGATGCAGAATCGGCGTACCCGGTTCGTAGGCGAAGTCGAGATCCCGGATCTCGATCACCGCCGGTGCTGTGCCGGTCGTGCTCACTGGAAACTTTCCTTCAGGGTCCGGCCCAGTTGCCGCAGGTTGGCCGGAGCGTCGGCGGCCAGCGGGTCGAGTTCGGAGACCCGGGCGCCGGTGGTTTCCGCCAGCGCCCGGGCGGCGCCGGGATTGAACTGCGGCTGCACGAAAATCACCTTGATCTGATCCTTCCGGGCCTGTTTGGCCACTTCGGACAGATGGCGCGGCGAGGGCTCCCGGCCGCCGAGTTCCACCGCCAGCTGCCGCAGCCCGGTCTCGTGCGCGAAGTAGCCGAACGCCGCGTGATGGACGTAGAAGGCCCGGCCCCGATAGGGTTCGAGTTCGGTGCTCAGCTCGGCGTGGAGCTGGTCGAGTTCCCGGTGCAGGGCCTGCCGGTTCCGCTCGTAGACGGCGCGGCCTTCGGGATCGAGTTTGCCGAGTTCGGCGGCGATGTTGTCGGCCATGATCTTCAGATTGGCGGTCGCGAGCCAGACGTGGGGATCGAGACTGTCCGGCGAGTGCCCGTCGTGGGCGTGCCCGTCGTCGTGATCGTGATCGCAGGCCTGCTCCAGCGGCCGGCGCTCCACCCCCCGGGTGACGTCGACGGCCGGGACTTTGGCGGCGCCGAGCATGCGCAGCAGATTCTGCTCGAACGGCATATCGGTGTGCAGGAAGAGTCGGGACCGGGCCAGACTCCGGATTTCGCGCGGGGTGGGCGCGTAGTCGTGCGGACTGCGTCCGACCGGCAGCGCCGAGCTCACCCGGACCCGGTCGCCGCCGATGCGTTCGACCAGGTTCGCCACCGGCGGAACTCCTGCCGTGACCGGCAGCGGTTCCGCTCCCGGAAGGATCGAGGCGGCGAACAGCGCCGCCAGCAGAAGCAGATGTTTCATGCGCGTTTTTGCTCCTCTTTTTCCAGTTCGGCATAGTGTCGGCGGGCCGCCTCGTAGAGCTCCTGCCGACTGCGGTCCGGTTCGGTCACGTCGCGCGCGGCGCAGAAGGTCGCGGCCAGCTCCGCCAGCGGGATCGCGGTGACGGTATGGGCCGCCATCAGCGCGGCGCCCAGCGCCGCCGAGTCGCGGATCGCGAGCCGTTCGACCGGCGTCTGGAAGACGTCGGCCAGAATCCGGCGCAGCGCCCGGCTGTTGGAGGCGCCGCCGGTGATCCGCAGCCGGGTGAAGCGCTCCCCCATCCAGCCGGCGTGCAGCGCCATCGAGAGCGCCTGCGACTCCAGCAGGCAGCGGATCTTCTCCTCCGGCCGGGCCGCGGCCGGGTCAAAATTGCAGCGGACGCGGGGGGCGAGCACCAGCGGCGTGCTCTCCGGCGCGAAGTAGGGGAGCATCAGTTTGCCGTGGTTGCCGGGCGGGGTCAGCTCGATGCTGGTCTCGTCGAAGAAGGTCCAGTCGACGCCGCACTCCTCGCGGACGTGCTCGCGGGCCAGCGAACCGTTGGTGAAGCAGATCAGGCTCATAAAGCCGCCCGCCGGGTTGCCAAAAACGTGGCCGCAACCGGCGGGATCGGTCTTGTAGTCGGCCATCGCGCCGAAGAACGTATCGCTGGTGCCGAGGCTGATCACCGCGGTTCCGGGCATCCCCGCCCCGGTCCCGATCAGGCTGGCCGGATTGTCTCCGGTCCAGGCGGTGACCGGCGTACCGGCCCGGAAGCCGTAGCGCGTGAAGTAGGGCGCGAGTCCCCCGACCACGGTGGCTCCGGGCACCGCGCGCGGGAGCTTCCGCAACAGGTCCGGCGCGGTGAATTCCGCGATCTCGGGATCCCAGTCCAGGGTGCGGAGATTCAGCAGATTCATCCCCGCCCCGTCGCCGTAGTCGACGGGGGCGACGCATCCGGCCAGCACCGAGGCCAGAAAGGAGCTGACCAGCTGCACATACGCCGTTTGCGCGTAGGCCTCCGGTTCACTCTTCCAGAAGCGGCGGATCTGCGGGCCGGTAAAGCGCTCGATCGCCGGCGACCCGGTGTCGCGCTGGAGCCGGTCGCCGAAGCGCTGTTCCAGCTCGTCGCACTCGGCGCGGGTCGAGCGATCCATCCAGATCGGAGAGCGTTTCCGGCTCAGGACCGGGGCCAGCTGATCGGCCAGCGGCCGCGCCGGATCGAGGTTTCGGAGCAGTTCGGGAAAGCGGGCGTTGAGATAGACCGAACCGTGCTGCTGCCCCGAACCGGAGATTCCCGCCACCTGGTCCAGCCGGATTCCCGCCTCCTGCAACTTGCGGAACAGCAGGTCCAGCGCCGCCAGCCACATCCGCGGATCGGCCTGACGGATCAGCGGATCGGGGTCGGGCAGAAAACCGCTGGGCGACCGGTATTCCGGGAGCTCCTCTCCGAAATTGACCGCTTCGCCGCCGGTGATTTCCCCTTTTTCCAGATCGATCAGAACCGCCTTCAACCCCTGGGTGCTGGAGTCCAATCCGAGAAAGATACTCATAACGAACGCCCCCTGTTACACTGTTCCAAAAATCATGGAAGTATAGCCCGAAATCCATAAATTTCAAGCGCCGAACAACTTTTTTCGCGCGATGCGCCGGGAACCGCCTGCGGACGAGGCGGCGGAACTTTTCGGCAAAATTATCGGCGTGCGACTTGACAAGGAGAAATTTCTTTGCTAAAATAGTCATCAGTGCTATCCGTGCTAATCGATTTTTTTTGAAATTCGGGAAGCTTTTATGGATGTCGATTATCAGGCTCTGCGGGCGGAGTGTCCGGACAATCTCCGCGAGTCCATAACGCTCTATTTCCGGAAGAACATTCTCGCCGGGCGTTTTGCCGTCGGGGAGAAGCTGCCCTCGCTGCGGCGGATTGCGGAGGAGCTGGGCACCAGCAATCCGAACGTCCACGCCGCGCTGTTTCCGCTGGTCCGGGAGGGGTTGATCGCCGGCGACCGCCGGACCGGCAATGTGGTGAGCGGGACGAACCGGCGCCTCACCCGGGCGGCGATCTATTTGATGCACGAGACCATCGACAACCTGACGCCCTATTTGCAGACGTTCATCACGGCGCTCAGCACCGAACTGGAGGCCCGCCGGATCGCCCCGCAGCTGGTGATCGACAACGCCTGCGGCGACGGGATGAGACAGTTGAAGAAACTGACCGCCGCCGGTGAGATTCAGGGCGTGCTGTATCCCGGTTCGCTGCAGCGGACCGGGTTCGGGCCGCGGTTGAAAAAACTTCCGCTCCCGGTGGTCGATCTGGATGGCCGGTGCAATCACCTCGTCTCCGCGCCCCGGAATCCGGTGCCGGGGCTGGCGGTGGAGCAGCTCCACCGGGTCGGAGCCCGGCGGCTCGGCGTGATCTGCACCATTCATCGTTACGAGCAGCACGATTCCGGCAAGGTGGTGGAAAGTCCCTTTTATCGGAACTTCCGGCAGCGGGCCCGGCAGCTGAAGGCGCAGTGTCGCGACGAGTGGCTCTACGCCCCGCCGCCGGAGGTCTCCTACATCCCCTCCGACGAGGCGATGACCGAGTTCGCCATGCGGGGGCTGGCCCACTTTGTCCAGCTGCCGCCGGAGCGGCGGCCGGACGGGTTGTTCATCTTTCCCGATCAGCTGATCACCGGCGTCATGATGGGGGTGCTGCACTATCGGATTCCGGTCCCGGAAAAGCTGAAACTGGCGGTTTACCGCAACTGGGAGATCCCGGCGACGCTGCTGGTGGATTGCGAGCAGGTCGGGGTCGGCATCCGGGAGGCGGCCCGGAACCTGATCGAAAATCTGTTCCGGCGGCTCGACGGCCGGGAGGCGCTGCCGTTCGAGCAGTCGCCCACGGTGCAGTCCTTTCGGGCGGCAACCGGCCGGGCGTTCTGGTAGCGCGGCGGGCCGGGGCGGGGCGGTGTTGAAATAATTGCGTTGGTAATCCCGTAGAGAAATCGGAAAATCGAAAACAGAAGAGGCGGAGTCATGGGCGGATCGGGAAAACAGTGGCTTTGGCTGCTGGCGTTGCTGCTGGCCGGAACCGGCAGCTGGGCCGGGGGCGGACGCAACCGGGCGGTCAACTCGCCGGTATCCATTTCCTACGCGAGGACGGCGCCGGTGATCGACGGCGACCTCGGGGAGTGGAGCTCGGAGGAGGCGGTCAATCTGGGATTGGCCTACTACGGCGGCGCGGGCGGCAGCATCGGGGTGTTTCACGACTACTCCTGCCGGGCGCAGCTGCGCTACGATGACCGGAATCTGTATCTGGGGGTGTGGTTCAACCGGCCGGTGCGGTCGACGCCGGAAGGGGCGGGCGCCCCGACGGTGCCCCCCGGCGACGGGTTGGTGCTGGGGCGGGGGCGGCATCCGTTTATCGCCTTCTACCCGGGGCCCGACGGTACTTTGCAGGCCTGGGGGCTGAGCGATTCGCTCGGCCGGGGCGAAAGCGTGGCGCTGCCGGAGGTCCGGCAGGCGATTCAGCGGCAGAGTCCGGAGCGCTGGACGTATGAAATCGCCGTGCCGCTGTCGCTGCTGGAGCTCGATCCGGTGCGGAATCCGGAAATCCGGCTGGCGCTGGAGGTCTGTTATGCGAATTTCGATCCCGAAGCCGGTTATCGCGCCTGGTTCAAGACGCCCGAAAGCGGCAACCGCTGGGGCGCGGGCATGGCTTGGGGGATCTCCGACGGGGTGATCGAGCCGACGCTGCCGGAGGTGCCGATGAGTCCTTCGCGCGGGGCGACGGTGACGCTGGCCGCCGCCGGAACCCGGTCGCCGGGCAATGCGACGGTGGTGCGCTGGGGCAACGAGCGCACCCTGACCGACCGGCTGATCGCGGTCCCGGCGGGCCAGATCCGGCTCGACGGCCGACTCAGCCCGGGCGAGTGGGCGGAGGAGTCCGGGACGGTCATCGCCTTTGAGCCGACCCTGCTGCCCGGACGGTACGGGGTCAAGGTCTTTCTGGCCTACGACCAGGCGGGGCTGTACCTCGGGCTGCGGTTCGCCGGGGGCACTCACCGGAACATCTGCGACCCGGCCGTTTATGAATATGGCTACGAGGGCGGCGACTCCGTGCAGCTGCGCCTGAAAATCGGGGACCGGGTCACCCACCTCGACGCCTGGTACTGCGACGACGCCAGAAAAGATGCGGTCGGCATCCAGTACGGCGAAAACTTCAACGAGGGCCGGATCCCCGACGCCATCACCCGGGGCGGCGCCGTCAGCAAAGTCTCCCCCCGGCCGGAGGGCGGCTACGATCAGGAACTCTTTCTGCCCTGGTCGCTGATCGCGCCGGAGGGGGTGACGCCGAAACTCGGCGACACCCTGCAGCTGGTCTTCGACCTCTGGTTCGGCGGGCGCGAGGGCAACCGGGTGCCGTTCGTCCTCAACGGCTCCTTTGAACCCGACACCGCGGTGGTCAAGCTCCCCTTCACCGCGCCGGTCGACGGGGTGTACAGCGCGATGATTCTCGACGCCTCCGGCCGGGGAATCACCCGGGCGGCCAGCATGGTCCGGCTGAAAAAGGGCGAACAGCTCACTTGGGACGGGCGCGACGAATATCACAAGCTGGTCCCGCCGGGGAAATACGCCTTTAAAGGAATTTATCACACCGGAATCGACCTGAAGTATCTGATGACCTACAACTCCCCCGGCAAGCCGCCGTGGCAGACCGCCGACGGCCGCGGCGAGTGGGGCGGCGACCATTCGCCCCCGCAGGGCGCGGTCAGCGACGGCGAACATCTGTACTTCGCCTGGGTCGGGGCCGAGGACGGCTACAGTCTGCTCTGCACCGATCTGGCCGGGCAGCGGCAATGGGGCTACTACCAGCAGCCGCGGGGCACGCCCTCGGGCAATTCGCTGCTGGCGATCGACAACGGCGTGATCTATCTGCTCAACGACATCATGACCCGCCACTGGCACGGCCGGGCGCCGGGGGAGAAGGAGCTGGCCTACTTCGCGACCGTGATCTCGGCCTACGACGCCCGGACCGGTTCGCTGACCGCCTTCTCGCGGGAGACCCCGGCGGTGACGCTGCGGGAGTTCAGCACCCGGGAGACGCCCAATCACTGGTTCTTCGAGGTCTGGCAGGATCACCGGAACTTTACCGTGGACAACGCCTGGCACCGCGATTTCTACTGGTTCAGCGACCGCATGACCGGCGGCTCCGGCACCGGCATCGCCGCCCGGGACGGCAAAGTCTACGTCTCGCTGCGGCTGGACAACGTGGTCAAGGTCTTCGACGGCGCGACCATGCGGGAGCTGCGGGCGTTGCCGCTGCCCAAACCCGGCGCGCTGGCCTTCGACCGGCAGGGGCGGCTGTTCGCGCTGAGCGGGGATCAGCTCTGCGAACTGGACCCGGAGAGCGGCCGGGTACTCCGGACGGTGGTGACCGGCCTGAAGGCGCCGGCGGGGCTGCTGGTCGATGACGCCGGGCAGTTCTATGTGTCGCTGTGGGGCGACCGGCAGTGCATCGAAGTGTACGACGCGCAGGGCCGGGCGGTGCGGACCATCGGCAAGCCCGGCGGGCGCAACTGGGTCGGCCGCTTCGAGGAGGAGGGCATGCTGTTCCCGCAGCAGATGGCGCTGGATCGGAACGGCGAACTGTGGGTGACGGAGAACATCGATTCACCGCGGCGGATCAGCGTCTGGAACTCCGCCAATGGCCGCTATCTGCGCGATTACATCGGCAGCACCAACTACGGCGGCATCACCGGGGGCTACCTGGATCCGGAGGAGCCCACGATCGGATTGTCGTCCACGACGCTGTTCAAGCTGGACTTCGACCGGAAGACCAGTCGGCCGTTGGCCACGCTGTGGCGCCGGTTCGACCGCAATCAATATCTCTCGCCGGAGGTCCAGTTCGGGTCGCTCCCCGGCTTTGTCCGGCACGACGGCCGGTTGTATCTGGGGCTCTACTGCCGTTCGGCCTTTGTGGTCGGCGAAATCACGAAGGAGGGGGTGTTCGTCGCCCGGGCGGCGGTCGGCGGCATCTTCAACCGCGGCGACGTCGAGCGCGCGCTGCCGGACGACAAGCTGGAGTGGCCGATGACCGTGGCGCCGGAGTTCTTCCACCGCAAGGTGGCGCCGCCGCCGGGGTCGAACTACATCTGGTGCGACCGGAACGGCGACGGCCTGATGAGCGAGGACGAGGTCGAGTTCCGCCCGGCCGACGACTTCATGGGGGTGATGGAAGGCTACTGGGGCGGCGGTCGGCTGGCGGAGGACTTCACCATCTACAAACCCTCCACCCACGGCGTCCGGCGGATGTTCGGATTCAAGGTCAAGGAGTGGCTGCCCAACGGCGCGCCGGTCTACTCCTTCGATCAGGTCGAAGCGCTGGCGCCCTTCGTCGGCGAGGTCGGCGGAACGCTGGTCGACCGCGCGAAGAACAGCATCAACAACCAGTTCGGCGAATGGCGCAAGTGGTCGAATGACGAGACCCGTCTGACCAGCTACGCCCCCGACGGCACCGTCAACTGGAGCTACTTCACCGGCAACGAGGGCGACCGCACCCCCGGCAACATCGTGGGCGAGAAGTTGATGGGCCCGTTCAAGGTCAACGACGAGCTCGGCGAGATCTTCACCATGACCCAGTGGCACGGCTGCTATCTGCCGCTGATCACCACCGACGGCATCTACTTCGGCCGGGTGCTGCGCGATCCGGCCGCGGGCGGCCCGGCGGGGCCGGACATCTATCGCGGCGAGTCGATTCAGGCGGCCACGCTGCTCAAGGATGGACGGCTGATCTTCACCCACGGCAAGAACGCCCACAACCTCTTCGAGGTCACCGGGCTGGATCGCGCCCGCCGCTTCGCGGGGGAGTTTGAACTGACCGCCGCCGATCTCGACCGGGCGCGGGCGCTGGAGGCGCGGCAGCAGGAGGAGGCGAGCCGCCGGGAACCGGTCAAGCTCATGATCTACCCCGAATGCAAAATCGAAATCGACGGCGAGCTCGGAGAGTGGGATTGGAACACCGCTTCGCGCATCGGCGGCCCGGACCGGCCCCGCGCCGAAGTGGCGCTGGCCAGTCTGATGCACGACAGCACCCTCTATCTGGCGTTCAAGGTGTACAAGGACGGCCGGTACGTCAACAAGGCCTCCCGGGTGCAGCAGTTGTTCATCGGCGGTGACGCGGTGGAGCTGCAGTTCAACAACGATCCGCAGCGTCCGGCCCGGCGCACGATGGGCGACGGCGACCGCCGGATCGTGATCGGCAAATTCGAGGGGCGGCCGGTGGCGGTGTTCTACAACGCCCGGGTGCCGTTCACCAGGCAGCCGGTCGGCTTCTCCAGCCCGGCGCGCACCATCTACTTCGATCAGGTGCAGGAGCTTCCGGGGGTGCAGATTGCGATCAAGGACACCGACTACGGTTACAACGTGGAGGCCCGGATCCCCATGCACGGGGTGATCACCGCGGCGGAGGCTCCGGGCTTCTGGTGGCACGATCAGCTGGTGCGCGGGGATGTCGGCGTGATCATCGGCGACGCCACCGGGCGCCGGGTGCAGCGGCTTTACCGGTTCAATCAGGACGCCACCATCGTCAATGACATCCCCTCGGAGGCGGAGCTCACGCCGCAGAACTGGGGAACGTTCCAGGTGGTCGACACCACGGTGAAAAATTGAGCGGGAAGGAGATTCAAATGAAGTGGAAATCTGCTCTGCTGATGTTGCTGCTCTGCGGTTGTGTCTTCGGCGAACTGCCGCCGGTTCCGTTCACCGTCTGGGACCTCGATTTTGAGAACGAGACGGTCGGGGCGCCGCCCCGGAAACTGACCGCCGACGAAATCGAGAAGGCCGGAGCCGAGCCGTGGGCGCAGCTGCCGGTGAAAACCATCTCCGGAATGGACTTCATCACCGCCGAGAAGTTCGCGGTGATCGAGGAGGCGCCCAACGGCTTCCGGAGCAAGGCGCTGACCCTGCAGTTCCAGACCACCGCTCAGCCCCACTGGGGGCCGCGGGTCTATGTGCAGGTGCCGGAGGTGGTCCGGAAAAACGCGGAGCTGCTGAAGCTCACTTGGGAGATGTCCAAGAGCAACCGGAGCCGGGTCGCCGGCATGCAGCTGCAGCCGGTGCTGGAGATCCTTCATTACGAGAACGGCGAGAACAAGGTCAACGCCCGTTCCACGCTGTCCCGGTACGCCGCCGGGACTCCGAGCCGCTACGAACTGCTTTTGAACTGCCGGACCCGCGAGTTCGAGGTCCGGGCTGTCGGGGCGGACTCCGAGCCGGTCCGGGGCAAGTGGAACAACCCCGCCGTCGAGGCGCCGCAGGTGTTGATGTTTTCGGGGCTGTTCCCCGGCGGCAACGTCGGCAGCACCGGCAGTCTGAGCGTGGACAATATCCGATTGACCGTCGAGAAGTGGAAATCACAGCAACCCGGAGGAGAGGAGGGAAAATGAAACGGACTCATTCGGAATCGTGGCGGACCGGCCTTCCGGCGTTGTTCCGGAGTGCGGTATTCTTCACTTTGATTGAACTGCTGGTGGTGATCGCGATCATCGCGATTCTCGCCTCGATGCTGCTGCCGGCGCTGAATTCGGCGCGCAGCCGCGCCCACCGGGCGGCCTGCGTCAGCAACCTCAAGCAGGCGGTGCTGACCATGCAGTCCTATGCCGACGACAACGCGGATATGAGCTGCGGCAAGCACATGTCCGACCCCCGGCTGCCGAACGGCGGTTATGTGCGCTGGTACTACTGGGTGCAGCGCTACACCGGGCGCCCGGCCGGGAACAACAACGACAAACTGTTGCGGTGCCTGGGGGACAAGAGCAACTTCAACGGCGGCTATTACAACAACTACGGGTACAACGGGGAGACCTGTACCAACGATGGAACTCCCTATATCGGCATGGATTCGCGCAAGGTGTCGCGGATCCGCTACGCCACCGAGATCATGTGGATCGGTGAAGGGTTCATGACCTCGCAGGGCGGCGACGCCATCAGTATGGACAACTGCGCGGCCCGGATCGCCACCAAATACGGCGACGACACCGTGGGCTGGACCCGGACCTACGAGGAGATGCTTCATCACGAGATGAGCGGGAATTACGCCTTTGTCGACGGCCATGTCGCCAACCGGAAACTCAGTCAGCTGCTGCCGGAGATCGCCAAAGGCATGCAGTGGTGGTCGAGCCCGACGGACGGCTCCAAGTTCTACGATCCGTGGCAGGTCTGGTAGCTCGATTGCCGACGTGTTTTCGGAATAACCAGCAGGATCTTTTATGCGTAAAATCCATTCGCTTATCGCGTTGCTGGCGCTGGGCGTCGGCGTCGGCGCCGCGCAGTTGAACGAGGTCACCATCCGCCCGGTGCCCTATGCCGCCCGCCCGCCCTCTCTGCGCGGGGAGATGAAGGAGTACGCCGCCGCCTCCGGGTTCCGCGCCACGCCGCTGGCCGCCGGGGAGGCCGGGCTGGTGCACGGCGGCGCCCGGACCGGATTCGATTTCCCCGCCGAGGCGACCTATACGGAGGTGAGTTTCTACTTCGATCGCGACCAGTTGTATCTGGCGCTGGATTGGAACGACCCTACACCCGCCTGCAACGACACCCCGCTCGAGCGGCCCGAAAACTGGCATTCCGGCGACGGCTTCCAATTTTCGCTGGCAGGCCCGGCGGGGGTGACCGAACTGGTGGCGTTTCCGGTCGAGAAGGGCCGGAAATTGGCGGTGTTCCGGCGGCGCGGAACCCGGTTCGAGCCGCTCTCCGGACTCAAAACCGCCATCCATCTGCGGTCCGACGGTTCCGGCTGGAATTGTGAACTGGTTCTGCCCTGGGCGGTGCTGGGGCTGCCGGGGGCGCCGGAACAGGCGCTGGAGATCGGCTGGACCTTCGCCTGGAGCGGGCTGGGGCTGCCGGTGCTGAACCAATTGACCGAAGCCGAGCTGCGGGAGACCTGCCACACCTCGCTGTCGCTGGTGGCGCAGGAACAGAAATTCCGGATCAACAATCATCTGCAGCAGCCCGGAGACTGGGGGACGGTCCGTTTCGGCGAGGCCGCCGATCAGGTGCTCGAGACCAGTCGGGGGCACAACTACACCGCCGTCGGCTGTCCGGCCGGCAGCGCCCGGATCGACGGACAACTGGAGGAGTGGCCGGAGTCGGCGTTCAAGGCGTTTTCGTCGTTCGGTCCGCTCACGGACGACCTCTTTTCCGGAGCCTTCGCGCTGCGGTTTGACGCGGAAAATCTGTACCTGGCGCTGCGTATGCGCAGCGAAGCGGGGAGGCCGATCAACTTCGCTACCCAGGAGAGCTGTGCGGGCTACGGCGGCGGTGACTGTTTCCAGGTGCGGCTCGCCGCGCCCAACGGGTTCAGCACCAGTTTCTGCGCCTGGTATGACTCCAAAAACCGGCGCCCGGCCCTGACCGTGGACGGCAAGGAGTATCCCACGCCGTTTCTGCTCGAGGCCGGAGCCGAGCTGGCCTTTACCGGCGAGCCGCAACAGAACCGTTACCTCATGGAGCTGAAAGTGCCGTGGAAGGCGCTGCTCAACGGCCGGGCCCGGCCGCCGCAGGCGGGCGAGGAGTGGTGTTTCACGCTGCAGCCCTGGTGGCGGATGAGTTCGCGTTTCGCCTACGTCTCCCGGCTCGAATGCCAGTCGCTGCCGCCGCTCTCCTTCAGCTACCGGATGCCTGCGGACGGCCAGCTGGCGCTGGGTATCTTCAACGCCCGCGGCGAGCTGCTGCGCCAGCTGGTGAAAATGGAGTTCCGGCCGCGCGGACCGAACACCGAATTCTGGGACGGCAAGGATCAGTACGGCAAGGTCGTCCCCGCCGGAACCTACGAGCTCCGGGGCATTGTGACCGACGCGGTCCACGGCGTCTACGAGTTCACCTTGGGCAATCCGGGCAATCCGCCCTGGCCCACCGGTGACGGCAAGGGCGATTACATTTCCGATCAGGCCAATCTGCAGTCCGTGGTCACCGACGGGGAGAAGTTCTTCATCGCCGCGCCCGGCGCCGAAAAGGGGTTCGGCATTGCGGCCTTCGACGGTCGGGGCAACCGACTGTGGGGGTTGAACGAGGCCATCGGCGGGCGCTCGGTGGCGCTGGCGCTCTGTCGGGACAAGCTGTATGCGCTCTATTCGGGGCCTTCCCCCACCGACAACTCCATGGTCTACAACGGCAAAAACGCGGTCGGGAAGAACTGGCTGGTCTGTCTGGACAAAAACACCGGGCAGCGGCTGGACTTCTCCCGGCGCGAACCCATGACCGAGATCGCCAGCTATCCCTATCGCGAGGAGGTTACGCCGCTCTGGGAGCTGATCGCCGGCCGGAACTTCAGTCTGCGCCGGTACGCCGGGCAGCCCCGTTATTTCGACGCCGACATGGGCGAATCCACCGCCGGCGTCGGACTGGCCGCGCAGCCGGAGCGGTTGATCGTGGCGGATATCTATCAGAATCGGCTCGAGCTCTACGAACCGCAGAGCGCCCGCCGGATCGGAGAGTTCCCCCTGCCGCAGCCCGGCGGGCTCCACGCCTTGAACGAGCACGAGATTCTGGCCGTCTCCGGCCGGAAAGTCGTCAAGATCGATTTCCGGACCAACGCAGTCACGCCGGTGATCGACTCCGGACTGGAGGCCCCGGCCTATGTGACCAGCGACCGCGCCGGCAACCTCTACGTTTCGGACTGGGGAAAATCCTTTCAGGTCAAGAAATTCGACCGCAACGGCAAATTCCTGCTCGCCATCGGGCGCCCCGGCGGTCGGCCCTGGCTCGGAAAATTCGACCGCGACGGCATGCTGCTGCCCCGGGGCATCGCGGTCAAGAACGACGGCGAGCTGATTGTGGTCGAAGAGGATCCGCTGCCCAAGCGGGTCAGTTTCTGGGATGCCGCCTCCGGCCGGTTCCGGCGCGACTGGATCGGACCGACGCCCTACGGCGGAGGCACCTTCTTCTGGGTGGATCAGGACGATCCGGCCATCATGCACGCCATGGGCACCCGGTTCAAGGTGGACTGGGAGAACGGCGGGCGCAGTGAAGTGCTGGCCACCGAGATGCGGCGGCTCGCCGCCGATCAGCTGGTGCCAAACGGACACAGCTGCATGGGGTACGCGCCCAGGGTGCTCCGGCGCGACGGCCGGGAGTGGGTGGCCATCTACACCCGGCGGACCTTGATGATTCTGCGGCGCGAGGGCGATCGTTACGTTCCGGCCGCGGCGCTGGGCGGTCTCCACCGCTGGACCACCGACGACGGGACCCGGGAGTATGTGTGGGATACGCCGCTGGGGCGCCACTTGTACCCCTTCCGTCCGGCGCTGTTCAAGGGGCATGCGGGCGACAACTTCGCATGGAGCGACGCCAACGGCGACGGCTTGATGCAGCCGGAGGAGGTCACCTTTGCCGCCACCGCGCCGCGCGGCGACGCGTTTCAGCCCGGGCGGCAGAACGAGTGGATCACGCAGTGGGGCGTGGGCGTGGCGGCGGATGGGGCGGTCTTCTTCTCCGGCGGCTGCCGCGATCAGGATGTGATTTACGAGGTGAAGCCGCGGGCGTGGACGCAGTACGGACCGGTGTACGACATCCGCGACGCCCGGGAGTTTTTCCGGTACGACGTCTACTCCACCTCGGGGCTGTTTGTCGATTCGCAGGACCGGGTCATCGTGGCCGCGCCGCTGGAAAGTCAGATCCAGTGGCCCGACGACGGCAGGGCCCGCAACGCGCTGATGGCGATCGATCGTCAGGGGCGCGTAGTCTGGGAACAGGCCGCGGTCTGGGAGCTCAGCGACCGCAATTTGTCCGCCAGCCGGGTGGCCGGGGAGTTCACGGTCAAGGGCATCGGACCGGTGCTCGGGACCTGGAGCTGGTGGTGGACCTTCAAGGGCTTTCTGGTCAGCGGGGACGGTCTGCACTTCGCCACTTTGCTAGAGGACACCAAGCTGGGGCCGCTGGCGGCGTGGAGCGAGAGCGCCAACTATTACTTCCAGAAACCCGACGGCAGCGCCTACATCGTCAACGGCGCCAATCAGGCGCTGCATGTGATCCGGATTGAAGGGCTGGCGGGGGCGCAGCGCTTCACGGCGCCGCTGACGATCTCCCCGGAGGAGGTCTCCCGGGCGGAGCGGGCGCAGCAGGTGGTCCGGAAGGAGCCGCCGCGACCGGTGCTTTACGCGCCCTGGCTGACCGGCGAACCGAAGCTCGACGGCGAACTTGACGAGTACCCCATCTTCAACCGTCTGGACGACGGCCGCGGCCACCGGGCGGAGATCGCGCTGGCGGTGGACGGCGAGCACCTCCACGTCGCGGCCCGGGTGCAGGACCCGACCCCGCTGGTGAACGCGGGCAACGACTACCGGACGCTGTTCCTGACCGGCGACGTGGTGGATGTGATGCTGGGGTTGGATCCCGCTGCGGCGGCGGGCCGCCGCGAGGCGACCTTCGGCGACGTCCGGATTTCGTTGAGCGTCATGAACGGTCAGCCGATCTGCGTGCTGACCGTGCCCCGGCTGCGGGAGGGGAGCGACCGGGTTGAGCAGCTGATGGCGGCCCGGTTCGACCGGATTGCGGTGCTGGAAGAGGCGCGGATCGCCCTGCGGCGGCAGCGTGACTCCTACACGCTGGAGGCGGCGATTCCGTGGCGTGAACTGGGGCTCGACGCGCCTCCGCGGGAGGTCCTTTCCGGCGACGTCGGGGTGGTCTTTTCGGACAACTCCGGCGGTCGCGAAAAACGCTTCTATTTCTACAACGCCAAAACCGCCATGGTCGCCGATCTGACCACCGAGGCGACGTTGCAACCGGCGGAGTGGGGGGCGGTCTATCCGGCCCTGGGCCCCAATCTGCTGTGCGACGGTTCCTTTGAGGAGGCGGCCATTCCGGCTGCGGCGGAGGCCGCCTGGCCGACCGACGGGCGCGGCGAAAACAACGCGGTGCTGGAGCTGGAAAAGGAGTTTGCGGCGTCCGGGCGTCAGGCGTTGCGCCTGACGCTGCGCCGCCCCACCACCATGAGCGATGCGGGACGGCAGGCTCCGGTCTGGGAGGATTTTTTGAAGTCCGCCAACGACGGGAAGGGGGGCGAACACGCGGTGGTGGAACAGCACGGCATTCCGGTGAAGTCCGACACCGAGTACTGGTCGCGCTTCTTCTTCCGCGGGGAGAATCTGCGCATGGAGCACCGGGGCGCGAACTCCAATCGCGGACACGCCTCGGTGATGGTGTCGATCATGTGGCAGGACGCGAACCGCCGGAACTTGAAGTACGAGCCGATCGCCAAGCTCGATTTCGACCGCGACCAGTGGACGGTGATCAACAACATCCAGTTCAACAGCGAACACGACGTGGCCAAACCGCTGCGCTCGCCGGAGGGGGCGGCCTACGCGATTTTCGGGATCCGTTACAACGCCTGCATTCCGGACGTTACGCCGACGGTCTGGCTGGACAATCTGGAGCTGGTGGAGAAGTGACCGCCCCCGGGCGGCGCGGGGGAGGGGGCGCCGCCGGGATTCAGCCGCAACCGGGTTTCGGGGGACGGCCGCGGGCGGCTTCGCGGCGGAGCAGTTCCCGGCCCGCCGCCAGGCACGGATCGTCGGTGACTCCGGCCGCGAAATTGAGCGTTCCGAGCAGGTTGTGGAGATCCCCGTGGAATCGCCACCGGGCATCGCTCCAGCCGAACTTGGCGATGTAGTGCAGCCGCAGCCGGAGCAGTCGCCGCTGTTCCCGGGGCAGGTTGACCTGCTGATTGACGACCAGTCCGGTCACGATCTGACGCCGTCCGGAGCCCTGGACCCGGATCTTGTCCCGGTTCAGTCGCAATCCCAGGCGGCCGACCGCCTGGGCGCTGTGATGAATCAGCTCGGGAATCAGGGCTCTGGGGAGCTCTCCGGAGAAGGTCAGATCGTCGGCGTAGCGGGAGTAGTTGAGCCCGTGCTGCGCCGCCCACGCGGCGAGCTCCTCGTCCACCGGATACAGGATCAGGTTGGAGAGTTTGGGGCTGGTCGGCGCCCCCTGCGGCAGGTGGTTCCGCCGACAGCACAGATGGGCCAGCAGCGCGGCGACCGGCGGTTCGCAGCCCGCCAGTCGGAACAGCGGGTAGACCCGGTCGATCCGGAGCGAGGGGAAGAAGTTCCGGAGGTCGAGACCCACCACTCTGGGCTGCCGCACATGGAGTCGGGCATGTTCCCGGATGCTCCGGCCCGGCTCGAACGCCGTCGCCGCCGGATGGGAGTCCAGGTGGCTCAGAAAGCGGTTCAGCAGCCGTCGCTGGAGGAGTTTGAGCACCGGCACCGGCGCCTCGATGGTCCGCACGCCGCCGTTCCGCTTGGGGATGGTGCCGACCCGGTAGAACTCCGCGCTGTGATTGGCGATCCGGTACAGCAGCCCGGGCGGGCACTGGACCAGTTCGGCCAGCTCTCCGACCGAGCGGAGGAGCGGCAACGATTCCGGGATGATGAGACTCATGACGATTCCGGGATTTCCCTGATTTCAGAATAAAGGACAACTGCAGCCGCGACATTACCACTTATCTCTCCCGCAACGCAGGGCGGATGGCGGGCGCCCGTGGCGGACGATGCCGCCGTGCGACCGATCCGCAGCCGGACTTTTTTACGCCCGGCGTAAGGATGTCCGGCGAGGACGCGGTCACCCGGCGGCGCGGCCGACCGCGCGCTCCGGCGCCGTCCTGAGGAGGAAGCCGATTGCCGGAGGCAATCGCGACGCCGATGATTTTCAAAGAACGACGCACTTCATCGTTCCCATCCCGAATGGTTGTCGATTCCGGATGTGCGAACTAATGCGCGGCTGCAGTTGTCGAACAGCCGGGCCCGGTTCCGGCGGCGGGATGCCCGACCGGAATCGGAGCGGCCGGGGATACTGTACCCGGCGGGTGGCGTCATTGCAAGCGGCGACGGAAATTTTTTTCTCCGGTTTCCGCCGGACGGGGATTCCGGCTTGCTTTTTCCGGAGTTCCGGCTAGGTTATCTTGGAGGGTTCCGGAGTGGTGTGAAAAGGGCGCGACCGACGCGCCGGAGAGGATGGAACATCGTGAGAAAATGGGAAATTTTCCGCAGGCTGGGGGAGCCGTTCGCGGCCGGATTTTTCCAGCGTGAAAACGCTTCGTATCTGGTCCGGCACGCCGATGCGATCTGCAGCCACCTGGCGCACGCGCCGCTGCCGGAGTACGAACCGGGCGCGCGGCTGTACCCCTCCGGCCGGAGCGGGATCTGGAACGCGGATCCGGAGGAGCGCGTCCGCTTCTTCTACTCCTTCAGCCTGAGCGTGGACGGCGCGGCGCTGCGGCGGAAGGAGGAGCGCCTGACCACCGACTTCGAGCGCCGGGTGTTCCGGGAGGGGGTGGCGGAGTTGGAGTTTCTAGTGCAGAGCGTCATCCCGCCCGAGTACGCGGTCGGCGGACGTGGCTGGAGCCACGGGGTGATTCACTACGAGCGGGTGCTGCGCGAGGGCTGGCAGGGGTATCGGCGACGGATCGAGGCAGCGCAGGCCCGGAATCCGGAGTTTTACGGGGCGGTGCTGAGCGTGCTGAACGCGCTGAGCGACTATGTGCGGCGCGCCGTAACCGAATTGAAGCGCCGGGGCGCCGATCCGGCGCTGATCGCCGCGCTGGAGCGGGTGCCGGAGCAGCCGCCGCGGACTTTGTACGAGGCGTTCGTCGGCTGCAACTTTCTGTGGTATCTCGACGATTGCGACTCCTGCGGCCGGATCGACCGGGTGCTGGGCTCGTACCGGCGCGGCGAGTCGGAGCGCGAGGTTCAGGAGCTGTTCCGGCTGCTCTGGCGCAACTTCGATATGAACGACGGCTGGCATGTGCTGCTCGACCCCCGGGAGTCGCTCTGCCGGGCGGCGATTCAAGCTCAGCGAGGATATCGGCGGCCGAATTCGGGAATCCTGATCGACGAGGAGACGCCGCCGGAGGTCTGGGAGGCGATTTTCGACTCCTGGGCCTCCTCCAATCCGAGTCCGGCGCTCTATTCGCGGCGCAACTACGAGCGGGGCGTACAGACCGGGCTCGGCGTGCCGCCGGAGGAGGCCGGGGAGTTCGCCTTCGGCGGCTGTTCGGAACTGATGGTACAGGGCAAATCCCATGTGGCTTCGCTGGACGCGGGGATCAATCTGCTCCGGATCCTCAGTGCCACCGGGGTGCGGTTTGCCTCCTACGAGGAGTTTTACGCGCAGTTTACCGCCGATATCCGGCGGCATCTCGACCGGCTGGTTCGGGCGATCCGGGAGAATGCGAAGTTCCGGGCGGATTATCAGCCTCAGCTGATCCGCACGCTGTTCATGGACGATTGCCTCGACCGGGGACTCGAGTTCAACGCCGGGGGCGTGCGCTACCACGGCAGCGCGGTGAACGTGGCTGGCTTGAACAACGTGGTCAATTCGCTGGTGGTGCTCAAACAGCTCTACGCCGGGAAGCTCGGCGTCTCCGTGGCGGAGTTCGCGGCGTGGCTGGAGCGGGATTTTGAGGGGAACCCGCTGCTGCTCGCCCGGGTGCGGCAGCTGCCGAAGTTCGGCAATGACCAGGAGGAGGCCGATGCGCTGGCCTCCGAACTCTCGGCCATGATCTTCGGCTACTTGTCCGGCTGCAGCCGGGCGGACCACTGGATTCTGCCGGCGATCATTATGTTTGCGACCTACGGCGAGCTCGGCACCACGGTCCCCGCCACGCCGGAGGGGCGGGGGACGGGGCGGCCGCTGGGCGACTCCTGCGGGCCGGTTCAGGGCACGGACCGGAACGGGCCCACGGCGATGTTGCGGTCGGTGGCCGCGCTGGATCAGGCGCACGCTCCGGGGTCGCTGGTGTTGAATCTCCGGCTGAGCCGGAAGGTGTTGCAGAGTCCGGAGGGGAGGGCGCAGTGCCGGGCGCTGTTCCTGACCTATTTCCAGCTGGGCGGTCTGCAGGTCCAGGTGACCGTTGCCGATACGCAAACGCTGCGCGAGGCGGTCCGGGATCCGGCGGCGCACGAGGGGTTGATCATCCGCATCGGCGGCTACAGCGAGTACTTCAACCGGCTCTCGCCGGAGCTGAAGGAGGAGGTGATCCGGCGCGAGGAGCATCTGGCGGCGTCGGAGTGAGGCCGGAACACCGGCGCCGGAGGCGTGTCGATGAGTGCGATGATTTTTGATATTGCCCGATTTGCCCTGCACGACGGACCCGGAATCCGGACGGTCGTGTTTCTGAAGGGGTGTCCGCTGCGCTGTCTCTGGTGCCACAACCCCGAGTCGCAGCGTCCGGAGCCGGAACTCTTTTTCACGCCGGAAAAGTGTCTGGGCTGCGGCGGCTGCGCGGCGGTCTGTCCCCGGCACTGTCACCGGTTCGGCGCGGCGGGCCATGGGCTGGAGCGCGGGAACTGCCTGCACTGCGGGAAGTGCGCCGCCGCCTGCATCCCCGGCGCGCTGGCGATGGTCGGGCGGCGGTGGACGGCCGACGAGGTGCTCGCCGAAGTGCTCAAAGATCGGGATTTCTACCGGAATTCGGGCGGCGGGCTCACGCTTTCGGGGGGAGAACCGCTGGCCCAGCCGGAGTTTCTGCGGGAGCTGCTGCCGAAGGCGAAGGCGGCGGGCTTGCAGATCAGTTTGGAGACCTGCGGCTACGCGCCTTGGGAGCTGCTGCGGGAGCTGCTGCCGGAGATCGACCTCTTTCTCTACGACCTCAAGGCGACGGATCCGGAAAAACACCGGCGGTTCACCGGGGTGGACAATGCGCGGATTCTGGAAAACCTGCGGCAACTCGACGCCGCGGGCGGACGGATCATTCTGCGCTGTCCGCTGATCCCCGGCGTGAACGACGACCCGGCGCATCTGGATGCGCTCGCGGCGCTGGCGGAGCGGCTGCGGAATCTGCAGGAGATCCAGCTGCAGCCCTACCATCCGCTGGGGGTGGACAAGTGTGCGCGACTGGGGGTGCCGTGCCCGCTGGAGCTCCGCGATTTTACGGCCCCGGAGACGGTGGCGGTGTGGCTGGCCCGGATTCGGCAGGGGACCAGGGTCCCGGTCCGGAGAAGCTGAGTCGCCGCCGCGGCTACTTTCCGGCGGCGTCGAGCAGCAGCTGCCGGTAGTCCGTGTCCAGTTCCCGCGGTTCCCGGACCGGATACCAGTGCTGGTCGGCGAGGAAATCCGCGATTTCGGGATTGTGGCGGGGAATGCCGTAGAACTCCAGCACCGCGTCGGCGAGATTCTTCCGGACCGCGGCGGAGTAGGGCTCCAGGGGGCGGTCCTTCTGCTTCTCGTAGAGCTCCGGCTGCTGTTGTTTGAGCCGTTCCCGGCGTTTGATTTTTTGCTCCAGTCCCGCCCGGACGACCTGACAGAGCGTCTCGAACTGTTCGCCGTCGGTCGGAATGCACACGAAGGCATAGGTGATGACGATGGGCTCGCCGGGTTGCGGCCGGAAAGGTTGATAGACCAGCTCCCGCGCCTCCGCCCACGGCCGTTTTTCGTTCGGCACCGGTTGCCACTGCTCCGGCTCCGGGGACCAGATCCGGATCATGGGCATGGCGGGCGAGAAGAGGTTGCTGCTTTTGCCGGGGGTGTCCTGTCGCGCCCGCCGTCGCTTCTCCCGCCCGGCGTCCGACTCCTCATAGGCGCCCCGGCGGGTGAGGTACTCCTCGAAATCCCGGGGATAGTAGCGGAATACGGCCTTTTCAATTTCACCGGCCCAGCTGGAGCCGGTTTCGGTGACGTAGATCTGACTCTGGCAGATTCCCGTGGTCAGCACGGCCAGATAGGGACATCGATAGGACAACAGCCGCCCGGGCTTCTGCCGCCGGGTGCTGCCGAGCCCCAGATAGCCGCCCATGGTGTAGTTGACCAGCAGCTCGATCTCCTCGCGGGGGGCGAAGGTCATCTCCCAGAGAAAGAGGTTGCTGAATTTCCGCTCCCGGTCGTGCGGTACGAAACGGACCGGGTAGACCTGTTTCCGGGTTCCGGCGGTGAAGGCGAAACGGTGGATCAGTTCACTCTGGTTGAGGTCTTCGGGCGCGGCGATCCAGACCGCATCGGTGGAGAGCGGGAAACCGACCTGAAGCGTCACCTCCTCGTCGGTGAGGTTGCGCAGCAGAAAGCGGCAGCGGAAATCCATCAAATCCTGATTCCGGACCGAGGTGTCCACCGGGTAATTGCCCCGGCGCGGAATCATGACCACCTCCTCTTCGACCATCTGAACTTGGGAACTCTTTTCCAGCACCGGGGTCCGGCCGCCGCCGCGAAAGACGCCCGCGTTGCCGAAGCTGCTGAGAACAGCTCCGGCGCCGAGGAACAGAATCAACCAGAATTTCACGTTCATGCTCTTCTCCGCAAAGGTTTCTCCTCCGCCCGGAGTTGGGCGGAGGAGGGGTGTTTTACTTTACCACCCCGATGGCGGAGTTGCAAGCACGCCCGCAATCGAAACGGTTATTTCAGGATCAGTTCGATGACCGGGATCTCACAGCCCTGTTCCGGCAGGAGCGTCGGCAGCTCCAGGGTCAGCGCGCCCTGCGGGGTGCGGCTGTTCAAGTTGTCGAGCTTCTCCTCGCGGATCCGGATTTCGCTGCCGTCGGCCAGCAGCTGCGCGTATCTGACCCGGTTGGCCAGCCCCTCCAGATGGAGGTGCTTGAACGGCCAGACCAGACAGTGCAGATAGAGCCGCCGGGTCTCCGGATTCCAGGTGTAGCGGCAATCGGCCGGCGGCTGGAACTCGGCGGGCGCCGCGCCGCAGCCGTAGATCGCGCGCGCATTGTACTTCATCCAGGCGCCGTAGGCGGCGAGCCGGTCCAGAGCCCGGCGGTCGAGATAGCCGCGCGAAGTCGGGCCGACGTTCATCAGCAGATTGCCGCCGCGGGAGACGTGGTTGATCAGCATTTCCAGACACATGCGCGGACTTTTCCAGCTCATCTCGTCGCGGAAGTAGCCCCACGAGCCGGAGAAGGTCTGACAGCCCTCCCAGACCACGGGGTTGCCCTGCTCATCGACCAGTGCCCGGTCGGGCGTGAACTGCTCCGGGGTTTCGATGTCGCCGGAGCCGGGCAGATCGAGCCGGTTGTCCACAATGATCCCCGGCTGCAGACGCCGGACCAGTTCGTAGAGCTTTTCCGACTCCCAGTCGTCCCGGCCCTTGCCGTTCTCCCCCGGGTAGGAGAAGTCGAACCAGATGATGTCCACTTTGCCGTATTGGGTCAGCAGCTCCGTGACCTGGTCGCGCAGGTAGCGGGCGTAGCGTTTCATATCGCGCGGCGCATTGAGACGGGCGATCTCCTCCGGCGGCAGGTCGCGCAGCGGATGATGGCGGTCGATGGTGAAATCGGGGTGGTGCCAGTCCAGCAGTGAATAGTAGAAGCCGACTTTCAGACCCTCGGCCCGGAAGGCGTCCACGATTTCACGCAGCAGATCGCGTCCGATCGGGGTATTGGTCACCTTGTAGTCGGTGTACTGCGTGTCCCAGAGGCAGAAGCCCTCGTGATGTTTGGTGGTGATGACGAAGTACTTCATGCCGGCTTCCCGCGCGGCCCGGGCCCACGCTTTCGGGTCGAAGAGGTCGGGATTGAACAGCTCGAAGTAGATCCGGTAATCCTCGTCGGTGATCCGCTCCTGATTGCGGATCCACTCGTGGCGCGCGGGGAGCGCGTACAGACCCCAGTGAATGAACATTCCGAACCGGTCATGCACAAACCACGACGTATTGCCTTGTCCCATTTTTTTCTCTCCTGTTTTGTTTGAAATGGTTTCGGGGGACGGTTATATTGTACGGCAAGTTATGATGTTTTGCAACACAAATTGAATGAATAAAGTTCAAAGTTGTATGAATAAAATAAACTTCATTCAATCATCCGGGCGGCAGCTGCTGCTGGAGGAGATCCGGATTACCCCGCTTCAGAAGTTCTGGCATCACTTCCTGTTGTCGGGCGGCAGCTGGCGGCTCTACTGGAACGACGCGCCGGGGGCGGGGGTGATCCTCGGAGGGAAAAAAGTCGAACTGCAACCGGATTCGCTCTATGTGCTGCCGCCCTATCCGGAGCTGCTCACCTTCTGGCGCGGGACTCCGGTCAATCAGTTCTACATTCACTTTGAGGTCGCGTCGTTTTTCGGCAGTCCCGAGTACCGGTTGAACCGGATCGAACTCACGCCGGAACTCCGGCCGCTGCTGGCGGAATCCCGGCAACTGGCCGTCGGCGATCCGGACTCCGGTCGTCTCGAACTGGCGGCCTTCGCGCTGGTGGCGATGGCGCTGACCCGGCTGCCGCCGGAGGCGTTGTATGAGCTCGACCGCGACCGCCGGATCACCCGCGTCTGCGACTGGATGCGCAGTCATCTGGCCCGCGAACTGGAGATCCCGGTGCTGGCCCGACTGGCCGGTTTTGCGCCGAATGCGCTGATCCGGCGTTTCCGCGAAGTCACGGGTCGGACGCCGCACCAGTATCTGTTGAATCTGCGTTACTTGCAGGCGGCCCGGCTGCTGGCGTCGACCGAGCTCGGAATCGAGGAGATCTGCGCCGAGATCGGGGTGCGGGATCGGTTTCACTTTTCGCGCACCTTCAAGCGCTTCTACGGAACTCCTCCGGCCGCGTTCCGGGCCGCCCGCCGCGACGGAGGAACTCAGGCGGAGTAGACGCCCTCCCGGCGCCAGATTTCGAGCATCTCCTCGTAGCGCGCCAGCGCCATTCCGGTGTAGACGCAGTTGCTGGTGCTGAAAATGTAGCCGTATCCGGGCATGCCGTGACGCAGCGCGTAACGGACCGATCCGGCCAGCTCTTCGGAGGTTCCGGTCTGGAGACTGGCGCAGTTGACGTTGCCGATCAGGCAGACCCGGTGGCCGTAGCGGCGCTTGACTTCGGCCAGATCCACGCCGCCCTGCGGATCCAGACTGTGCAGGGCGTGGGGATTCGCCTCGACCAGCTGATCGAGGATCGGCATGATGTTGCCGTCGGTGTGCTTGATGGTGTAGAATCCCTGTTCCCGATAGGCGGCAATCAATTTTTTGAGGTAGGGAAAGACGAACTCTCCGAACTGATCGGGGGACATGAAGGGATTGGTGTTGAAGCAGTAGTCGGAACAGAGGCAGAAGCCGTCGAGCAGCCCCCAGGTGCGGATGGTCTCCGCCAGCGCGAGTTGTTCATCGACCATGCGTTCGGCCTGATCCTTGAGTCCCTGCGGGTCGTCCAGCATGCGGCAGGAGAAGTCCATGACCTCGTCTCCGGCGGGGAGTGAATAGGTGGCGTCGCCGTGGGTCAGCAGCGCGTATTCGTCGCCGCCGAGTTCCCGGATTCGCTCGAGACACCGGCGATTGGTCTCCAGATCCCAGCCGGAGACGTTGTGGTAAAAGATGGCCGAGTGCTGATAACGCCGGGCGGTATCCAGATAGAGTCGGGCGATTTCGTCGAGGTGGAGCTGCTGTTCGGTCCGGCTCATCTGATTCCACTGTGCGTAGTGGCGCTGCGAGGGGTGCAGCTTGCCGAAGGCTTCCATGGTCAGAAAAAAGACCAGTTCAAAATGGGGCACCAGTCCGGTGATGGGGCGGCGCTCCAAAGCGGCGATGAATCTCTCCCGTTCGCTCATACAATCCTCACTTTTGGGGGGTGAACAATCTGAATAGGGGGAAATATAATCCTGGGGGCGAAGTTTTGCAAGGCTCCGCGTTGTTGCCGCCGCGTGGGATTGAGAGGGGATTTTGCGCGGTCTGAACGAGCAGGTCCTCCGGGTGTGATGGGCTGAAGATTCGGCCTGCGGCGGCAGAGCGCATCGTTTGGTGCTCCGGCCGCGCCGGTACCCCGACGCCCGGCGCCGTTTCGGAACCGACTGCGCGGCTTTATTCGATACGGCGGCAGGACGGTCGGCAAAACAAGCGAAGAATCCCATAGGTGGCAAATACCGGAAAGCCCGCGATCCAGAGATAGGCCCATCCGCAAAAGAGCGCAAAAACCAGCTCCGGCCCGCGGGGGACGTAAAGCCCCAGATAGCAGGGAATCAGAATGGCTCCAAGGGTACAACCCCATGAGAACGCACTGAGCCCGGCAAGCCACAGCAGGATCCGGGTGCGATGAAACCAGTTCGGATACCGATCTCTCAGGGCGCAGATTCCAACCGGAATGACCAGAACGTAGAAGAATAGCAGGGTAAACATCAACACGCGCATGGTCTCACTCCATTCTCATAGATCCTTGAATTCTTGTAACACCGGTTGATTATATCACTTTGTTTTTCGATTGCAAGTCCTGAAACAGAAACTCTTGGCCATCCATACAGCAAGACTTGCGTACCCCTGGGAGGGGCAACGACCGGAGGACATCGGGGTACCGGGGGGACGCCATGACCAGTTTCCGGAAAATTTGAAAGAAGGTGGTTTCTCCGGTGCTTGGCCTCGAAAAGGGCAGGGGCGCCACAACCTGAACTTCCGACCTCTACCCCTTGCGTGATTTTTTTGATTAATAGCTTGATGATGAATTTATTACAACATATTTTGCAATCGGAGAATCTCGTTTTTCAACATCCCCAATCAAAAGGTCGGATTTTTTTGTGTGTTTCCCCGACTTCTGCTTCTCCAATCGAAAAGCCTGTGACCTCTGCTCCCCGGAGAATTTGTCGGGAGATCATCGGAAACACCGAGGGAAATGCGAAAACAGAGGATTCTCTCCGACGTGGCAAATGGACCCAATCCGTCTCAGAATCAGCCCCGGAAACGAAAAAGCCGACCGGAGAGCCGGTCGGCCGGAAATTTCAAGAGTGGTGGAGCATATCGGACTCGAACCGATGACCCCCACACTGCCAGTGTGGTGCTCTAGCCAACTGAGCTAATACCCCGCCTTGTCTGCTATTAACATACCCCAAATCCCGGAAAATGCAAGCTCATCTTCCTAAAAAAGCGGAATATTTTTCCGGAACCCCCGCGCCGGAACTTCAAAAATCGTAGCTGAACCCCGTGGCCGCCCCGATCATCGCCAGAAAATTCCGCGGCGGCACATAGTCGGGAATGCTGTTCCCCGAACCCAGCGCATAGGACCCCTCCGCCGCACTGCGCTCCAGCATCGCCAGCGAACGCTTTCGGATCTCCTCCGGACTCCGCCGACAGAGGTAATCCACATCGATCCCCCCCAGAATCGCCAGCTGCCGGTGATAACGGTCGTAGGCCTCCTCCACCGGCAGCGTGTTGTCTTCGTAGGAGTGCCGCCCGTCAAAGCGACAGACGTTGATCACATCGTCGATCAGCCCGCAGTCGAAAACGTTCCCGCACGAGTGCTGAAACGCCGGCCGCCCCGCCTGATGCACCAATTCCACAATCCGCCGCGTTGGTTCCACCACGAAGCGCCGCATCTCCGCCGGCGCCAGCATCGGCCCCTGTGCCGATCCCCAGTCGTCGTTGATCAAACAGCCCCCCACCTTCGGCGACTCCAGACAGCGCTGGTAGTGCTGGTACTCCAGCTCCGCCACCCGCCCGAATATCGCCCCGGCCAGCTCCGGATCGTCGTAGACCATGAAGCACAGCTGATCGTACCCCACCAGCCGGACGACATTTTCCAGAATCCCGTTCGGCCCCAGCACCAGCACCTTCATCCCCTCCGGCACCTGAACCTGATCCAGCGCCGAGTAGTCGCAGTTGCCGACCTCCGGCCAGGGATAGCGTTCAAAATCCTCCCAGCTGTTGATCAGCGCACCCTCGTTCAGCGAAAACGTGCGCTCCCGATGATGTTCCCCGTAGACGAAGGTCAACCCGGTCGGCAGGAAGAAGAAATCATACCCCAGCGCCTGCCAGGCCAGCGCCAGCTCCGAGGGCGATTCCAGCGCCCGCGGATTGGCCAGCTGCAGCAGCGCGGAGTGAATGCTGAATTCAAACAGCGTCGGACGATGCGGTTTTTCCCGATTCAGAACCAGCAGCAAATTCTCGAAATCCGGCTTTCTCATCTGTGGCATGCTCCCGCTTGAAAAGCGTTCAGGTTTCAACTCCGTAACCGTTCCCGATAGTATAGCATAATCTCCCGAAAAAACAAAGTTTCAGCCCCGGTTTCCCAACTTTTTTTGACAGCGCCCGGGAATGGGTGGTATCTTATACGAAAAACCGAAACGGAGGAGATGGTGTGGTGGTTCAGCTGGCTGTTGGCCGGATACGTCTGGAGTCGGGGGGTGTTGCCGTGGCGTTGCCGCTGGTGGTGGAAAGCGGCGCTGTTGCCGGTGCTGGCTCTGGGGGCGGCGCATTTCCGGCTGTTGCGCCTGCCGGTGGCGGCGGAATTCCCGCCCGGACTGCTGCTGCTCTCCGCCTGGCTGCTGGCGATCTGTTTCTGGCTCTGTCCGCTGCTGCTGCTCCGGGATCTGTTCCTTCTGGGGTGTCTGGCGGCGCGGCGCTGCGGCCGGACTCCGGCGGCGTGGTGGCGACGTCGGGAAAAGCCGGTGGCGGCGGGAATGCTGGTTCTGGCCGTTGGGTTGGCAACGATCGGGCTGTCCTGCGGACTGCGCGCTCCCCGCTGGCGTGAGATGGAGCTGACGCTGCCCCGCCTGTCGGCCGCGGGCGACGGGCTGACGCTGGCGGTGCTGAGCGATCTGCATGTGGATTTATTGACGCCCTCCGGACGGGTGCGGGAACTGGTGCGCCAGACCAATGCCCGGAAGCCGGATCTGATTCTGCTGCTCGGAGATCTGGTGGATCTGCCGGTTTCGACCCGGGCGGCCGAGGAACTGCGGGCGCTCGGAGAATTGCGGGCGCCGCTCGGAGTCTACGCGGTGCCGGGCAACCACGAGTATTATTCAAATTACCGGAACTGGCGGCCGTTTCTGGCCGGACTCGGGGTCGTCTGGCTGGAGAATGAACACCGGTGGTTGTCGGAATCCGGTCTGGCGGTGGCCGGGGTCACGGATGCCGCCGGAGAGCGCTTCGGATTGCCGGGGCCCGATTTGCACCGGGCACTCGCGGGGCTTCCGGAAGCCAGTCCGGTGGTGCTGCTGGCGCACCGGCCGGAGCTCGCGGTCGAAGCGGCGCCGGCCGGGGTGTCGCTTCAGCTGTCGGGGCATACGCACGGCGGTCTGATTTGCGGCCTCGACCGGCTGGTCGCCGCCTTCAATCACGGCTGGGTCCGCGGTTGCTATCAAGTGGGGGAGCTGACCTTGTTCGTCAGCTCCGGGGCGGGGATCTGGGGCGGATTCCCGGTCCGGCTCGGGACGACCCCGGAATTGACCCTGCTGCGACTCCGGAGTCCGCAGCAGGCGGAGTCCCCGGCTCCCGGACCTAGGCTTGAACCGGCTCCGGAGCCCGACGCAGGCGCAAGGTGACGATTTCACGGGGGCGGACGGTCAGAATCAGTTCGTCGCCGCACCGCTCCGGCGTGTCCAGCACCGTTCCATCCGGGCGGACCCGGTCGATTTGCTCCCATTCCGTTGCGAAGTGCAGCCGGGCCAGTCCCGGCTTCGCTCCCTGATGCCAGAAACGCAGCTCGAAAAGCCTGTCCGACAGCGGCCGGAACGAACTCAAATAGAGTTGTTCCCCCCGCAATTCAAAGCCGGAGAATTCCGCCGTCGCGGCCGCGGCTGGGAACTGCCGGGCGAGCGGCGGCAGCAGGTAGGCTTCGGCCCGGGCCAGCGCCTCCGGGGCGGGCTCGGTGCCGACGAAGGGCAGCAGCGCAAATTCCAGCGTGTGTTCGCCCCGCTCCAGTCCACCGGCGGCGCTGCCGTAGGCGTCGAAGTCGTAGTTGATGGTGCTGTTGGAACGCAGCAGGGTCAACTCCAGGGTGCCGAGGTCCCGATGGGCCCGGTACTCGTAGAGCCCGCGCGCCGCCCAGATCAGGCCGTGACCGCCGGAGCTGACGGCCAGATAACGCTGAAAACCGGCGGAGGTCCGCTCCGCCCGCTGTTGCGCGGTGACTCCGCAGGGGTGCGCCGGATCGTCTTCGGCCCGGCGCTCGACCAGATCGAAGACGGAGCCCGCCCAGAGCCGGGCGCCGGGGGGAAGCACCGGGAAGCGGGTGCGGAGCCGGTGGCCGGAGCCGCGCTGATCGATGGCAACGGCGACCGCCAGCAGCGGACTCTCCACTTCCAGCGTGAAGCGCAGCGTGACCGGACAGCGGACCGTTTCCGGCTCCGCGCCGAGCCGGCGGATCAGAAAGTCCGGCTGGGCCGGAAGTTCGGCAAAGCAGTCGATGGTCGTTTGTACCACCACGGTTCCGCGCAGGTGGGAGTTGCCGGAGCAGCCGATGGTTCCGGCGGCGATGCGGCGCTCGGCCGCCCCGGGCGGCGTTTCAAAGCCGTACTGCGTGCCGTTGTCCTGCTGATCGATCAGCAAATTGAGCGCCGGATAACGGCGGCCGGAGGTTTTGTCCAGCAGCGAGAAGGTGCCGTCGGCGGCGACTTCGACCCGGAGCAGCCGATTTTCCAGCACCCCGTCGGGGGTGGCGATCGGCGGCGGCACGGTCCGGACACGCCGCGGCGCGGCCGGGTCGGCGTTCAGAATGGCGTGCTGCCCCTTAGGTGTGTAGTACTCCAGACGGAGGGTTTTGACGCCCAGCGGCGGAAGTGCCACGTCGGCGGCGAAGGCGCGCCAGGCGAAGGCGTGGTGGATCACCGGATTCAGGCGGTCGAAGAAGCGGACGTTGAAGTCGGGCTTGATCTCCTCGACGACCAGAGGCAGTTCCCGATCGCCGTCAAAGAGCCGCGCCGATCGGAAGATCGGCGCGAAACGGTCACCGCAATCCAGATTGGGGGTGACGAAGGTGAACTCAAAACTGCGCCGGAGCGGGCGGGGCAGGGGATTGTAGACGAGGAGCGAGTCGGGAGTCTCGGCAAAGGCGTAGTCGCCGCGGACGCCGGCCAGATCGTTCAGGGCTTCGCGGATGACGCCTTCGGCGAGCTCCAGCGCGCGAAGATAACGCTGATCGACGTCGCGCGCCACGGCGTCGGTGTGGGCTCCGCCCAGACTGTCGTGGGTACTGTTCTTCACCACGTTGCGCCAAGCGCGGCGGAGGAACTCCCGATAGGGGGAGCGGCTGGTATGCAGCGCGGCGAGGGCGGCGAGGGGTTCGGCGTAGCTGAGCAGCTCAAGTTCGCTGCGGAAGGCGAGTTGTTTCTGATGGACCCGGGTGGAGAAAGTGCTGTCCAGTCCCGGGGTGTAGAGGAGTTCGCCGCAGAGGACGGGTAGTTCGGCGCCGGATTGCCGGACGGCGGCCAGGAGTTCGGGCCAGGAGCTCTGGCGGATTTCGCGGAAGCCGAGCCGGGCGCGCATCTCTTCGAGCACGGCGGCAAGGTGGCGGGGGGGCAGCGAGTGGTCGATGCAGTCATTGAGGGCGAGGTTGCCGGTGCGGGAGAGTTCCAGCAGTTTGGGCAGATGGAGTTCCAGCCGGTGGTCGTCCTCCGGGGTGGGGCCGTAATTGGCCGCGATGGTGTAACTGCGGGGCATCAGAAAGGCGAGCAGTTCGCTGCCGTCGACGCCGAGCCAGCGATTTTCGAGGGCTTCGACCTGATTTTCGTCGTAACCGCGCCAGAAGGAGGCGCCGTCGATGCCGAAGCCGGAGAGGATCTGGGGGAATTGGCCGGGGTGTCCGAAGTTGTCGGCGAGGTAGCCGAATTTTTCCGCGCCGCCGAGTTCCGCGGCGTCGGCCAGGCCGAATTCGAGGTTGCGGATGACCACTTCGCCGTGGGGCATTTGCTCATCCGGCTGGACCAGGAAGGGGCCGATGCCGAGTTTTCCGGCCCGATTCAGGCGGATGATGCGGTCGCGGGCTTCGGGGCGGACTTCCAGGTAATCGAGGAGCATCTGGACCTGGCCGTCGGTATGGAAGAAGTGCCAGGCCGGATCGTGTTCCAGCAGGTCGAGGAGGCGGTCCAGGCAGCGGGCCAGTCGGAAGCGGCTGCGCTCGACGGTATGATACCACTCCCGATCCCAGTGGGAGGAGCTGATGACGTGTCCGCAACAATTTTCCGGTTTCACCACGATGATTTCTCCTTGTTTTGAGCTGACGATTCAGGTAAAATAGTACCGGCGGGGGGCTGGGCGGCCCGGGCGCACGCGCGGTTCCCCGCAGTCGGCATTACGTATTTTCTCCGCATTGCCCTGCCTGCTCCCTTATCACGGGAGATCACTCCCGAGTTTTCCTCCTTTGGGAGTTCGCTTTTCTTTGCTTACCTTCTTTTCACGGGGAAATAACCACCGCCCGCCCCTGAACCGCCCCGCCCCCGGAGGCTCGCTTTTCTTTGCTTACCTTCTTTTCACGGGGAAATAACCACCGCCCGCCTGAAACGCTCCTCCACCAGAGGCTCGCTTTTCTTTGCTTACCTTCTTTTCACGGGGAAATAACCACCGCATCCCCCTGAACCGCTCCTCCACCAGAGGCTCGCTTTTCTTTGCTTACTTTCTTTTCACGGGGAAAAGAAAGTAAGAGGGGGAGGTGGGGTGGGTCATTTCACGGAGAGCGTCCTGGAGGAGCTCTTTAAGGTCGAAGCCGAAGCCGGCGCCGGGGAGCTGGGTTCCGGGGGGGAGCGGGAAATTGACATGGGTGACGAGGGGGAGCTTGGCAAGAGCGGTGGAACCGAGGGCGGCGGCAGCGCCGGTGAGAACGGGGTCGGTCAGGTTGTCGTCGCCGATCAGGAGGCCGTCGGGGCGTCGGGAGGGGGGGAGGGAGAAGAGCAGTCGGGCGACGTTTTCGGCGGTCCAGGCGTGGTCGCGGCAGATGAACTGGAGGAAGGCGGGAGGGACTTCGAGACGTGCTTCGGCGAAAGCGGATTCCAGGAGTTCGAGTCGTCGTTTCATCCAGGCGGTGATGATGACGGCGGGGTGACGGGAGCCGCAGGCGGCGAGGTGAAGGGCCATTTCGCGATAAAGGGTGCGGTGATCGAAGCCGATGGTTCGGACGCGGGGGTGGACCGGATGGCTGACGATCGCGGTCATCGGCAACTGGATCTGGGCGAAGAGGGGGGTGGTTTCGATGCCGTAGGCCCAGTTGACGAAAAGGATGCCGGCGAGGCGGCGGGCGCGGAGGTCTTCGGCGAGGCGGAGATAGCCGGGGTTGTCCACATGGCTGCTGAACTGATGATATTGATGAAAGGTGAAGCCCTGTTCGGCGGAGACCTCGGCGGTGGCGGCGAGGAAAGCGTCCTTGAATTTGAGTTCGGGGTTTTCGGTATCGAACTGTTCGGGGAAGATCAGGGCGAAATGGGCGAAGGGGGGCGGCATGGGGTGGACCCGGGTTCCGGCCTTGCCGGAAGCGGTGAGGAACCCCTCCTGAACCAGGGGCCGCAAGGCGGAATTGACGGTGACGACGGTGGCCTGGAAGTCCCGCTGGAAATCGGTTCGGGTTGGAATGCGGGACCCGGGAGGCCAGCTTCCGTCGGCGATTTTGGTCACGACCAGGTCTCGGATACTCTGTCGTTTGGAAATCTCGTGCGTCTTGTTCATGAGGTGTACCATAATGCCGATCCTGCTGATTTCAAGAAAAAAAGTATTTTTTTCGGGAGGTTCTCTTGACATGGGAATTGGTTTTTGCTATAATAGAATCAGGATCTGATATTGGTAGCGTAAAATATTCAAGGAGGACAGTAAGGATGAAGAATTTATTCTGGTTGCTGGCGTTTGCGGCGCTGCCGCTGACGGGGGCGGACTATTATCTGGATAATGTGAAGGGGAACGATGCGAACGACGGAGCGTCGGGGGCGCCGATGGCGACGTTTAAGGCGCTGGAGTCGAAGTTGAAGCCCGGGGACACGGTGTATCTGGCACCGACGGGGGAGTTGTACCGTCAGGATTTTGTGTTCCGGAAGGCGGCGGGTAGCGAGGGTCAGCCGATAACGGTGGAGGGGAATCAGCAGACGGTGTCGGGGGCGCGGACGATCGGGGCCGGGGAGTGGCAGCCGGCGGGGGAGGAGCGGTTTAAGGTAACGGGTGCGTATGCGGAGGAGCCCGGGGTCAGTGTGCTGGCGACGGGAGGGAAGGCGGTTTATGCGCGGTTGGACCGGGACGCGCTGCTGCCGGGCGAGTGGTGTTATGCGGTCAGGGAAAAGCTGCTGTACTATCTTCCGGCCAAGGGGGAAGAGCTCAAGGGGCGGAAGTTTGAGGCGACGTTGCCGGACGGGAGCAAGGTGGAGCTGGATCCGGCGCGGTTTGAGCGTTCGCACAGCAAGATCGGGGCGCTGCGGTACCGGGGGCTGGCGGGGGTCAGTGCGTTGACGATCGACGGCAAGGCGGCGGTGCAGGGGGATCTGGTGGCCCGGCTGGAGCCGGGGGAGTGGTGCCGGATCGGGCTGGACATTTATTATCGTCCGGCGGCCGGGGCGCAGGGGGCTCCGGAGTGCGAGCTGTTTGTGCGCGGCGTCGGGTTCGGGCTGTACAGCACGGATATTGTGGTCCGGAACGTGAATGTCCGGCATGTCTGGAATGACGGCTTCAACATTCACGGCCGGGGGAAGAATTACAAACTGTTGAATTGCAATGCCTATCAGTGTGGTGACGAGGGGGTGAGCGCGCACGGGACCTGTGAGATCGAACTGGATGGCGCGGTGATTCGGGAGTGCGAGAACGGGATCAACCATGTGATGGATTCCCACAGTGTTTCTCGCAACGTGTACATTGCCGACTGTTGGGGGAACGGGCTGGAGTATCAGCTGGGAGCGGCGGCGAATCACCGGGTGGAAAATCTGGTTCTGGTCAATAATTTCCGGCAGTTCACCTGGGGTGGGAGTGGCGAAGCGCCGGTGGTACTCGAGGGAGTGCTGGCCATCGGCGACGGGGCTCGTCAGGGACAGATCATGCTCAACGGCGGGAAGACGGAAGTGACGAATCTGACGGTGATCGCGCAGGCGCTGCGGTTTCAGGCCGGACCGTCGATGCTGAAGCTCCGGCAGGCGGCGTTCTATGTGCCGAAGCTGGAGTTCGACCTCCGGGGCGAGACGGCGAAGTTCTTCGAGGCTTCGGACATCGAGGTGCCGGCGGGCTCGATTCTGCACAACCGGTTCGTCAACCGGCGGGATCTGCCGGGGGAGTTTCCGCAGGTCATGAGCGTGCTGACGCTGCCTTCGCCGTTCTCGCCGGAGGCGGCGTTGGCGGCGGCCGCAGCGAAGGGGGAGAGCAAACCGATCCAGTTGTATAAGCAGCATCAGAAGTGAGGGGGGGAGATATGACGATGACGAAAACGTTGTTGACCTTGAGCGCCGCGCTGACCGCGGCGGCGGCCGCCGCCGGGCCGCCGAAGCAGCTGTTTGCGCACTACATGGGGTGTTTCCCGCTGGACAAGTTCGGGGACCCCTATCCGGCCAAGCTCAAGTACGACTCCGGGGAGTACGATCACGCCATCGGCGGAGCGTTTTACAATCCGCCGCTGGTGCCGCGGGACTACCGGGCGGATCCGGTGGAGGCGGCGGCGCTGGACATCCGGCGGGCGATCCGGGCGGGCGTGGACGGCTTCGCCATCGACGTGTTCGCGGGCCGGGAACGGGCGATCGAGACCATGCGTCATTTGTTTCAGGCGGCGGAGAAGTACGATCTGCCGTTTCAGATCACGCTGTGTCTGGATGCGCCGTATCGCAATCCGGCGGCGATCAAGCTGATTCTGGACGAGTTCGGCAACAGTCCCAAGCTGGCCCGGCGCAACGGCAAGGTGCTGTTCTTCGGGTACAACACCCGCGATGCGGAAAACTACGTTCGCGAATATTTTGAGCGCAAGGCCGCCGGGAAACAGATCGTGCCCGCGAACTTTGCGGCGGACACCAATTTTAAGGGATTGCCGCAGCTGGAGCGGGACACGCTGGATTTCCCGGAATTGAAAAAGCTGGACGACCTGTGGTGCACGCCGGAGGGATTCGCCGCGCAGATCAAGCCGTTCCGCCATTATGAACAGCTCTACGGGCAGGGGAAGAACCTGGCGTTTCAGTTTGAGCTGAGTTCCTATCTGCGGGGGTTCTCGGGTGCGCGCAATTATGCTCAGATGGAGATGCTCCGCCGCGCGGTGGCGGGGCTGGCGCGGGAGTTCGATTCGCTGGGCAGTTTTCTGCCCTCGACCTTCTGCACGCCGGAGGAGATTGTGGAGCTCGCCGCCATCGCCCGGGAAAACGGCGCGGAGTGGGGCGAAGCGCTCTGTTATCAGTATGACAACCCCAAGTGGACGCGGGTGCATCAGGGGCGGACGGTGGAGAATTTGATACGGCGCTGGGAGATGATCGAGCGCACGGGGGCGACGCTGCTGCAGTTCACCACCTGGAACGACTACGCCGAAAACACCATTCTGGCCCCGGCCCACGAGACGCGGTATGTGCTGGGCGAACTCAACGCCTGCTTCGCCGAAAAGTGGAAGACCGGACGCTTCCCGAAGCCGGAGAGCGATAAGATCTACGCCATTTATCACAAATATCCGGTCGGTGCCGAACGGGACTGTTTTCCGTTCCAGGCGGCGCGGGTCATCGACCTCGACAAAAAGCTTGAGGTGGTCACCATGTTGACCGAACCGGGCGTGGTGACGCTGGCCGGGCGCGACATCCGTTACGAGGCGCCGGCGGGCTTCTGTTACCGGCAGTTCCCGCTGACGCCGGGACCGGTCGAGATCAAGGTGGAGCGCGGGGGACAGACCGTCAAGGAGCTCAAGTGTTCGGAACCGATCGTGGCCGACCATGTGTTCCGGCCGCAGTCGACGCCCACCATGTATTCGACCGAGTTCATGAAGCTCTGGCACGAGGATTTCGGCGACGCCGAACCGGTGTCGCTGGAGGGTTACTACGCGGTGCGGCCGGGGTCGAAGTTCCCGAACTGGTTCCGGATGGTCTACTTCGGGCGCTACGGCGATTTCCGGAATCTGCCCGAGGTCGATCCGGAGGCCGATCCGGACGGCGACGGCGTGAACAACTATCAGGAGTATTGTCAGGGGACCGATCCGACCCGGCCCGACCGGGCGTATGAGTCCGGCTACGTCTGGGCTCCGGCTACCGATCTGCCGCGGAATCTGAGCTTCAATCCGGACCGTGACCGGGAGCGTCACCCGGTCTGGCGTTACGGCGCCACCCGGGTGGACGGTCAGCCGTTCACCATGTTCCCCGATCTGGAACGGCGGCCCGGGGCGGAGGGATGGGTGATCTCGCACCAGTTCCCGTGGTACAGCCGCGAGCTGTATCCGTGGGGACGGGAACCGCGGGATTATTCGCTGCCGCAGTGTTCGCTGACTCAGGAGTGGAATGCCGCCGGTCAGCAGCTGGTGCTGCGGCCGAACACGCAGTACGGGGCGGCGGTGGAGTTCCGGATTCCCGCCGACGGCGACTACCGGATTTCGTTCCAGGCCGAAGCCGGTCACGGCGGGCGCTGCGAAGTCCGGCTGGAGGACCCGGTGAACGGCCGGATGCTGAGCGGTCAGAACTTCCCCGCCGACGGCACGGTGGAGAAGAGTCTGCGCTTCACCGCCCGCGCCGGGGACCGGCTCTATCTGGTCGGGGTGGAGAATCCGGCGGGACAGTCGGTCAAGATCCGCAAGCTGGAGGTGACCAGATTATGAGAAAAGCTCTGGGCTGGCTGTGCTGGGCGCTGACACTGGTTGCGGCGGCGGCGGAACCGGCGACTCCGATCGAGTTCAAGGTCCGGCCGCCCCGGCCGGGGGAGCCGCCGCGCGAGATCTACGCGCACTACATGGGCTGCTATCCGCTGAGTACGGAGATCTCGTCGGTGGCGAACGCGCAGCGCGATTTGAGCAAGGTCCGGGCGGATTCGACCAAATTCATCGAGGCCTTCGGCAGCCCCTGGCGCAACACGCCGCTGCTGCCGCCCGGCTACCGGGTCGATCCGGTGACCGCGGCCGAGCTGGAGATCCGCCGGGCGCTGCGGGCCGGTCTGGCGGGGTTCGCCTTCGATGTGTTGCCGGGGCGGGAACAGTCGCTGAAGACCATTGCCGCCTTCTTCGAGGCGGCCAGACGCGGCAACTATCCGATCAAGTTCACCTTTGCGCTGGACAATCCGTGGCGCAATCCGGCGGTGATCGCCTGGCTGCTGGAGAACT